>CAKOWI010000020.1 GCA_934122275.1 uncultured Bacilli bacterium | reverse complement strand
ATGTATCATACCATAGAAAATCCAGACATAAAAATGATGAATCAACTAGAACTAGCCAAAGATACAGCAGAAAAAGCAAATAGGGCAAAGTCAGACTTTCTATCAAGCATGTCACACGAAATAAGAACACCCTTAAATGCCATAATGGGTTTCTCAGAATGTATAAAAACAGCTGAAACATTAGATGAAGCAAAAGAAGATGCAGGTGATGTTATAAGTGCAGGAAATACATTACTAGAAATAGTAAATGGAATTTTGGATATATCAAAAATAGAAGCAGGAAAACTAGAATTAATAGAATCAGACTATAATGTAAGAAAAATACTAGAAGAAGTAGAAAGACTAATCCAAGTAAGAATAGGAGATAAAAAAATAGAGTTTGAAACAGATATAGCAGAAGATATACCTGAATATTTATATGGAGATCACGCAAATATAAAGAAAATACTAATTAATTTACTAACAAATGCCGTAAAATATACAAATGAAGGATATATAAAACTAAAAATAACATGTGTAAGGAAAGAAAATATATGTCGTTTGTTTATATCAGTAAAAGATACAGGAAGAGGAATAAAACCAGAACAAGTAAATAGATTATTTACAAAATTTGAAAGATTAGAAGAAGATAAAAATACAACGATAGAAGGAACAGGATTAGGACTAGCAATAACTAAACAATTGGTTGAAATGATGAATGGAAATATAACGGTAAAAAGTACATATGGAGAAGGATCAGAATTTATAGCAGCAATAGATCAAAGAACAAGTTTAAATACTAAAGAAGAAGAAAAACAAGATATAAAAGCAGAATTAGATTTAAGTGGGAAAAAAGTATTAATAGTAGATGATAATGAAATAAATATAAAAGTAGCTAAAAAATTGTTAAAAAAATATAAATGTATAGTAGATTCTGCTGAAAGTGGAATGGAATGTTTAGAAAAAGTAAAAAAAGGAGACGAATATGATTTAATCTTTATGGATGATATGATGCCAAGAATGAGAGGAACAGAAACATTAATAAGATTAAAGAAAATAGAAGGATATAAAATACCAACAATCGCCTTAACAGCAAATGCAGTAAGTGGAATGAAAGAAAAATATTTAAGAGAAGGATTTACAGATTATCTAGCAAAACCAATAGATAAGAATGAACTGTTTAAAATATTAAGTAACTATATAACATTTGATACAAAATTTGAAATGAAAGAAGAAAAACTAGAAGAAATCCCAAAAGAATTGTTTGATATGGAAAAACCGTTAAATAAAATAGAAATAAAAGAACATAAAAAAAATGAACAATTTTCATCAGTATATGTAACAAAAGAAAAGAAAGATATAGAATATCTGAAGAAAAATAGAATCGATGTAGAAAAAGGGATAGAACTTTTAGGAGACATAGAAATGTATAATGAAACACTAGAAGAATTCATGAATAACATAGAAGAGAGAATGAGAAAACTAGAGAAATATAAAGAAGAAGAGAAAATGGAAGAATATGCCATAGAAGTGCATGCGTTAAAAAGTGATTCAAAATATTTAGGATTTAAAGAATTAGCAGAAATAGCATACAACCAAGAAATGAAAAGTAAAGAAAATGATATAAAATACATAAAAGAAAAATATTCTATTTTAAAAGAAGAA
The DNA here is from genome assembly GCA_934122275.1 of uncultured Bacilli bacterium. Classification (GTDB taxonomy): domain Bacteria; phylum Bacillota_I; class Bacilli_A; order RF39; family UBA660; genus Aphodocola. The sequence continues at coordinate 33 of CAKOWI010000020.1, read as the reverse complement.
GTAGATAGAATTATAAAGATTATTAAAGAATAT
>CAKOWI010000019.1 GCA_934122275.1 uncultured Bacilli bacterium | reverse complement strand
TTTACCATATCATTCAGAATATTATAAAGAATAAGGGACCTTGTATGGGTTCATTAATTCCATAATTAACCCTACGATAAGGTGCAACTAAAGAATTAATACTTCTAAGATTATATTGCTGATTCCGACGAATAAACAATAATCTCAGTGCATCTCATAAAATGTGAGAGCAAATCAAACCTCTTATAAGCATCGCGTTTAAAAGTATAGGTCGATATTCCAGAGTTTGTAAACCTAATAGTGCGCAGCGCGTAAACATACTGATGTATGTAATTATTGTATAAAAATTTATTTAAAAATTCATATTCATTTCTAACTCTGCTAAAGTTAGTTTCATTAGTATCAAAATTGAACTATTCGTACTTTTGTTAAGGTATTCAATACAAACTATTCTAATAAAAGGGGAAAGAAAAACGGTATACAAAAGATAAATAGCTCCTATTTATCTACTAGTTCGTCCAATTTTGACTTTGATGGACTGACAGTATTATCAAGTATTTAGAAGAGATCGTTATATTCACTAAACCAAATTAGGTGTATTATTTCCCAATGACTTACTGCTTTGAATTTGGAAATATTAAGTGTGAAACATACGATTGTCATATTTTCATAATTATTTGCTATATCCCCACAAAACATGAACAATGATTTGTTTGATTCCCTTGTTCAACATTTTTACGATAAGAGTAATAAGTTATATACCAGATGATAATATTGAAATTAAAGTGGAAAAACTTAATTTCGGAAAACGTAATTTTGAAGGTATATCTTATTTATTGGTCAGTGTAAGTTTTACTGAAATTTTTGAAAATAATGAAATGATGAAAACGTAAAATTGTTTTATTCTATACTACAATGCGCCTGAATAGCACAGCTAGTAGCGATTCCAATAATATATGTTACTTGCTTCTTTTTTTGAAAGTGATTTTGATGATATTAGTTTTGTTGTACATGAACACTTTCAGCACATCATTAATATAGGAGTAAATTTACCTATACCCGATACAGAGTATATGGTATACACAAAATTAAAAACCCTTTTGAGAACGACTTTTGGAGCAGATTCAGTGCCTCCTATTCTATTACTAAAATGTGCTAGAGTCTTCTCGAGACCCTTTTTTTCTCTTATCTTTTTAACAAATCCTTGAGAAAATGTAAATTTCCCCACTTTTTGTAAGTTTTCCTTTATTACAGCTATCCAAACAAAGGTGATAAAAATATTACTCTCTATTTTAAAGTATGTTGTGAATAATAATTAACATAGTTTTGTTCCCAATAAATCGACAACTATTCAGTTACAACTGATTTTGGTATTGTCTTTGATAGGAAAATAGTTTTTAACTTACATATATCTGGTGTTATAGCGAAGGCTTCTTCAATGTCAGGTTTTATTAAATGGTGGAGTAAAGAATTTAACAACCCATTAGTTGCTCGACTTCTATACTTCTCAATAGTGCGTGCAATACTTGAATATTCATCACAAGTTTGGTATCCGTGCTATATAGTACATAGATAGATCGTATTGAAAGCATTTGTTCGGTTTCCTCTAAATTACTTGCGTGGGCACAATAGTGTTAATCTCCCTTCTTACAGAGAGAGACTTCATCTAATTAATTTAAATTCATTAACTGATAGGAGAGAAGTATCAGATCTAATTTTCCTGCATAGTTTACGTTCTCCTAGTCTAACTTCCTATATATTGTAATTAAATCCAGATTTAAATTGTCATTTGTTTAGGTTCATTGAAACCCAAGGACTGGTTTGTTATCGGTATAAATTTTAAATTTCGTTCAAAGCAGAAATTGAAAAATTTGTGTAATGCCCAGAAAATAGCTGTAGCTTTTTTGTCTAAATGACTATAATTTTGTTCTACTTTTGTAAGTGTTCTTGATGCATAAGTAATAGGATGTTTTTATTTGGTGTAACATTTGACAGTGGGACAGAAATATTATATGGAGATCATACATCATAAGAACATTATCACTTCAAGTTCTTTCTTCATATTTCCCAAATCTCGTTTACATTAATCATTCTTTTTATGAGAGAAGTGCATCACAGAAGAAATAGTACCGGTACTATACTTCTCAGCATCTTTTTACTTATAATCATATGAGTGACTTATCAATGTATCGATTCTAAGCGAGAGTATTAGTGATTTGTTAGTATGTTAAACTACTCGTGTTTGAAAGAAATTTTACTGTGGTTATAGAAATTTACCATATCATTCAGAATATTATAAAGAATAAGGGACCTTGTATGGGTTCATTAATTCCATAATTAACCCTACGA
>CAKOWI010000018.1 GCA_934122275.1 uncultured Bacilli bacterium | reverse complement strand
GCGATCAGCCTTGCCAATCCGCAGTCAGTGGAAGCCCTCGCGGATAGGATGCGGCAATTGCAGCAGGAGCTGATCGACCGGACGGAAAGCGGCACGAACTACGATGAACTGGCAGAGGAAATCCTGCACCTGCGTGAGCTGCAGGAACAAACCGTCATGGATGATACCGCCAGAGCGGCACACCGAGAACGCATTCAGCAACTGCTGCATTTCATCCATTCTCAGCAGAGAACCATCACGGAGTTTGACGAGGCACTGGTGAAGAAGCTGCTGGAAAGTGTAAAGGTTTGTGAGGATTTTCTGGAGTTTCGGTTTAAGTCCGGCGTGACGATTAGTATTGAAAAGTGAATATGATCCCCCTCATCAAGCAGGAAGCAATGTTCCTGCTTGATGAGGGGGATTTTTTGTTTTATATATTGATAGCTCGCCTATTCTCGTTATAATCTCCTGCTTCCATAAGATTATTCATACAATAGTTTTATCTATTGATCGTATCGTATTTGATGCTTAATCGAGAAATTGATGATTGTAATACTATTTGTCGAGTCTGCTTATCACTTTTAGTTTGCTTAATAGTTTTTAAATAATCGACTAATCTTTTTAATGGCTCAAGATCATTCTTGAAAAATTGATTGAGATTTCCAAAATGATATACTATGCAAATAGCATCACACATCTTGACAATTTGACGGTTACTTGCATTGTCAATTTTGCTAATCAATATATTTATCAAACCATCTGTCAAAAAACTACGTTTAGAGATAAAGTTGTCGCGATTTTCATAGCAATAATCATAGAATTTTTCTGTCCAGTCTTCAACGCTAAAAACAGATTCATATTCTGACGCTGTTTCTATTTCTTCTTTTTTATTAAAAGCATCACGTAGTCTTTGAATATATACACTATATTTTTCATCAGACTCATCAAAACCGAACGCTTCCATGATATCTAAAAAATGAGAATCAACTGTGTTGTCACTAATATATGTTACCATTAAAGCTATAAAGTCATCTATCGTATGAGTGCCAGCAGAAAGGGCGAAGCCATTGTGATCCAACTGAAAGAAAATAGAAATAATATCCTTATAATATCTCTCAGTATATTTTCCTTCCTCTAATTCATCATACATTTTGTTAATGAGTTCTTCTACTTCATTATCATCTTTATAAAGCCATTCAAAATCGGATACTTTGAAAATCGACAGTTCATCATGTTCTTTTTTCCTTTTTAGATCATCGTACTTTTCATCAATATTTTTCTTGACTTCTTCCCTTATATCATCTTGAAGTTGGTGCGTGTGTATATAATGATCTATGAAAGTATACGGGGCAGCTTTAAATCTAATACAACAGATAGTTTTGCTTGTATCTTCACGATTTTCATCAATAAAGCCGCCCTTGTATCTTATCGAACAATATATGATATATTTAAGAATTCCGTTAATTTCATCCGTTACGATTCTATTATACACATCATCGTCATTATCGAATCCAGTAAGTAATGAGTATAATTTATCAAAAATCGAAATGGCAAAAATAAATGTTCTTAAATTATGACAGCCTAGCATTTCAAACATTTCGATTACAGAAGGCTTCATTTTTGTAAGAATTTCATGGGAAATCTCACTAGAATACGCATTAACCAAATCATCATATACTTCTTCAAATCTTAGATTTATCTTTACAGTTAGACCGATCAATTTTTCTTTTACAGTGGCATACTGTATATCGCTTGAGAATAACGCATGAGTTCTTTCGATAATTTGTTTATGCGTAAAGACTACATTTTTTTCATTATTTTGCTGTTTGTTTTTTGGAGTCTGTTCTTCTTCAAACTGAATATGTGGGTTAGAAGCGACTAAATACTTTTGCGGTAAATCAGTCGACAATTTAGAAGTACCTATCTCATTTTCATTTGCAATTATAACGATTTTGGCATTAGTGTTTTCTAGATAACTATTAATAAAGCCTAAAATAACATTAATATCAATAGATGCGCGTTCTAGGTCATCAAAGACGAGAACGGTTTTACTTAAATCAGATTCAAAAGAGTCGTTAATATCTGAAATATCATCGTTAACGTCAAGATGTCTTGCTGATATTTTTATAATCGCAGGTATTTTCTCTACTAAAAAGCTAGGAATTTTTCTCCCCTTAATAGTAAACTCACCAATTCTTGATTGTAATAACATATATGCTATATCTTCTCGGATACTATCCAACGAATCAACGCCATAAAGCGAATAAAAAACAACATTTAATCCATTATTTTCGAGAGAGCGTGTTAGAATTTCTCGAACAAAATACGACTTTCCAACACCCCATTCTCCATTAATTAACACTGCTTGAGCGGATTCCATATCTATAAGATATCTTGTAATTGCTTCTGCTTGATGCTGTAATGAACTCACTTCATACACCTCTTTCAATTAAGCATAATTTGTTTAGCTTTAACTTAAGCATCGAAATTCATCGTTTTGTCCTTGTAGGACTTCCGAATTTTCCAAATTGACAACCTTTCCCCACACTCAACCCTATTTTGCAATCACCCGAATCGCAATTTTTGATTAGCCCGTTTTTGGCGATTTTACGCTGTTTTTTAGTGTGGCATTCAATCTACACACTGAAAAATCGGAAAAAGCAGTTTCACGCACCCTAAATCGAGTGCGTGATTTGGCTGTCAAAAATCAAAGTGTGCAGATTGGTTGTCAGATGTGCCGTGTACGTCTTTTGGCTTTTTCACCTGTTCCCGCATACAGCAAAATGAGTGTGCAGGGAAATATATTCGAAAAGGTCAAGTGCCAATTATCCGCGTAAACACGTCGTTTTATGACTTTTGTTGTGACATCAATACTACGCACTCAACGTGCGCCAAGACGTTAGAATTGATAACCGTCAAGGCGGAATAGGCGATAGTGGTTTCCGTGAGTGCGTAGATTGGTTGTTTTTTCGGAATTTTATATGCGTGGAAATATGTCAATAATCGCTCTGTTCACGGGAGAATAAGTTGAAAAACACATATGATGCTGGTTACTGCTCTTTAGGCATAGCAGAAATCAGTTGGCTTTCAAACTCCATCAACTGATCATAGTAATCATCAAGTGTAGAAATGATTTCTTCATCGGAATAATCTTCAGAAATATAGATACTTGGGGTTTTAAATGGGGTTTTCCAATCCCAACCTTCCTTCTTTCCTTTTACTCGGAAAAGTTCAAGTATACAAGCACTTTTTTCTTTTAAATTATCTGGAAGATTTTTTCCACTTAAAGCAAACTGCATATGAAGCTCTTTGTGATTTGTGAGAACTATTTCATAAAAATAGTAGTTTCTTGTATTCCATCCACTGGATGCTTCTTTTGAAAACGGATAGATCTCTGTCATTGCATCGGTGGTAAATCTTGTAAATTTCTTGGTGCAATTAGCCCGATCAAGAATGATTTTTCCTTCTTCCTCTTTAGAACGAGCCCACATCATTAGCAATTCTGGTAAATGTGTTAGTCTATTTTCAGATTGAGGTAGAGATAAATCAATATTAGTCAGTTCAAATTCATATGCTGTAACGATATGGTCTGACAGTTCCTTAGACATATCTGCGTGAAATTCGCTTATTTTTTTCCACTGTTCTTCATCAGTAAAGTCGGCATCTTCAAGAATGATATCAATAGAACAGGCTCGTTTTTCATCTTTGCGATTCCATTTAATTGGCATTGATATTTTTGATTCGATTTCGTTCTTGTGGGAGTATAACATATCAAATACTCTCTCATTTTGTTCTTTGATGCCTGTGTCAATCCATAACCCGACACCACAATGAAGTGGCTTTTTTAAGCTTATACTGCAATACAAATGAATACATCTAAGTCCAAAAAATCCGCCTTTATAACTACTTTCAGAGGGAGATACTTTCCCATAAGGATGTCCCTTTCCGCCATGAGCTTTTCTGATTATCGGGAGTGCATAAGTCCAATAATTAAACCTTGCCGCATATCGCTTTTCAGATGCTGAAATAGGACTTTGTTCGACTGTTTTAGGTAGTTCTTCTGGAATACTTCTGCCATCATGTATGAAACTTACAAGAGTTAATGCTTCTTTTTGTTCTTTCGTCATTTCGAAGCACCAACGCTTTTCCATAAAAGCAAGTAAATCAAGGCAACGCTTATATATGCGCTGCGCATCCCATGCCTCTTCCTTAGCTACCTCTATCTCAGAATTTGATCCACTTGAATATCCTCGCCTTTCAGAGCCAGTCGGATTTTTCTTTTCGTCAAAACTGTCATTTTGGAGACTTGAATTAATACTTTGTGCCAACGGTAACAAGTTACCTAACGAACCAGTTAGTGCAGCCATTTCCGAGTCATTGTTAATATACTGTCGAAATTGATTCTTCCAGTACCACTTTGACGGCGTTTGAGGTAGAATGTGTTCAATAGAGACCTTTTCGTTTTCGGATTTTGAAAACAACTCCCATGAGGGCTTTTTGACACCAGTGCTTTCCCACAAACTATATTCGTATTCATACAGGAAATAACGTAATGAATTCCAAGAATAATATCCTTCTCTTTTTCCTGAAGAAAGCTTCTTTTCAATGTCTGTAATATAGTTTTGAATCGCGTACTGAATATTTGTATTCACAGTGCTATTTAGTGCAGCGGTGACTTTTTGAACAGTTGTTTTGCCAATATATATGTTGTGCGCAGCGGCATAGTATATACTGCTTTGATATGTTGATTTATAATTTGCAAGTCTAAAGCAAACAAAAATAAACCTTTCTATTGCTTTGAATAAAGTGATTCGATCTTCGGCGCAGGGACATTTGCTAAGTACAACTGTTACAAGTGGACGAAAATAGCCTATACCTATACGATAAAGTCGATCAAGCCAGAGCTTTTCTTCGCCGGATAGTGTGGGGCTTTCATCTGGAAAAAAGGTGTCATACCAATATTTAGCCAAATCTTTAAGGCTATTTACATAGTCAGCAATTTCACGTGGTTCAAGTTTTAGCAAGATTTCAGGCGTTTCCTCAACATAATCTGCTATTACTTCATCATCTTCGTCAGCATCATCTAAGGCTTCTTCATATATTAACGTCTGTTCAATAACGTTTTCAACTGGTTTCTTTTCGTACACATTCTTTGCAGAGAATTTATTAAGAAGAAATCTTATGTAATCATCGCCTTTTTTGCGTGAATATGAATAATAAATAATCCAATGAGCACGCAAGAAATCATCATCAGAAAGGGCGATATTTTTGTTCCTTCCAAGCTGATAATAAACCTCCTTCCATGCTTCATTGATCTGCTTACGAAGTTCAGATTTATCTTTTTCGTCAAGTACTTTATTATTATAGATGGTGGTCAAGTATATCAACCTATTTTTCAGAAGTTCCAGATTCGTTAATTTCTTTCCGCGGTTATTCATTGTTTCAAAAGCTACAAAAACATCATAGTCATCATCTATTTCATGAAGGATAAACATGAGCTTTTGTGTTAGCTTTTTATAGATTCTATCTATGCCCTCTAACCCTTCTTCAGCATAGAAAGCTGTAATATTACTGAAGAAGAAATCCTTTGCTGCTTTCAAGTTTTTAGTATAATAGGTTTCATTCACTTCAATGGAGTCAGGCTCGTTAAACACCTTATAACGTAGATATTTATCACTTGGATTATCTGTTTCATAACCAAATAGATATGTTGTAATCATATTTTGAGGAGGACGTTTTTGGCAAATATACTTTGATCTAATCTCATTTATTGTTACATATCCTAATAAAATGTCTTTATCTTTTTTCTTAGCATTTTCTTCAAGATTACAAACAAAGTTTATGATCTCATTCAAAAGAATAATGAATGTTGTAAGACGTTGTTGCCCGTCAACAATATGGCAAGGTTTAAAGTTTTTTCGATCAACCAACCATAAGTCGTTTCCCCAAGATTCAACCTCTTTGTGCTTTAATAGTTTCAAAGACAAAAGACCGGTATAGTGGTAATGATCCATTTGGAGGTTATTCAGGTCATCCCAAAAATCAACAAATTGAGAATGTTGCCAAGCGTAACCGCGTTGATAATCCGGAATACGAAATAATCTTCTTTCAAAAAGATCTGATAAAGAATATAACTTATCTGGCATACTGTATTTTCTCCATTTCCTGTTTTTCTGTTATTAGTATAGATATAATGTTATATAGCTTAATTTATCAAAAATTCACACACCAAGATGCTTTTCAAATACTGCCATGATTTCTTCGACACGCTTATCGCCAATACCCTTGATATGACGGAGGTCTTTCTCAACCTCCCGGAGATCAATGGACTTGCCGTCTTTTTCCAGCAGCCCGTCAGCGTAGCGCATCAAGAAGGCTTGTAGTTCTTCACGGCTCATTTTCTTGATAGCACAGTATGTGTCACGGTCGATAATCTTTTGTTCTGGCATATTTTCCCTCCTGCTGTAATTGAATTTTCCAAATTACATTACTATTGTATCATATATCCATTGAAAAGTCAATATCAATCTGCTTAAAATAGCGGTGCTGCGTTGAATAATTGTTACTTGACTTTCACTGTATTGTATGGTATAATTTAGACTGAAATTAGTCTAAAAGGAGGACAAATATGGAAAGCGAACTCATTTATTTAGATACGTATGTACTTCAACAAGATATGCGAATACGGCTCCCTAAAAGCGTATTATCGAATCTTTCTGTGGAAAAAGGAAAGAGCAAGTTCTCTATATACATAGATAGAACCAATAATCGGCTGATCTTACAGCCCGATGATACAACGGAGGATAGCAGTGGCAAAAGCAAAAAGTAAACCGATTCGTATTGAGCGAGTATGGGCAATGCCTAATAAAAACACCTTCAGTATAAAACCGATAGAACAGTTAATCGCTGAAACAGTAGACCTTTCACTCCTATGGATAGATCCGTTTGCAAATCAGAATAAAATCGCAAGCATCACAAATGATCTAAATACCCAGTACGATACAGATTACCATCTCGATGCTTTAGACTTCCTGAAAATGTTTGATGATAATTCGGTTGACGGTGTTCTTTACGATCCTCCGTATTCTCCTCGTCAGGTTAGTGAATGCTACAATGATGTAGGCTATTCTGTAACGTGGGATACAACTAAAGCGTCCTTCTGGGGAAACCACAAGCGCGAAATTTCTCGTATAGTCAAAATTGGCGGTAGGGTTATTACTTTTGAGTGGAATAGCGGCGGCATTGGAAATAAGTATGGCTTTGAAATCGAGAGAATCCTTCTTGTCCCCCACGGTGGATGGCACAATGATACCATCTGTACTGTTGAAATAAAAACACATGAGGGGTGCTTTGATAAACCGAAAAAAACGCCGCCAAAGTTAGGAGAGAAAACAATGCTTACTGAAAATGACAAGAAACTGATTGCTGCTTTAAAGAAACTTCCGATTGATTATTGGGATTTTCGTGATGATAACACCAAAGAGTATACGCACGGACTTCATAATTATCCGGCAATGATGGTTTGTCCCATAAGCAGAAATATAATTAGGCTTATAAAAGACATCCAGCCCGTTCAGGCGTTATTAGATCCTTTTGCTGGCTCTGGTACAGTACTTGTAGAAGGTATGGTTAATGGGATTGGCAAGGTATCGGGCAATGACATCAATCCTTTGGCGTTGTTGCTAAGCAAAGTCAAAACAACCCCTTTAGATTGCGAGCATCTGACAACCGAAGTAGATCAACTGTTCAACAGAATTACGAGAAAAAGGAATTCTTATTTATCAGCCATTGATAGTGTAGATAGTTATTGTACTAATATCCTTGGTTTGGATTTAACAGGTAAAAAGGGATGGGGAGACGAAGCCCATACATATCTTCGAGATTACTGTGAATCCAATGACATAGATATTATTATTCCTGAATTTAAAAACATGGGCTATTGGTTTAGACCTCGTGTTGTCTTAGAACTCGCTATTATCAAGTCAGAAATAGAACGAATCAAGAGCAAGGATATACGTGATTTTGTTTTCGTTGCAATGAGCGAGACCATTCGATTTGTATCAAACAGGCGCAATGGAGAATTTAAGATGTTCCGGATGCGTGCTGATAAAGTTCAGGCTTTTAATCCAGAAGTCTATGATGAATTCAGTAAGATTCTTATGCGAAATGTCGCAAAAATGAAGGATTTTTGTAATGTGCTTACAGAGAATAACTCAGAATCGTCAGTAACTGTCTATAATAATAATGTATGCTCACTATCTGATGTTGAGGATGATACATACGATCTTATCATAACTTCCCCTCCCTATGGGGATAGTCGAACGACCGTTGCTTATGGTGAGTATAGTCGGCTTTCTCTTCAGTGGATAAACCTTTTTGACCTCTCTGAAAAAGAAATCATGGGTGTAGACAAATCACTAATGGGTGGTAAAAAATACAGGAACGGTTTTGAATTCGTTTTATGTAGTGAAACATTACGGGCTTCACTTGATGCCATTAAAGACGCCGATATTGAACGGGCGGGTGACGTATATAGTTTTTATGCCGATCTTGATGCAGCACTTTGTAGTGTAGCAAGAAAAACAAAGTCTGGCGGCTATCAATTTTGGGTTGTTGGGAACAGAACTGTGAAAAATGAACTACTTCAAACCGATGCTATTATAACTGAACTTGCTCCACAGTATGGACTTGTTCCAGTATATACTGTTGACCGAAACATTCCTAATAAAGTGATGCCTTCTTTAAATTCTCCGACCAATATTACTGGTGCTAAAGGTACTACTATGACTATGGAACATATTGTCATTCTCAGAAAAGAGTAAAAAAGCAGCAGCTTTGAGAGTGAAATGCTCCCCTTTTGTTAGAGAATATGGTATAATAGAAATATACCAATTAAAAAGTCTAACGAAAGGGGGCATTTTTATGCCAAAAGGACAGCCGAACAAAAGATACACGCCGGAATTCAAAATCAAAGTAGTGGAAATAATGCACAGAGAAAAGTTAAGCTATCGTGAAACTGCACGTCAATTTGACATACCGAATAGCAGAGTAACAGCCTGAGAACGAATCTATCTTGAGGAAGGAGCAGAGGGACTTTACATAGAACGCAGAGGAAGGAAATCCACAGGGCGACCTCCGAAAATTAAGAAAGAAGAAGATCTGATTGCAGAAGTACAGCGTCTTCGTGCGGAGAATGCATACTTAAAAAAATTGAATGCCTTGGTTGCCGA
>CAKOWI010000017.1 GCA_934122275.1 uncultured Bacilli bacterium | reverse complement strand
CAACAATAACAAATTTATTGTATCATATTGCTTAAATTTTTTTATAAATTTGGTATCACATCATTTACAACCACACACATCTTTTTGAAAAACAGATAGTAAAACACTGCTTTAGCCTTATAAATAAAGAAAAAAATGAACTACAAATTTTTTTCTAAAAATACATTAACTATGTTTGTTAATTCTAATAAAGTAACAGTAGCATTTAGTTCTTCATTATATAGATTTGTATCATCATAACATAGTAAAACTAGTTTATCTGTACCATTACTAATAATAATTTTATGTGGTTCTTTTAATCCCAAATTAGAGTTATTAAAGACAATATTCTTTCCTGCAATATATTCTATATTTAATTTAGTAATATCTTTAATCCTTAATATCTTGTTTTTTACGCACAAAGGAAATTCTAAAATTTCTATGGACACATTCATTTTATTATTCACCACCTTTATTATAAGAAAAAAGTCCATAATACCAAGTATTACGAACTTTTACTTATTTAACACACAAAGGTGTGCGTAAATTTCAATATGGGGCGGAGTAAGGGAATCGAACCCTTGAATGCTGGTGCCACAAACCAGAGTGTTAACCACTTCACCAACTCCGCCAAATGACGCATTAATTAAATGCTAATAGTATTCTAACAAATAGTTGTAATAAAATCAATATATAATTTCAAAATTTTATTAGAAAATAAACTGAGCTATATGTTATAATTCTAGTATATAAGGAGTATGCTATGAAAGATATAAAAATACTAATAACTAAAGAATAATTGCTAAAAAAAATATTAAATTATTCAAGAAAATAAAAAAAGATTATGAAGGAAAAGATAGTAAAGAAGTTAAATTAGTTGCAGATTTACTTCCATCAATAGAAGGTAAAAACGTTATTGTAATAAAAAATATAATTGATACAGAAAAAACATTAAACTATTTAATACCATATTTAAAAAGATGAAACCTAGCAGTATAAAAACTTGTACATTGCATGATAAATCATCTAGAAGAATAATACCATTTGAAGCAGAATATGTGGGCTTTGAAATATAAGATAAATTTATAGTTGGTTTTGGATTAGATTATAACCAAAATTACAGAAACCTTCCATATATAGGATATATAGAAAAAAATGACTAATTAGTCATTTTTATTTAATTTCTTATCAAATGATGCTTTTTTAGCATCTCTACATTCTTTGCAACGTACAGGTTCATGAGTTAAACCTTTTTCAGCATAAAATTCTTGCTCACCTGCAGTAAACACAAATTCTTTTTTGCAATCTTTACAAACTATAGTTTTATCTGTGTAATTTTCTTTCATCATGTCCTCCTTATTAGTTTTGATTTAATGTTTTAATATAAAGAATACAACCTAATAAAGAGTTCTTGAAACTAAAATATAAATCTAATATGATAATAACACTAAAACTTGATTTTTGCAAATTAATAAATCGGAAAAATATTGTTTTTTGTTATAAAATGTGTTATCATACATAGCAAATTAATTAAAAAGGAGTTGTTATTATGAATATAAAACAAAAAAATAAATTAAAAGCTGGAGTACTAGCTGCATTAATGATCACAACTTTCGCTGGTTGTAATAAACGTGAAATGGCAGCGTATGAAGACTATGACATTGTTGGACAGATAAATAATGAAGATGGCACAGTAGATATAGGTTCAGGATTACATCAATCTCTTAAAGTTCCAGGTGAAAAATTCACATTAGAAACTGATTATAGTTTTGATGATACTTCTAAAAGAGAATGGAGAATAACCTCAGATAAAACCTTGTATTACAAAGTAAAAACAAAAGGATTACCAGATGATACTGAAGTATATATTGATAATGTGCATATTGATTCATCCATAAAATCCAAATACACTTCAATGAATGGAATATTACAAGACTCAATGGATGATAGAATACATAATTCATTAATGTTGGGATTCCCAATAGGCGATGATATAGATTATTATAATGTATTTGCTGTTGAAGGTTGCAATATGGAGTTTATTGAGGGAAGCGGTTGTGGATTTAATGGTTACTATTCTTCTACAATAACACAAAAAAGATATACTGAGAAAGATTATTTGGATGCAGGTGTTTGGGGAAGCAAATTCCAAATTGTTTACGATTTACTTATAAAAACACCAAATGATAAAACACCTAGATGTGTAAGCGTTAAAACAGACTTCGTAGTTCCAGTAAATAATGAAATAGTATACTCTGATGGTAATTCTCAAACTAAAGTATACAAATATAATAACAGTAATAAATAAATTGAGCTCAAAGTAATAAAAGAAAAGTAGATATATAAAATTATAATCTACTTTTTTTGTATGAGTTAATGTGATAAGATGCTATATTTCTCTTTCAATATTCATCATTATCAAACAAGGCTGCACTTTTAATTGTATTATTTCCATATTTTTCATTTATTTTATCCATAGCCTTTTGAATCTTATCCCTTTTATTAGTTTTTCCTACTTCTTCAAATAAAGAAATCTGTTCAAAAGATTTATCAGTAAAATCACTTACTCTAATACCTACTAATCTTATAGGATCACCTTTCCACATACTTTTTAATAATTCACAACTATTTTCATATATATCATCATTAGAAGATATAGGATTAATTAATTTTTTTTGATGTTGATAATTAAAGAAATTATTATTTTTTAACTGAACTGAGATAACAGTTGCGTATTTATTTTCAGCTCTTAATCTAATTCCAACCATATCAGATAATTTTCTCAAAACCTTTTTTAAACTAACTATATCTTCAACATCACTTGGAAGTGTAGTAGAATGACCTATCCCTTTATTTTTTGGTTCTGGTCTTTCAACAGATGAATTATCTATTCCATTCGAATAATCATGCATCATATTTGCCATAGACTTAAAATATTTAGTAAGTATAACAGTATCATATTTTGCAAGCTCTCCTATAGTATTTATCCCAAGTTCATGAAGCTTCTTACTAGTATTTTTACCTACCATAAATAAATCCTCTACTGGTAGTGGCCACATTTTTTCTGGTACTTCTTCATCAAATAGAGTATGAACTTTATTTGGTTTTTCAAAATCACTAGCCATTTTTGCACATACTTTAGAATTTGCAATACCTACATTAACGGTAAAACCTAAAGTATTATAAATTTCATCTTTTATCTTAACAGCTAAATCAATAGGGTTACCAAATAATTTTTCCGTTCCAGTCATATCCATAAAACATTCATCTATTGAGTATCTTTCTATAACAGGAGTATATTTACACAGTATGTTATAAAATGCATTTGAATGTTTGATGTAGCTTTCTCTGTTTGATTTAACTACAAATAATTTATCTACTTTTCTTCTCGCTAAATATAGTGGTTCTGCAGATTTAATACCAGCCTTTTTAGCAGGATAACTTTTAGCAACTACAATTCCCCTTCTTTCTTTTTCATCACCTGCTACTACAGAAGGAATTGTTCTAATATCTAACTTACTACCATTTTTAAGCATATCAACAGCAGACCATGATAAAAATGCATTATTTACGTCAACATGAAATATTATCCTTTTCATCTTAATCACCCTAACTAAGTTTATATTAGCACACATACAAATGTTTGTGAATATATTTTTTAAAATTACAAAAAAAATCCATATAGGATTTATCTTTCAAAAAACAAATACACTAATAACATTAATATTAAAGTTAATAAGGCAAATGATAACAATATTATAGTAAGTATTTGACCTTCTACTGACTTTCTTTTAATTATTTTTGTTTTCGATTTTTCAATACAGTCTCTTATATATAATGTAACTTCTATATCGCTTACATTATTTAATATCTCACATAATTCTTCGTTTTCAATTAAATTACCACTTAATTCTTCTTCTACATAAGTAAATTCAGGAATTAAAGCCATAATTTCATCACTTTCATTTATAAATACCTTTTTAATAGCTTTTTTTCTACTTAAGTTCGGTATACACTTAGTTTTTAAATTAACTAATCTCTTCTTTTCATTATATGAATATGTCTTTATTGTAAATTCATTATTTTTATCACTAAAAGGAAATAATCCAACTACTATATCTTCATATTTTATCTTAAAACCATAATCCATTCTAGTTAGTTTTTTAGAATCTGATATAATTTCAAAATCATATATTTCTCTTAACTTTTCTAACTTTTCTCTTACGTTATTTATCTTATCTTCACTAATTAACATATAAAAATCATCAATAGTAAACTTAGGTTCTCTTCCAAGCATTAAATATGGAACTAGTGAACCTCCTATTACAATATCATCAGATATATCTTCATATATAAAAGTCAATATAATGTCTATAATGTCATTGTAATTATTTTTCATAGCTCTTCTCCTTTTAGATTATTAGTAAAATTAAAAATATAAATAATATTGTTATTGGAAATAAATAATGGATTTTTTTGTTTAGAAGTTGTCCTGTGGAAAACTCATATATTGTTGGAATAAAAATACTCATAACTAAAAACAGTGAATATATAAAACTAGCTTTAGGATATAACACACTAACTGACATTAAAAATATAAAAATTTGAATAAATATATTAAATATAACATGTACCTTCATACTATATTATATTTAATAATCAATTATTTGATATATTATTTTAATATATTTTTAATATTTAAACCCGCACTATAAAGTTCTTTTTTACTTATATCTTTATTATTATCATTAACTTTTTTAATAGCATCCTTAATGGTTAAGTTATTTTTAACCATCTCACCTATTATCATAGCTTCCAAAGAAATTTTTTCTTCAGTATTTTTATTAACTTTACTGCAACTAATTAAAACAACATATTCACCTTTCTCTATTTCATTATAATTCTTCATTTTTTCTAAAACATCTTCTACTTTTCCGTAAAAAGACTTCTCATGGATCTTAGTTAATTCAGAACAAACACAAACCATACATCCTGGAAATGAATTTTTTAATTCTTCCATTAATTTTAATATTCTTTTTGGTGATTCATAAAGTACTTTCGTCTTAATATTAGACTCCCTTATATCATCAAATAATTCTTTTTTTGATTTTTTTTCAGTTGGTACGAAACCATAAAATGAAAATGATGATGTATCTAAACCAGATACACTAAGTGATGTAATAACAGCAGAACATCCCGGAATACCAATAACATCTATGCCATTTAATCTAGCTTGTTCTACTAATATATATCCAGGATCTGAAATACAAGGAGTACCAGCATCTGATACTAAAGATATATTCTTACCATTTTTTAGTTCCTTTATTATTTCCATAGTTCTTTCTTTTTCATTAAATTTATGATAAGAAACCATTTTAACTTTTATATCAAAATAATTCAGTAATTTTATTGTCTGTCTTGTATCTTCAACTAGTATTAAATCACTATTTTTTAATGTTTCTACTGCTCTTGGTGAAAAGTCTCCTAAATTACCTATCGGAGTTGCAACCACATATAACGTTGACATATTATCACTTCCTTAAAAATTAAACATTAACCATTCTGGTTTCACTATTAAAAGAAGTCCTATTAATAACATAAGTATTCCACCTATTAAATGAGAATATTTACTATACTTTGTAGAGATTCCAGATAATTCCATAGTTTTTACAGCAATAGCAAAAACTACTAGGTCATCTATCATAAAGAAGAAAATATATATTAATATATAAGCCCAATATCCAAAACCACTTAAATTATTCATTGCTAAAATTTGAGTAAATATAACAGGTAATCCAGCAGAACAAGCAAGTTCTATTAAATTAACCGAAACTGCTAATGCAATTACTCCTAAAAGTGCTATAAAAAATGATTTTTCGTGAGTAAACTTCTTTATCTTAGAGAATATTTTCTTTCTTTTCTTTGAATCAACAACATCACACCCAGAATCTTTTCCTATTGAATTTGCATAACTATTTAAATTAATTAACCCTCCTATAATAGCAACAATAGCAATTATAGTTCTAACTATTGAAACTCCACTTATCATTTTTGCAAATTGAAACCATGAAACCATAAATGCAAGATATACGACTGATGAAGAAATCAAAAATGTAAGACCAAATATCCATAATCTCTTCTTATCTTTCATACCTATTAAAGTACTAATTAAAAATAGCAAAACCCACATCGCACAAGGGTTAAAACCATCTATCAATCCTAATATCACTGAGATAACTGGAAGAGATAAGCCTTTTAAGTCTATCTTTCCAAAAAATGGTACTTTTATTTTATAATTTTGTTCATTATTATTTTGATTTTGTTTTTCACTATTTTGACTACTTTTTTCCACTACACCTATTTTAATACCAACTTTATCAATAAACTCATCTTTTGATGCAAGTTTTATATGATATCTATATGTTTCATCTGTAGTACCACTTGCATATCCAAATATTGCTGTATTATCAATAATTGTAAATGGAACACCTCTTATATTTATATCCATATAATTAGCAACATCATTCATTAAGTTTTTATTTTCTTCGTTCTCATAAACTTCATACTTATATATTTTTAAATCATATTTTTCTCTTACACTATCAAGATATTTTAAAGCTTCTTTACAGTGTGGACACGTTTTACCATAAAACATATAAACATTTACCTCTTTTGCACTTAATACACCATTAAACGTAAAAAAAGATATAATGATTAAAATTACACTTAATATTATATTCTTTATATACTTCATTTTAGTCTTCTCCTATAAATTCAATTATTTCATTTTCTTTTTTCTCACCAATTAATCTACCTACTTCTAAATCATTATCATCAAATTTAATTACAACTGGCAATTTATCACCAACATTATATATGTTTACTTCATCCTCATTAATATCATAATCATATTCTATAATATCTAAATTAGGATATTTTTCTTCTACTTTTTTCCATACCGGTTTCATAACAAGACAACCTGGACACCATACTGCACTAAATTTAATTATTTTCATTATTAGTCACCAACTTCTTATAACATCTATCAAATATATTTTTAAATTCTTCAATTTCTTCTTTTGTAGTTTTATATGAAACACTTATCCTAATGCTGTTTTTTGCTCTTTGTTCATCATTATATAAAGTCATTATTGTTTTAGAAGCCGAATCAGATAAACTACATGCACTTTTTGTGGATAAATATACCTCATTATCATTAAGCATAGAAACTAAGGCTTTAGAATCATTAACACTAAAATTAATTATTTCTGGAATACTTGCTTCTGTACTATTTATTTCTACATTTTCATACTTACTTAAGAACTTTTTAATATCATCACTTATATTTTTTACGTAATCATATTTACTTTCTATTTCCTTTAAAGCTATACTTAAAGCCTTTTCAAGTGATACTATTAATTCTAATGCTGGAGTTCCACTTCTATATTTTGTAGTAGATGAACCACCATCAATTTGAGGCATAATTTTAACCGAATTCTTTTTAATTAGACAACCAATTCCTTTAATACCAAAAAATTTATGTGCTGAAAAACTAACTAAATCAACTTTAGAAAAGTCAAAGTCCGTTTTTCCAACCATCTGTGTTGCATCGACATGAAAATAACAGTTAGGATATTTTTCTAATAATAAACCTATTTCATCTATGTTTTGCTTAATACCAACTTCACTTTCAACGCCCACTATAGAAACTAACACGGTATCATCTCTTATAATGTTTTTTAAGTCATCTATATCTACTGTACCATTACTATTTAGTTTTACGAAGCTTACATCATATCCACTAGAACATAATCTATTTATAGGCCCTATAACAGAAGAATGCTCATATGTAGTTGTTATAATATGTTTACCCTTATTAGCTGCACAAACTCCCTTTATAGCTAAATTATTAGCTTCACTTGAACCAGATGTATAAATTACATCATTAGAATCTAAATTTAAAATATTTAATATATTCTTAGTGGCATCATCAATTCTTTTTTTTGCATTAATTCCTAAGTTATGAATTGAGTTAGGATTACCAATATATTTTTTTGATGCTAAAACGAATTCATCAATTACATCACTACATGGAGGTGTAGTTGCAGAATAATCTAAATATACCATATTATCACCAAATAAATTATAACATGTAACTAACCTAAAATCAAAAAAAATGCTTAAATTTAAGCATTTTATTTTAGTTTGGTAATATAATTTTTGCAGTTCTTGCAGGTATTACCTTTGTAACGTTTCCATCAGTATCAATTATTCTAGTTGATACTTTATTTGGATTAATTACTTTAGTTTTTATTTTTCTAGCTGAAATAACTTTAGTTTCTGTAACTTTAACTGGTACCTTTCTAACTACATTAGCTTGAATATCCTTTACTTGAGGTATTTTAAAAGTTAACACTTGAAATGGTGTTCTTTCAGTCATAATACCAATTGCACAAACTAGCATAACAATTATAACAACACTGCATGATGCTATTCTACACCAAGAATCCTTTATTAATTCTTCATCAGCTAATTTAGGTCTTCCAACCTTATTTTTTTCTTCAAATTTTTGCATGTTAATCGCTCCTTACTATTTTTCTATTATAATGATACCATAAAATTGTCGAAATAAAACATTTTTTGAAAACATTTACAACAACTTTACTAGTACTATTAATTTTATGTGTATATAAAGTTATTTTTATACATTTCTTTTTATAGCAAGTTTATCATTTTCAACAACTACATCTAGTTTATCTCCAGAGCAAATAGTACCGCTTATTAATGATTTAGCGATAAGTGTTTCTAAAGACTTAGATAAATAACGTTTTAATGGTCTTGCACCATAATTATGATCATATCCGTTTTTAACAATAAAATCTTTTGCATCCTTTGTCAAATTTATACTAATTTTCTGACCACCTAATCTTATATTTAAATCTTCTATTAATTTATCTAGTATTTCATATATTACATCAGAAGTTAATGCATTAAATACTATTATTTCATCAATACGATTTAAAAATTCCGGTCTAAAATGATTTTTAAGTTCATTATTTATTATATCTTCATCTATTTTTCCATCTAACACATATTCACTACCTATATTAGATGTCATTATTATTATAGTATTTTTAAAATCTACGGTACGTCCATGTCCATCAGTTATTCTTCCATCATCTAATATTTGAAGAAGTATATTTAACACGTCTCTATGTGCTTTTTCAATCTCATCAAATAAAACTATACTATAAGGATTTCTTCTTATTTTTTCAGTTAATTGTCCACCTTCATCATAACCAACATACCCTGGAGGTGCTCCTATAAGACGAGCTACAGAATGACTTTCCATATACTCACTCATATCAATTCTAACCATGTGTTTTTCATCATCAAATAATTCATATGCAAGAGTTCTTGCAACTTCTGTTTTACCAACACCAGTTGGACCTAAAAACATAAATGAACCAATTGGTCTATTTTCATCTTTTATACCAGATCTTGACCTTATAATAGCTTCACTTACTAACTTTAAAGCATTATCTTGTCCCTTAACACGTTTTTTCATGTTTTGTTCAAGATTCAACACTTTTTCTTTTTCACCTTGTGCTAATTTAGTAATAGGTATGTTAGTCCATCTTGCAATAACACTTGCAATAGATTCTTCAGTTACTCTATCACTTAATATCTTATTATCATTAGATTGTTTTAAATTATCTAGTTTCTTTTCAAGTTCTGGAATAGTACCATGTCTTAAAACTGCCGCTTTTTCTAAATCATAATTATTTTCTGCCATCTCTAACTTAAATCTAGCATCTTCTATTTCCTTCTTAGTCTTTTTTATTTCACTTTGAATCTTCTTTTCTTTTTCCCAGTCACTTCTTAATTTAGATTCTTCCTCTTTCATAGACGAAATCTTTGAATCTAATTCTTTTACCCTTTGTTTACTTATCTCATCTTTATCTTTTTTAATAGCTTCTCTTTCAATTTGAAGCTTCATAATTCTTCTGGTTAAACTGTCAATATTTTCTGGAACCGAATCCATTTGTACTCTTATACTAGCACAAGCTTCATCTATTAAATCAATGGCTTTATCAGGTAAAAATCTATCAGTTATGTATCTATTTGAAAGTGTTGCTGCTGAAACTAATGCTGCATCAGATATTGAAACACCATGATGTACTTCAAATCTAGGCTTTAATCCACGTAATATAGTAATTGTATCAGATACACTAGGTTCTTTTACCATTACCTTTTGAAATCTACGTTCTAATGCACCATCTTCTTCAATATATTTACGATATTCATTTAAAGTTGTTGCACCGATTAAGTGTATTTCTCCTCTAGCTAACATTGGTTTTAACATATTACCAGCATCCATTGCACCATCCAATTTACCAGCACCTACTATCATATGAATTTCATCGATAAACATAATTATGTTACCTTCCGACTTTTTAACTTCATTTAAAACGTTTTTAAGTCTTTCTTCAAATTCACCACGATATTTAGCACCTGCTATTAAAGCTGCCATATCAAGTTCCCAAATTGTTTTATCTCTTAAACTACTAGGAACATCACCTTTTACAATACGCTGTGCAAGGCCTTCTATGATAGCAGTCTTACCAACACCTGGCTCACCAATTAAAACTGGATTATTCTTCGTCTTACGCGATAAAATACGCGTTATAGAACGTATTTCTTCATCTCTACCAATTACTGGATCAACTTTTCCATCTTTAACATACTGAGTAATATCTCTACCATATTTCTCCAAGACATTTTCATTTTCTTGTTCATTCATATTAAACATAAATATCACCCCTTATAAATAATATTATGCATCTTTTACTTGCACTAGATACATTATATATCTATAATTAGCACTTGTCAAGTAAGAGTGCTAATTATTTATTTAAATTATCTACATTTTTTAATATTCATTTATATTAAACTTATAAAACACTAAAAAAGGAACATTATATTCCTTCTTAATTATTTAATACTATTTTCCTGTATATTTTTATATTTATCATCTAAAGGATTATATTCAGAATCACTATACATTACCCAATTAAAGTATTCACATATGTACTCCGTATCACTATTTAAATTTAATTTTAAAATATCATTTATGTACAACCATTACGCAATGTTCACTTAAATCAATTATGGATTTAGAATCACTATATTTCCACACAAAATCAATCCATGATTTTATTTGGTTTTTATCTAATTTATTAATATCATACCTTAAAAATCTAGTAATTCCATCCAAGCCATAACCCTTTAAATCAGAAAATCCAACTGTAGATAATAATTTTTTTAACTCTTCATAAGAATTATAATAAAATATATCATCTACTGTTCTATCATTAGAATTTTTAATAAAATAATTATTATCTAATAACATATGCTGTATCATTCCATGAATATCTGATAGATAATCAACTAATACAATTCCTCCCTTTTTGCATACCCTATAAGCTTCATTTAAAATTTTTTTTTGATTATGTTCATTTGAATGATAAATAGGTCCAGCAATTAATACCGTATCAAATGTCTCATCAAAATAAGTAAGAGCTGTAGCATCCTGAACAGAGCAATTTACAGAATATCCCTTACATTTTTCTTTTATCATATCAACATGTTTTGGAACAATATCACATGCTGTAATATCAAATCCTTTTTCTACTAAATACTTTGTATATAATCCGGTACCTGCGCCACAATCTAGCACTTTACCTTTTACATATAAATCTAAAAGTTTCTTTTTATTTTCTCTTTCGACAAGATGTCTGTTATCACAGCCATCTTTTAATCTATTATCTTCACAATAAGTATTATTATAATAATCACATACTTTATTCATTATTCTGTTTCTCCTTTTTCATAAGCTGGTATCAATAAATTATTTGTTGAAATAATTCCATTTGTAAAATAATTAATTGATGTTATTGATTCTTTTTTAAATACATCATTCCATAAAGAAACTGACAAGTCTTTATACAAAAACTGTCTGCTTTCATAAAATGACTCTTTTTCTTTTGCAATATCTTCTAAATCTTTTATGAGTTTATCATAATAATCGCTATCTATATTTTTAGATTGTTTATCATATTTATAAACTCGTCTTAATTGAACATAAGATATTATATCTTTATATTTAGACAAAAAATCTAACATATCAAATATCTCATTGTAATTGTACTGATTAACTACAATAGAAATACGACATTTTTTATTATCCTTTTGAAACATTTCAAATATATTTGACCAATTAGGTATATAATTGCATTTGCAAATAGAATTATTAGTTTTTTCATTAAATGAATTAATAGAAAAAGAAATTTCTTCATCACATAATAATAATGCTTCTATTTTTTCTTCTGCATAATATCCATTTGTCCTTATACCAACATGAAAACCTTTTTCTTTTAAATATTTAATAAGCATGTTTATATATTTATAAAGCATAGGTTCTGTAGTTACACTTGATAAATATATTGTATTTATTTTTTTATCTTTACATCTTAAAAGAAATGTATCAAAATCTTTCCACTCTTTAAAATGAACATTCATTTGATTTTCTTTTTCTTTTTTTAGTTTTTTCATTTCTGTGCTAAGACAATAAAAACATTTTAAATTGCATGAACCTAAAAATAAAATTTCCCCATATTGTTTCATTATTGTTTTTCCTCCGATTCATTTTCTATAAATATTATATCATATAGGTTATATAACTCGTATAGGTTTCTATCTAGCATTTAATATTTTTCACAAGATTTAAATAAGATTTATATCTTTCTTTTAAAAAGAACTTTTGTTTTTCTTTTGAATTCATAAATTCATCTCCTTGTTTATTTATATGGTCTCATACTTTTATAAAATAAAATTATTCTATTATCATAATAACATAAATAATATTTTAAAACTATATTTTGAAACTACTCTTTACGTTTAAAATACTATATAAAAGTTTTTATGAATTTTTTATAATACAACAGATTTTTTATAAATAGTTCATATAATAGATGACTTAAGATTTGTTATATATAACAGCTGCACATCTTGCTATAAATCTCTTATCATTATCTAATACAATATCTAAATCCATGTTAATTTCCTCCTTATTTAGTAAACAAAACCCCGACATAATAATTTTTTAATATCTCTATTATTACATCCATTTTTTCTTTAGATATTTTTTATCAAAATCCATTTTATCACCAACTTTTAAAACTTTATTTTGATAACTATTATTTAACTTTAGTAATTTCATTATAATAATTGATAGCACAATCAAGTAAGTTATTTTTTTCCACTTCTAATTTATTTTCATCTTTCAACAATTCTATAAGATAATCTTTACCTTTTGTATCTATTATATATGATACCATTAAGTATGCGTAAATATATGAATCATAATCATGACATCCGAATTCATTTTCTATTTCATACTGGTTTGGTACCTCTTTACTATTAACATAGTTATCTAGTAAATACTTAATACCTTTTTCATATGTACCATCTAAATATTTTGCTATGCCTTCATTCAACCATTCAGGTGTTTTTCCAAATAATTGAAATTGAATTCCATGAATCATTTCGTGAAATATAACATTTTTATATTCTTCTTTTGACCATTCGTTTCTATTTGGTTTATCCTTTGGCTCGAAAAAGTTAAGAGAATTATCTTCATCTTTTTGGCACGCACACATATAAGAAGGAATATTATTAAATCTGAAGTTGTAAGATAAAAGTAAACACAAAAAGAATGTGTTTACTTTTTCTTTTGTTAAAATAGAAATAGGAGGTTAA
>CAKOWI010000016.1 GCA_934122275.1 uncultured Bacilli bacterium | reverse complement strand
CATATTCTAATTTTTCAAGTTCTGTTAAATTTTTCTTAGCTGAATATTTCATTAATGGATTTCCAGGCTTCTTTTTGTATTAGTCTTTTACTATCTAATTTTCTTTTTAAACTATCTGATTCATTGAAATAATTATGATCTAAATAAATGATTAATTTGTTATCATCTGGTTTAATTATTCTTTTATCAACAGGTTTATCATCAAAAGTAGGAATATTCCAACTATTTCCGACTTCAACCGTCCCTACAATTCTACAATATTGCAAAATTATCTTATTTTTCTTTCACTAATGTCCCGTTTTTCAGCTTCTCTCGTAGTCATAAATCCCATTCTTATCATCTAAGTCATAATTATACCGAATACGGTATGTTTTTCAATTGCTTTCTTTCTTTTTTGGTATTAAAGATTGATGATACTTTGTAAAACATTTCAGCTTTGTACTAATGTTATCACTATTTTTGCAACATGTTGACAACTTAGTTTTTTCCATATATCATATGTTTATAACTATTTATGTTAGGAGTAAATTTTATGAAAAAAGTTGGAGTAATAGCAGAATATAATCCATTTCATAATGGACATTTATATCATTTAGAAAAAGTAAAAGAAATGTTCCCAAATTGTTCGTATATATTAATACTAATTGGTAACTTTACTCAAAGAGGTGAAATATCTGTTATTAATAAATGGAATAAAACTAAAATAGCTTTAAAATATGGTTATGATTTAGTTGTTGAATTACCATATTTACTAAGTACACAGTCTGCCAATTTTTATGCCAAAGGTTGTATTGATATACTTAATTATTTAAATTGTAATTACTTAGTATTTGGTAGTGAAACTAATGATATTGATTTATTTAATTCTTTAGCGAACCTAACATACAATAATAATAAATACGAAGAAAAAATAAAAGAATATGTAAGTAAAGGTTACAACTATCCTTTAGCAGCATCTAAAGCTTTAGAAGAAATATCTGGTAAAATAATTAATAAACCTAACGATGTTTTAGCATTAGAATACGTAAAAAATATAAAAAATACAAATAGCAATATAATACCTATTTGTATTAAAAGAACTAGTAACTATCATGATTATAATATAAATGATAAAATAACAAGTGCCAGTGCAATTAGAAAAAATTTAAATAATACTAATTTAATTAAAAATGCTATGCCAGATAATATCATAGATTATATTGAAAATATTGATTATAATAAGTACTTTGAACTTTTAAAATATCAAATTATATCTAGTGATGACTTAGATAGTTTTATAGGTGTTGATGAAGGAATTGAAAATAAATTAAAAAAGGAAATACTAGATACTAATAATATAAATGAATTCATACTAAGGGTTAAATCAAAAAGATATTCATATAATAGAATTCAAAGAATGTTACTACATATATTATGTAAAGATAAAAAAATTAATAACTGTCACGAAATTAAATACATTAGAGTTTTAGGATTTTCTAAAAAAGGAATTAAGATATTAAAAGATGTAAAAGAAAGATGTAATATACCTATTATTACTAAGTTTAAGAAAGAATATGAATATTTATTCAAAGATGATATAAGGGCGAATAAAATATATTCATTAATTAGCAATTATGACATTAAAAGTGAGTATAAAACATCACTAAAAATAGATAGATAAAAAATAGGAGGAATAACATGAAATTAGATAGATTATTTATTGGAAATATATATACTTTAAATAGAAAGGTAGTTTTATATGGTCCTTCACCATTTCCTATATCTCGATCAAATACATTTTACGATACAAGTTTTAAGAAAAGAACTATACTTTATAAAAAAACAGATAAGACGCTTATCGACTTATGTATAGAAGATAATAACGTAGAATTAAAAAACAGTACTAATATAAATTCTGTTGAAATAAATGAAGATTTTGTAATGATTGATGACAGCTTAATTTCTTTCAAAGATGAATTACTGAAACATAATATTCAAAAAAATCATATAAGTAAAAGATTTGTAAAGAAATTAACAAGAAAAATTAAATAATTTTTGTTAACTTATAATTATACTAAAAAGCAGAATTATTCTGCTTTTTCTTGTTTCTTACTAGATAAAAAAGTTATTTTCTCTGCTATTATTTCAGTTTGATAATTCTTTTTTTCATCTTCTGTTTCGGTTATCCTTGTTTGAACACGACCCTTTACTCCAATTAAATCGCCTTTATTACAGTATTCTGTCGCAGATTCGGCAACACCACTCCATAAAGTACAATCTAAAAAGTCGGTTTCATATTCTCCATTTACATTTTTATAGCTTCTTGGCACTGCAAGTGTAATATTAGCAACATTCTTGCCTCCTTCTGTTTTTCTTAGTACAGGCTTTTTAACTAGTCTACCTATAATTATTAACTGATTAACCATATTTATTTCTCCTTTCGAAATAAATATATATTAAATACTAAAAGATTTCAAAAAACAAAAATGTTAATTTTGAGCATTATTTATTACAATATTTAAATATCTAAACATTAATTATTAAAAAATTAATAAACAAATTCACTACTTTTAAATTTATATATATCGTGCGACAAATTATTACAAAAAAAGAAATGCTATCTCTTACATTCCTTTATTACTTCCCCTTTTAATAATTGATTAAGTTCAACAGCATATTCAAGCGGAAGTTCTTCTCTAAATGCTTCCAAAAATCCCATTATAAGAAGTTCAGTTGCTTTATCTTCATTAATTCCTCTTGTCATAAGATAGAAAAGATATTCAGGATCTATCTTTGAAACAGTTGCTTCATGTTCTAATGAGCTTGTATCATTAGAACATATATTAGTAGGATATGTATCACTCTTTGATAATCCATCTAGAAGTATTGTATCACATTTAACATTAGCATTAGAATATAGTGCCTTTTTCGTTATCTTTACAAGACCTCTATATGATGCATTACCACCATTTCTTGCTATTGATTTAGATAAAATATTACTTTTAGTATATTTACCTAAGTGTATCATTTTAGCTCCAGTATCCTGGATTTGTCCTTCATCTGCAAGTGCGATTGTAATACAATTACCCTTTGCATAATCTCCTTTTAAGATACATGCTGGATATTTCATAGTAACTTTAGAACCTATATTACCATCAATCCATTCCATTAATCCATTTTCTTCTACAATAGCTCTTTTAGTAACTAAATTATATACATTATTAGACCAATTTTGAATTGTTGTATATCTACATTTTGCGTTTTTCATAACATAAATTTCAACTACGGCAGCATGTAAAGAATCAGATGAATAAGTAGGAGCAGTACATCCTTCTATATAAGTTAATTCACTATTTTCATCTACTACAATAATAGTTCTTTCAAACTGTCCCATTTGTTTTGAATTAATTCTAAAATAGCTTTGAAGTGGTCTATCTAACTTAGTATTAGGAGGTATATATATAAATGTACCACCACTCCATACACATCCATTTAAAGAAGCATACTTATTATCATCATTATTAACTAACTTTCCAAAATACTTTTTAAATAAATCTGGATACTTTTTTAAAGCAGTATCAGTATCTACAAATATTACGTTTTTTCTTTCTAACTCTTCAATCATATTATGATATATTACTTCACTTTCATACTGAACACCAACACCAGAAAGATAAGTTTTTTCAGCCTTACTAATTCCAATATCATCAAACGTTTTTCTTACGTCATTAGAAACATTATCCCAATTATTAGTAAGTTTTTGATCTATTGCTTTATAATACCTAATTTCATCTAAATTCAGATTTATTTTAGGTCCAAAATTAGGTTCTTTACTATTAATAAATTTCTTATAAGAATCAAGACGATAAGAAAGCATCCATTCAGGTTCATTTTTAATTTTAGATATTTCTCTTACTTTTTCTTCGTTCAATCCTTTATCTAATTCCTTCATCTTAATCCTCCTTATATACTAAATAAACGTAAAAGGTAAATTAGTTTTCTTTAGTCTTTTTTTAATATTTCTTTTAGTTTCTCCTTCATATGTAGGAAAAAACTCTGCATTTATTGCAACAATTTCATCTTGATCAACATATGATGTCTTTATTTTATTTAACAAATCATTAATACTATTACAATAAGTATATTCTATTTCATATTTAGATAACATATCAGTAAAAACATCATTATTCTCATTTAATTTTCCAATAACATAAGAATAAAATTCTGCTCTTAAATTTGGATTATCTTCTAAATTATATAAAATGTCTTCTTCTGTCATTTTAATTAACCAAGCTTTTTTTAAACCTTTATATTTATTTTTCATTTAGTTCTTCCTTTTCTATCATCTTTTTTATTGCAATTGAAGGAAGCATTGCACACTTTTTTCTATTAGCTTGTTTATATATTTCGCTATATACTAATGCCTCGTGTAATACTTCTTTATTATATGGTTTTTCTTCAATCATGCATTCATAATTTTCTATTATATTAAGTGCTTCTTTTAACGTTTTACCTATCACTAAATCAGTTAATATAGATGATGCTGATGTAGATATAGCACACGCTTCCCCGTCAAACTTTGCGTCTATTATTTTATCATCTTTTATTTTTACTTGAAAATCTAAATTATCAATACAAGATTCACTATTCATATTTACTTTATAATAACTATCATCATCAACTAGTCCTTTATTTAAAGGATTACTATAATGTTCTAATATGATACTTTTCCTTAAATGTTCATCCATTTTTACCTCCTATAGTGATTCATATAATATATTATCATTTTCTAATAACTCTATAAACTTATCTACTTCCTCTTTTGTATTATAGAAATATAAACTTGCTCTACATGTATTTTTAACACCTAATACTTCAGATAATATTTTAGCACAATGACTACCTACTCTAATACATACATTCTTCTTATTTAAGTAAGCTGCTACATCTTGACTAAACACATCATTTACATTAAAAGTTACTATACCATTTGGTATATCTTTATTATATATAGTAATGTTATTTAACTTAGTCATTTTATCTACCATATATTTTTTTAAATCAACTTCATATTTATGAATATTATCTATTCCAAGTTTGTTTATATAATCAATTGCTTTAGAAAATGCTATTACACCTGAAATATTTGGTGTACCTGCTTCTAGTCTGTGTGGCAGCTCTTTATATTCAACGTTCATTAAACTATCAAATGATGCATTCATACCACCGCCAACATTTAATGGTTTTACTTTATCTAGATATTTATATTTACCATATAACACGCCAACACCTGTTGGTCCAAGCATTTTATGTGCTGAAAATGCTAAAAAATCTACATCTAAATCCTTAACATCTATTTTTTCATGAGGAACACTTTGTGCCCCATCTACAATGACTAATATACCTAGTTTATGTGCTAATGAAGTTATTTCTTTTATAGGTCTAATATCACCAATTACATTAGTAATATGTGCCAATGCTATAACTTTGGTATTTTTAGTTATGGCTTTTTTTACGTTTTCTATTGTAACCGTTAAATCATCATTTAAATCTATGTAATTTATTCTTGCTCCTGTTCTCTTAGAAACATCAAATAATGGTAAAATTATAGATGCATGTTCTGCTTTAGTAGTTAAAATCTCATCACCAGCTTTTAAATAGTTAGTTAAAAAACCTTTTATAGCAAAATTTAAGCTTTCAGTAGCTCCACTAGTAAAAACAATTTCAGATGCACTATCAGCATTAATAAATTCTGCAACTTTATTTCTAGTATTTTCATACTTTTCATCCACGATTCTACTTATGTCATAGTCTCCTCTATGTGCATTAGCAGAATAATTTCTATAATAATTAGAAATCTCATCAATAACTGTATTAGGTTTTAATGTAGTAGCTCCATTATCAAAATAAATAATATCTTTATTCATCATAGGAAAATCTTTTTTAAAATCCACATTAATCACCTCCTTAATTTTTATATTAATTCTATTAAGTTTTCTTTTTCTAAACTATCAATATCCAATCTTCCAATTAAAACTCCATTTACAAGTAATTTAATAGCACTTTTCTCATCTATTCCCCTAGACTTTAAATAAAACATCTCTTCTTTATTAAACTTACCAATAAATGCAGAATGTTTTGCAAAAGATTCATATTCATCTATTAATAATATCGGATTAATTTCATTTTCGTTCGTATCATTAAGTGATAATATTTTACTATCTTGATTTACTACACAATTTTTCTTTTTCTTCTCTACGTAAGTTTTAACGTTTAACTTAACGCTGCCATCATCTTTTGTTAAAGCCGCATTATAAACATAACTACTAGTATTAGAAAATTTATGATAAGTGGCAATATCTATCAAACAGCTTTTTTTAGATATATATGAATTATTTATTTTTATAGTAGAATTAGTTTTGTTTAAGTTTGCTTTTATATTTTGTTTTTCTATGTTAATACTAAACTGATTAAAGGAAATATTGCCATCATCTATATTAAATTTGAAATTAGTTTCTTTACAATCACTTAACGTACACAAAATATTTATATTGCCTGATAAAACGTTAAACACGTATTTTTTAAAGCAAGGTTCATTTATAATAAAATTACAGTCTTGATTAATTGTAATTATAATTTCATCTTCTTTAATAGTTCCTAAATCATTTATCTTCCTATCTATTAATATCCTATTCACTTAAATCACCTTTAGCATTTACACTTGACTCTATTTTATCAAAGTTAAATCCATTATTTTCTATTTCTTTTGCAAGATCATAACTACCAGTTTTAACTATTTTTCCATCTTTAATAATATTTACAACATCCGGCTTAACATACTTAAGTAAATGAGTATAATGAGTAATTATTAAAAATGAACACTTTGGATTTTGAAGTTTATATTCATTAATATTTTTACTAACTATTTTTAATGCATCAACATCAACACCAGAATCTATTTCATCTAACATTACAAAAGATGGATTTAGCATCTTCATTTGTAATATTTCATTTTTCTTTCTTTCACCACCAGAAAATCCCTTATTAACAGATCTATGTATCATTTCATTTGGCATAGATAATTCTTCTAGTGACTTATCTATTTTTTTAATAAATGAATATAGATTAACGTTTTTTTCATTAATACTAGATACAGCTGTTCTTAAAAAGTCTGAATTAGTAACTCCATCTATTACAGGAGGATTTTGCATTGCTAAAAATATACCTAGCTTAGCTCTTAAATCAGTTGTAAGATTAATGATACTTTTACCATTATATATTATATCTCCCTTTAAAACCTTATAATTAGGATCAGCCATTATAACTTTAGTAAGGCTTGATTTACCAGCACCATTAGGTCCCATGATAACAGATATAACACCATCATCTATCGTTAAATTAAAGTCTTTTAAAACTATTTTATCTTCTACTTTTACAGTTAAATCTTTTATTTGTAACATACGTATCAGCTCCTAGCTCTTATATTTTATCACTTTTTAACAATTTTTTATACACATACATCAAAAAAGCAAAGAATTCTTTGCTTTAATAATGATATTTTTTAGTTTTATTAGATTTGTAAACAAATTTTTCCGATAGTCCTCTATAATTATCAAAATATTCTTTTATTTTTTCTAATATTTCTTCATGTTTATTATTATATGTTAATATGTCAGCTAAAGAATTAAATAAATTAATATCATTAGTTTCACTACCAGATACCAAGTAATTACAATTTAAATGATTAAGTATATCAATAAAACTTTTGGCATAATAATTGGTAGGTTGTGTACTTGATAAATATGGTAGTTCAACAACTAAATCATAGCCATATTCTAAATCCATTTTAGTTTTATTCCATTTATTATCATTTTTTTGAGTAAAATTGCCAATTAATATTAATATATATGAACAATTTGGAAACATTTCTTTTACTTTTTCTAAATCATATAAATATCCATTATGAAATGGATTATATTCTGCTATTACTCCAACTTTTTTCATAAAACATACTCCTAACATAAATAATTATAACATATGATATATGTAAAAAACTAAGTTGTCAACATGTTATAAAAAAATAACAGAGGGTAAATATGGTATTATAAACAAATAAAATTATACTTGCAAAAAACATAAGAGATATAACAGTTTTTGATAAAAAAGAACTTTTTTACTAGGAATAATTTTAGGTAAAACCTATCCTAACGTCCTAAACTGACTAATAGTTAGAGTTTCCTATCTGATATTTATAATATCTCAATTAATATTTTTATGATAAAATATAAAAAGAGGTGAGATGATGGAAGATTGTATTTTTTGTAAAATAGTAAATGGTGATATACCTTGTATGAAATTATATGAAGATGATATATGTTTAGCTTATTTAGATATAAACCCGGATAGTGATGGTCATACCCTTATAATTCCTAAAAAGCATTACAAGGATATAAATGATATTGATGATGAATCATTACTTCATATATATAAAATAGCAAAAAAGATAATGAAAATTTTAGAAGAAAAATTAGGGTGTACAGGATTTTCATTACTACAAAATAATGGTAGTATACAAGAAGTAAAACATTATCATTTACACATTAAGCCATGCTATGAAGGTAGAAAATCAGTTGAGTTAATTAAGCATAAAGAGTTAATTAAAGATCCAAAAGAAATATATGATCAAATAAAAGAAGCCATTTAAGCTTCTTTTAATTTATATTTAAGTATTCTTCTAAAGTAAGTTTACTATCCCAAACTTTTTTAGCTAAGCTCTTTCCTAGATACCTAATGTGCCATGGTTCGTATATATATCCAGTAATATCAGTCTTATCTTTAGGATATCTAATTATAAATCCATAAATATATGCATTTTCCTCTAACCATTTAGCAGCATCAGTATTTGCAAAAGAACTATCAACTCTTCCAACATCAAATGAAAGACCAGTTTGATGTTCAGAAAAACCAGGTTTAGCTGAATACGTATTAGCTTTTTCTTCACCATCTATACTTACATATTTATTGTAAAGTTCTTCTTGAGTACTATATGATCTATATCCTGAAATTAATCTTAAATCTAAGTTAAGTGCTTTTGCATCAGCTTGCATTAATTTAAGTGATTTTAAAGCCTCTTTATTAACTTTAGGATCATAATCCTTTGGTAATCCATATTTTTTATTAACAACTAACACACCATCAACATACGTAATTCCATCTATAACTTGTATATTAGGATTGGTAATATTTACACTATTTGTTTTGTCTCTAACATTTACTGTTCTATACGTTGCAAAAGTATTTCCACTAGTATCAGTAACTTTGTAGCTTATTTTATAAGTACCAGGCTTTTTTGTATCAACTTTATTCTTAACTATTACTTTATCTGTAATATCACCATCATAATTGTCAGTAGCACTATATCCAAATTCTTTATAATTAGAACCAAAATCAATGGTAATTTCATTTTCACCTAAAAGATTAATTTCTGGTTTTTCATTATCTACAATACTTACTTTTCTAAGCAAAAACACATTATAATTATTATATAATTTCAATTTATAAGATATAATGTATTCACCTATTTTTTTAATGTTTAAATTAGAATTAATTGTAACATCATTAGAGATCTTATTATTTATTTTAAATGTTACATAATCTTCTTTATATTCATCATTATAATTCAGTTTTATATTATTACTACCATTTAGTTTATAAGTAGCATAAGTTTTAGAATGAACTTTTTCATATTCATTTTTTCTATTACCACAAAATCCTAATTCTTTTTTTCGTCTAATTAATTTATCTTTATTTTTCTTAAATCCATCGCTTTCTAATTCTTTTTCTAAATAAGTTAAAAAAGCTTTATCTTTTGATGCTATTTTAAACTCTTCATTTGTATAACAGTTAAACCAAGCATTTTTAAATGAAGTTTTAGTATTTATAGAATAGTTATCAGTATTTATTTTATTGGTATACTTTTTATTAAATATTGGTATTAAAAATATTAATGAACCAATAGCATAAAATACTAAACACATTAAAAGAATAAGTAGAATTAAATTTAATATTTTTACTTTTTTATTTTTTATTTTAATAGTTAACACAGATATCACCTCCATGCCTTACATATTTATTCTATACCATTTTTTAAAAATTAACAATAAATTAAAAAAGAAGCAAATAATTTGCTTCCTTAGCAGATAAATGATCCAACTATTATAGCAAGTAAGATATAAAGTACTATTACTAATAAATATCCACTTCCTCTTCTTGAACCACATGAAGTGTTTCCACATGGATTGCAAGAGCTAGTTGTATTTGAAGAACAGCATGCCATAGTTTTTAAACCTCCTTTTTTATTAAACGTAAGCACCTATTATGATTACTAATAAGATAAATAATACTAATATAATTCCAGCACCAGATGCATAATTATTTCCCATAATTCATTCCTCCTTTTTGTCTTTTCAAAGTATTTTATGGTAAATGCATAAAAAGTGTGAGTATGTTTAATAAAAAAGTTGCACGAATGTTTATAATTTGTTATTATATATGAGGAAACTGATAGGAGGAAATATAAAATGGCAGAAAAAAAAGTTACTAAAAGTGTCAAGAATGACACTAAAGGAAAAACTACTAAAAAAGTAGCTAGTAAAACTTCTTCTAGTAAAAAACCTGTTAAATCTACTTCAAAAAAAGAAGTTAAAAAGGTAAATGTTAAAGAAGTTAAAAATGATGCTAAAAACGTAGCAAAAAAAGA
This sequence comes from uncultured Bacilli bacterium, assembly GCA_934122275.1. Taxonomy (GTDB): domain Bacteria; phylum Bacillota_I; class Bacilli_A; order RF39; family UBA660; genus Aphodocola. Next base: position 3,106 of record CAKOWI010000016.1, on the reverse strand, counting down.
AAACACTATAAAAGAACAAGTAAAAGAAGAAAAAGTTCTAGATGTTAAAGCACCAGAAAAGAAAGAAAAGAAAAATAAAAAGAATAAATTTCTAACTTGGTTTAATAAATTAACATTAGAACAAATTACGGTTGCAGGATTCATAATTGTAATGATTCTACTAATTGTATTAATAGTAGTTGCAACAAAGAATACTAAAACTACAAATGGCAAGGATATAGTTGCAAAAATTAATGGTAAAACTATTACTGCTGATGATTTGTATAAAGAATTAAAAGCTGCAAATGGTAGAAGTGTTACTATTAATTTAATTGATGATTATATTTTGAATAAAGAATATAAAACAACTGATGAAATGAAAAATTCAGCTAAAACAACTATTCAAAATTATAAAAATACATATAATACTAGCTATAAATCATTCTTGGAATATAATGGTATTAAAGATGATGCAGAATTAAAAGAATTATTAATTAAGAATTCTAAATTAACTAAAGCAGTTGAACAATACATAAAAGATAATTTAACTGAAAAAGAAATGAAAGATTATTATGAATCTGATATAGTTGGTGATATTAGAGCAAGTCATATACTAGTTTCATTTAATTATGATGATGATGACACTGATGAACAAAAAGAAGAAAAGAAAAATAAAGCTTTAGAAAAAGCTAAGGAATTAATTGAAAAAATTAAAAATGGTGAAGACTTTAAAACTCTTGCTAAAAAAAATTCTGATGATAGTGGATCTAAAGAAAACGGTGGAGACTTAGGATACTTTAATAAAGGCCAAATGGTAGAAGAATTTGAAAAAGCAGCATATGCTCTTGATGTAAATGCTTATACTACTGAACCTGTTGAAACAACTTATGGATATCACATAATTATGAAAACTGGTGAAAAGAAAAAGGCAAGTTTCAAAAAAGCTAAAGATACTATTATAGAAAAACTAGTTTCTAGTAAAAAAGATAGTGACTCAACTTTAAGTGCTAAAGCATTAATTGCATTAAGAAAAAAATATAAACTAACTATTAAAGATAAAGCAATTAAAAAAGATTATAACAGCTACATAAAAGAAGCAGTAACAACTACTACTACAACTACATCTAGTAGCAATTAAAAAAAGTTTAGACAATTTAATTTGTCTAAACTTTTTTTTGTATCTTACTTATATCAGATGATGTATAACCTTTCATATATAATTTTTGGGATATAAAATATGATAGCTTTTCGCCTTTATACTTACTTTTATATTTATTATAAAGCTTTATGTACTCTTTATTTAACTTGTCCATATCTGACTTTAAATTATATTTTGATAACTCATTTATAATCATGCTTTTTTCATATCCTAAATTAATAAAATAATTAATAATTTTACTCTTAACTAAATTAGCACTTCCCTTTTTTATCTTTATTTGCTTTTCTATCAAATTGGATAATTTTTCCTTTAGAATATTTTCATCAATTTCTTCTGAAACTTCTCTTATTACATCATAAGAAATTCCTAGCGTCATTAATTCGTTTTTTATCTTTTGAGGTCCCTTATTAGATAAAATAAGTTGATCATTAGTATAAGCTTTAGCAAAATTAAAGTCATTTAAATAATCCTGTTTTTGAAGCTTTGTAATTATAGTATCTATTAATTCATCACAAACATCTTTTCTTTTTAAATACTCTCTTACTTCTTTTATAGAACGCATTCTAATTGATATATACTTAAGAGCCATATTATATGCATGTATCTCATTATTTTGTTTGAGTAATTTATTATACATATCATCTCTTATTTCTTTTGTTATCAATAATTTATTATTGATAATTACATCTTCAAATAAAGGTAACACATCACCATTATCTAAATATACTTTATACTTTTCATTTGATATTTTTTTAAATTTCAATATTTTCATAAATACCTCTAAAAAAGACATAATACTAATCAATGTGTATTAAGTCTTCCATCACTTCTTCAAGTGCTCTACCAATATTTTTTTCACATTTGTATTTAGATTCTGGCATTTGTAAATGTCCAGTTTCAGATATTTCTTTAGATCTTCTTGCTGCAATATGCACTAATAAATACTTAGAGCCAACCTTTGATAGTAGTTTATCTATTGATGGATAAATCACCTATATCACCTTCCTAATAGTAGTATATACCTACTTTACTATATATATCAAGTCATTTTACAAAAATTGACAATCAAAACAAAAAGATTTCATAAAATTATGAAATCTTTAATTAATTTTCTTCTGCTTTCCTGATAAGTCCATTACTGTATTATATAGAAAATCCCATCTATCAAAAAGCCCATGTCTACTCTTTGATACTTCTGTAGCTTGCTTGTCAAGCCCTGTTGCTATATATGGCATCAAATCTTTCATTTTACTATTTAATGCAACTTTTATATCATCATAGCTTTTTTTATTCTTAATTAGTTCAAGTGTTTGCTTTAAGTTTGTATCAAAGTTTAGTGGACTTTCACCATTAAACACAGTATTAAATCTTTCTGATAATACATCTTTATTAGATAGTGAATCTAATAAACAATCAAGTGAAAATACAGATTCTAAAATAGTAAATAAAACATCATTTCTACTTATATCATCCTTTATTTCATTGCCATACATTGTTTCAGAAAGCTTTGTATATATTATACTTGAATATAGATTTTCATCCCTTGAAGCTTTAAACATAACTTTTGAAAATTCCCTACTTAATTTTAAAGTAGATGAAATTTTATTACAAAAATCTATGTCAGTTCTTAACAATTCTTCAAAGTCTTTTTCATCAAATCCATTACCTAATTTTTTAGAAAACTCTCTTACTTTATTTACTAAAGCTTTGTTACTCATAATACTATCAACGTATTTTCTATATACTTCTGATTCTAATATTTTTGAGTTTAACTTTTCTTCTGCTTGATTTAATTTTTCATCTTTAATCACAATAACCACCTACTAATTAATATTTTAACACATTTATATTATTATAATCAATTAGTAATTAACTTATTTTTTCAAACTGGTGTAGTGTTACAATTGATGTGACACCATTTCTATATACAAAAAGCGATAGATACTTTAAAATAGTTATTGCAAAATC
>CAKOWI010000015.1 GCA_934122275.1 uncultured Bacilli bacterium | reverse complement strand
TACATTTTTTAATAATAAGGAATTAGTAGCTTGAAATTACAATTAATTCTATTAGATGATTTATTTTATCGAGGAACAGGGCCTCAAGGAATCCAAGGCTTAACTGGTAATACTGGACCTCAGGGCGAAACTGGACCTACAGGGCCTGCCGGACCTTCTGCTGTGATTCCTACTAATACTTATGGTCGTAAATATGATACAACTCAAACACCTATAACTTTACAAGCCAATATATCACAAGATGTTCCACTTGGCAGTAATGGTCCTTCTAATGGAATAACTTTAGAAACACAAAACAAATTAACAATACCAACTGATGGTATTTATAAAATAGATTATTACTTTTCTGGTAGTGCAAGTACTAACACAGATTTAACATTGAGTGTTGAGCAAAATGAAACATCTATTAGTAATACAACAATTGGTAAAAATCTTACAGCAAACACTGATACTGATTTTATAGGAAGTACAATTAATAATTTAAATGCTAATGATCAAATAGGTCTTACGATAGAATCTACTAATGCAGCGACCATATCACCTTCATCTGATACTAGTGCTTATTTAAATATAGTTAAAATCTCATAATAAAAAGGCTTCTAAGAAGCCTTTTTTCTATACATAAAACAAGTTTTTTCATGCGAATTAATTAAACCAATTGCTTGAAGATAAGAGTAAACAATTGTTGTTCCAATAAACTTCATACCTCTTTTTTTTAAATCATAAGAGATATCATCCGATAGTTTTGAACTAGTTTTATCAAACTCATATATTATATTATCATTAGTAAATGTTTTTAAATAATTATGAAATGAACCAAATTCCCTTTTTATATTTATAAATATTTTAGCATTATTAATACTGGCTTTTATCTTTAATTTATTTCTTATAATATCTTTATTATTCATAAGTTCATTTATCTTTTCTTCTGTGTATAATGATACTTTATAAACATCAAAGTTATCATATGCCTTTTTAAAACTTTCTCTTTTATTTAAAATACACTCCCAAGAAAGTCCTGCTTGAAACATTTCTAGAATAAGCATTTCAAACAAATAGTTATCATCTAAATTTAAAACTCCCCACTCTTCATCATGATATTTAACATACTTAGGATTATCTAAATTACACCAACTACACCTCATCATATTCTAATCCCTTTCTTCAACATATTTTTTAACAATATAAGTTATTTTTACTTTACTATAGTTTTTGTACCAAATCTAACTAATTATTTTAAACTATAATACATTATAACACGTATAATATTTTTATCTTATTTTTTTGAACTAATATTTTTCATATAAACAAAGTAATTATGTTGTAATCTAAAAAAAACATAAAATAAGTTGAAGGGAGATGATAACATCAAAAACTGTGATAAAGGAAATATATTAAATGATTTCCTAAACGAATATGATAAATATAAATGTTGGCCAATTAGATATATAAATACTAATAATCCACCAGAAACAATAGAAATTGGTGATGTTACAACCGTAAATTATGATGAGGGTGCTAAAATAACAGACAAGAAAAAAGGTAATACACATGTTTTAAGTTTTATGATTCCAAAAGGCAAAGATGGACAAAGTGATACTATAAAAGTTGGCAATGTTACAACTATAGAACCAAATGATGAAGCTAAAGTAATAGATAGAACAGGAAGTCCAGAACATACTTTTGATTTTTTTATTCCAAGAGGTAATCCAGGACCTACTACCCCATCTTCTACTGAGGGAATATTTTTCTCGGATTTTAATGAACTAACATCATCTGGTAAATTAATATATGATAATGTTTGGAGTATACCAAATGATACTGAAATTTTTAATATTATAGATGAAAGCAAAGTAAAAGTTATACCTGGAATATACGAAATTTCTATATCTGGACTAGTAACTGGTATAGATGATAATAATAATGCTGAAATATATCTTTTAACAGATAAGGGTGCAGCTATAAAAGACCTAAACTTTAAATTTCCAAAAAACAGTGGTAATCAAAGTTATTTTTCTAAAACGACTCTATTTAGATTTGAAGAAGAAACTTCTCTTGAAATTAATGCAAATATTATAAGTGATTTACAGACTAGCACTATTACTATATCAGAAGTTAACTTACTTCTTAAGAAAATACATGAATAATATTTTGATAAATTTTAAATGAATATAACTACTTAAACTTTTTCCATTAAATTTATTACTTTATATAAAAATGTAGGCGTTGTATTAACTATGATAAAAGTTAAAAGGTAATAGTAAAAAATGGTAATAGTAAAAAATGGTAATACCAATATTTTAAATTTTATGATTAAAATTGCAAACACTGTTTATTACTTTATTAATTCGTTAGTTAAAATTACTATAGAATTTTTGGGAATATAAAATTACTAATTTTATGGATAGTTAATAAAATATTATAAAGGAGGAATATAAATGGATAATAACAAAGAAAATAAATATTGTAATAGTAATATAGTTAATAATGCTATTAAAGAAATTAATAAATATAAATGTTGTTATCAAAAATGTATAAGAGGGCAAGCGGATACTATTACAATTGCTGAAACTTTAACTGGAGATCCTGGATGTGAAGCTTTAGTAAATGAAAAAAAAGTTGGAAATAATCATATATTAAGTTTTGTTATTCCAAGAGGAGAAATAGGCCCTACAGGTCCTAGTGGTTTTGGAATTAGAATACTTGGATCATATAATAATTTAAATGATCTTATAAAAGAGCATCCAACAGGTAATGTAGGTGATGGTTATATGGTCGGTGATAGTTTATACATATGGTCTGATAATCAAGGCACTTGGGCTAACGTTGGCCAAATAAAAGGGGATAAAGGGGACAGAGGTGAACCTGGTCCTGAAAAGATAGGAGCTGCCTATTTAGTAAGTTTTAACACTAACTATCCTATAGATGGATATGAAATATTTGAAGACGAAAGACTACCTATAGAAAGAAAAGAATTAGATACTGATAACATAATTACTTTAGAAAATGATAATGTAATTAAATTTAATAAGATTGGTCATTATAAAATTACGTTTACAGCATATGTTACTGTACCTTACTTTAATGGTTCATATGATCCTAATGTTGACTTTGTATCAATTGGATTTAGACAGTCGAACACTGATAATATTTATATTGGAAGTAGCTGTTTAATAAAAAAGGAAGAAACTACTCAAATACTAGGTCAAGGTATAATTGCAATAAATAGTACAAGTGATTTATATGAACTTATTAATCTTTCTAAAAGAACTATATATTTAAATACTCCAGATATTACAAATATAAAATCAAATTCATATTTTACTAATGCACCGATTACTATATTAATAGAATATTTAGGTAGATAAGGAAGGTATTATGAGTAAAAAGAAAATATGTGTATATGCTATTTCTAAAAATGAAGAAAAATTTGTTAAAAGATGGTATGAATCTGTTAAAGAAGCAGATTCTGTATATGTTTTAGATACAGGTTCTAATGATAAAACTGTTAGTATGTTAAAAGATTTAGGTGTTAATGTATCAGTTAAAGAGATAAAACCATGGAGATTTGATGTAGCTAGAAATGAGTCATTAAAGTTAGTACCAGAAGATTGTGACATATGTGTTTGTATTGATATTGATGAAGTCATTAATAAAGGTTGGAGAAAAAAACTAGAAGAAATTTGGGATGATAATACAAATCATCTAAGATATATTTATAATTGGAGTCATGATGATAAAGGAGAACCGTTAGTTAGTTTCTATTATGAAAAAATTCATGCTAGAAATGGTTTCAAATGGATATATCCAGTTCATGAAGTATTAGAGTTTTCTAAAGAAAAAGAAGTTTTTAAAACTACTGAGGAAATAGTTGTAGATCATTATCCAGATAGCACAAAATCAAGAAGTAATTACTTACCTCTTTTAGAATTATCTGTTAAAGAAAATCCAGACAATGATAGAAATATGCATTATCTTGGAAGAGAATATATGTTTCATGGAAAATATAATGAAGCTATTGATATGTTAATTAAACATTTAAATTTAAAAAGTGCAACTTGGAAGGATGAAAGATGTGCATCTATGCGATTTATTGCAAGATGTTATAAATATTTAAAAAGATATGATGAAGCTAAAATGTGGCTTGATAAAGCTATTAATGAAGCACCATATTTAAGGGATCCTTATGTTGAAAGAGCTATGCTAGAATACGAATTAAATAATTTTGAAGATGTTAAAAAATATTGTCTTTTAGCACTTGAAATAAAAAATCATACTAAGACTTATATAAATGAGCCTTTTAGTTGGAATTATACTATTTATGATTTACTATCAATTAGTGAATTTTATCTAGGTAATATAGAAAGTTCATTAAAGTGGATAAATAAAGCTACTAGAATGGAACCTAATAATGAAAGGTTAATTAATAATAAGAAAATAATAGAAGAAAAATATTCTTCAAAATGAATCTTTTAACAAGCATTAAATAAAAAAAGAGAGTTTAGGCAATGAATTCAAATAAATGATTTCGGTATTGAACTGTCCAACTTTTAAAGTTCAGTTCATACTGGAATCATCTTTTTTAGATTGCATTGATACCATAATTATTTCAATGTTCAATATAATCTTTTATTTCATTGCATACATCTCTAAAAAGTGAAACAAATATCTAAATTATGTTCTTATTTTAAATGTCTAAAATAGATTTCTGAGGTGCTTTATTCAAATAATTTACTCTTAACATATTCAAAAACTCATTGTTTTACTTATCATTCATATCAAAAAAGAATAAACAATAAATTTAGTTTTTTATAAATACCATAATTTTTTATTATTTTTTCTTACTTCTTTAATTATTCCTCCACCTAAGCATATATCACAATAGTAAAACACACATGCCTGCCCTGGAGTAACTGATTTAACACCTTGCGGATATTTAACTAATATTTCATCATCGTTTATCCATACTAATTCTACAGAAACATCTTTTTGCCTATACCTAAATTTAGCAGTACACGATGTTATTTTTTCATCATAAGTCCAATTAATTTGATCTACTAAACAAGAATCTGTTATTAAATACTCGTTATCATCACCAGTGGCAATATATAAAATATTTTTATCTAAATCCTTGCCAACTGCAAACATTCTTTCTTTAGTACCACCAATATCAAGTCCTCTTCTTTGACCTATTGTGTAATGCATAAGTCCTATATGTTCACCTATTTTTTTATTAGTTCTAATATCAACTATATCACCAGGTTTATTTGGTAAATAATTCTTCAAAAAGTTAGAAAAATTTCTTTCACCTATAAAACAAATTCCAGTAGAATCTTTTTTCTTAGCCGTTACAAGACCATATTCTTCTGCTATTTTTCTTACATCAGGCTTTACCATATCTCCTATTGGAAATAAAACATTTTTAAGTTGTTTTTTAGATACTTGTGATAAAAAGTAAGACTGATCCTTATTATCATCTACTGCTCTTAATAACTGTCCGTCCTTTATTCTAGCATAATGTCCCGTTGCAATATAATCAGCTCCTAGTTTTTCGGCTTCTTTAGCAAACTGATCAAACTTAATATATTTATTACACATGATATCTGGATTAGGAGTTCTACCCTTTTTTAATTCATCTAAAAAGTAAGTAAAAACATAATCCCAGTATTCTTTTATAAAGTCTTTTCTGTATAATGGTATGCCTAACTTATCACAAACTTTTTTAGCATCATTATAATCAAGTTCCTGAGGACATATTCCTTCACTAGTAGTTGGTGCACCATCAAGTTCACCATCTGCAAATGAATCCCAATTACGCATAAAAAGTCCAATTACATCATATCCTTGTTTTTGAAGTATAATTGCTGCAACAGATGAATCAACACCACCGCTCATACCTATAACTACTTTCTTATTCATAAATACACCTTCTTTTAATAAATCCCTTTTGCCTATTGTACACCATTTCTAATTAAATTTTCAACACTTTATATATACTTTAGAAACTTTATAACATAATTGTTTTTCTTTGTTTCGTTTATTTTACCAACATATTTATATTTACCAAAACGTTTTATACTAATTATATCGTTTTCCTTTACAGTGTATGAACATTTATTCATAACTTCATAATTAACTATTACTTCTTTATTTTTTATCTTTTCTAAAGCTTTACTTCTAGATGAATTAATTATACCAGAAATTACATTATCTATCCTAAGACTTGATATTATAATTTCATGTTCTTCATACATTCTCTCATAATTATCTAAAGTATTAAGACTAACTTCTTCAAGATTAATTGTGCAATTACCAATAATTTTTAAATTATTTTTTATATAATCCGCCATTTCTTTTATAATAAATACATAATAATTGTTATCAAATAGAATTATATCACCAAAACATGATGAATCTATATTAAGTGCAAATAAACTTCCTAATATATCCTGGTGTCTTATTTTATCCACAGTATAAATTTTAAATAATGTAACTTCTGGTACTTTTCCTGTATATAAAATTACTTTTTCACAACTTTTATGTGGATAATACACCTTATATTCATATCCCTTTAGCTTTTGTGATGCTAATTTAAACTCTTTTCCGTCCAAAAACTGTGTATTCTTGCCATTTCTAACTTTTTCCACAGCATTATTTATTCTATAAATATCTGATTTCATTTATTTCACCTTTTTTATTATACAAAAAAGTTCACTTAATGTGAACCGATAGCATTATCAATTAAAATACTTATTAAATCTTTATACTTTATACCTTCATTTTCAATAAGTTTAGGATACATACTAATATCAGTAAATCCCGGTATTGTGTTAGCTTCATTTAAATATACTTTATTATTTTCTTCATCATAGAAAAAATCTATTCTTGATAAGCATTTACAATCCAATGACTCAAATAATTTAAGTGCATATCTTCTTATTTTTAATTTAATATCTTCGCTTAAATCATTTGGAATTATGGTATATGAATCCTTATTATCATATTTTGCATCATAATCGTAAAACTCATTTGCAGACTTTATTTCACCTATTTGTGAACAAATAGTTTTCTCCTTTGTTTGTAAAACAGCTACTTCAAATTCCCTTGCTTTAACGAATTTTTCTACCAAGATTTTATCATCATATCTTTTAGCTATTTTTATAGCATTTATAAGTTCTTTTTTATTACTAGCTTTACTAATCCCTATTGAAGACCCTCCATTTGATGGTTTTATAATCATAGGAAATCCTATTTCATTTACTATATCATCTACTTTATATTTATATTCAATTAATAAGTATGGTACATATGGTATATCAAGACTCTTAAGCATTAATTTTGTAATAGCCTTATCCATTAATAAGGCACTCGATAAAGTCTTACATCCAACATACTTAATATTAAATAAATCAAAGAATCCTTGCAAATTACCATCTTCCGCATTAGTTCCATGCATTACTGGGAAAACAACATCAAATTTTTTTATATAATTAATGATATTATCTATTTCCAAAATATTAGCTTTTTGCCAATTGCCATTTTCTAAATAAGATATATCATCACTAAATTTATACCATGTATTTTCCTTAGAAATACCAACTACTTCATAATCATATTTTTCTTTATCTATATTTTTTACAACACTAGCACATGATTTACAAGAAATATAATGCTCACTTGAATTACCTCCAAATAATATCAATACCTTCTTTATAATAAACACCTCATTAAATTATATTTTAATGAAGTGTTGGTATTCTATAATTTATTTATAAATTTTTCAAATATATTAATATTATCTGCATAGATTTTTGGTACATATAATAATTTTAAAAATGCTTTTTTGATGAAGTATTATATAAATATTAATTTTAAGTAAGACTAAATATAAAACCAAAATTAATTTAATGTATTAAAAAAGCCCTATAAAGGCTTTATTTTCTTATGGGGCAATAAACTAACGAGTTTTGCACCAAAGTAGTAAAAGTATTTAATAATACTTGGTAAATCAATTATAACACAATAAATTATTTTATACTAGTTCTTATTACTTAAAATGATTATTAAATTCACTTAGTTTTACTACTTCACCATATTTACTAAGCATCTTAATAAAGGTATTTATCTTTTCATCTGATACTTGTTCATTTATAACAAAAACTAGTTTTTCTTTTTTTTCATTAAGTTCTAATGAATTCATCATCCACATTTTTATAGTAGGAACATAGGTATCTATATTTGAATCATTAAAATTAATTATTTTATAATACTTATCTTTAATTTTTAAATCAACATTTATTTTTTCATCATATGTCCCAATTAAAGAATTTTTGCTACCAATTAATTCATAAGAAATATTTTTACCTCGCAATAATTCACCAAAGAATTCAATGCTCTCTTTTTTAGAAATTCTTTTTTTCTTCTCTGTATCATAATATAAATAATTGTCCTTTAATCTCATTAAAAATTCTTCACAATTTGATTCAATTACTATGTTCGAAATTACAAATACAAATTGATTAATATAAAATTGTGTCATTTTTTCTAAAAGGCATTCATCTTCTATATTCATTGTCTGTGAATTAATAAAATTATAATTAAATTGTTCTTCAATTGTTTTTAAATATGATTTCATAAAATCAATATCTAATTCATCATCAAACTCTTTAAGTCTACGCCAATTTTCAATAATTTTTATAGACATAAATTTATCTTCAGGAGAGTGAAGTACTACAGCAACATTAATACGCTCATCTCTTTCATAATTAGGAACATATTTCATAATTGCAAATTTAACATTTCTTTTCATATTAATCACCACCTTCTATATTTAATAATCTACATATTTCATTTATTCTATGCAATCTATCTAATAAAAATGCTTTCAAACTTTCTTTTTCTTCTTTAGTAATAATCCAATCACTTGGTATTGAATTTATAATGCATTCAATTTTATCATCATCGATATTTCTTATGTTTTGAATGTATTCGGAAATTACTGGTTTATAATTTACATCATTTAAGCATAATGATAAATTATCAAAATGAAATTTATTCATTTTTGATAAATCAATTTCTCCACCAACAAGTTCGGACAAGTTTCTTTCGTCCCATACAGCCTGATGAACAAACACATGAGAATGATCTATCATTATTAATGAATTATTTCTAAAATTAATTAAAAGATTTCCTGGGTTTCTATCGTTATTACCTATAATAACATCAAAAATTAAGATTTTAATTGCATCATATTTATTTGATACCTTTGTTAAAACGTAATAACCTGGAACCGATGTTGACTTATCAACAAACTCACTGCAAAACACTGTTCCATTAATTAAATTTATACCTGATAATGAATCTTTAAACCTATCAATTTCTTGTACATTTATTAATTTGAAATTTGGAATTGGTAATCCTAATAATTTTGCTAATTCTGCACAAACATATTCATTTATCAAAACTCTAGTCCCTTCAGGATTTCCAGGAAATTTAGCAACATATTTCTTTTCATCACTACATTTTACAATATAAGGATTAGTTATTCCTAATGGAATTTTTCTTTCTATATCAATAATTGTTATATTATCCAATACCATCACCACCACTTAATAAAGTAATACTATGGTATTGTATTTTTATTATACCATAGTTTCACAATTAAAAATTTTTTTGCAGATAAATGTTATAAAATTTTACATATAATTTTACAATTTTTATATTATATCACATTATAATAATTTATCAATTAAAAAGCTAGCACAAAACTATTAAAGTCTGTACTAGCCCTTTAAATCTATGAATATTATATCAAATATTTCTACAAATTACTACGTTTCCTTTGTTTTTCTATATTTAACATTCATTTATATTCTTCTAGTTCTTTTAAATAATCTCTTCTAAAATAATTTTCATGCAACCATTTTACTCCTTCTGCTTTTACAATAATCATACCTGCTACTTCATGTTTAATCGGATAAGGAAATTCTTTTTGCATTCTATGAACTGCTACTTGTATTACATTTCTACTTTTATTAAATTCTAAATCTAAAAATCTTAATAAAGTATTTCGATATTTCTTAGGTTGAGGAATTATTCCTAATTCCTGTTCTAGCGCAAATATTCTTTTTTTATAGAATTCTATTTCTAATGTTAAGTAATGTTTTTCTTTATTAAAATAAACTTCTTTTAACCATTCAACATATTCTTGTTTTATATATACTTTTTCTTTGTTATTTTCTTTTATTCTTTTAATCCAACTTTTTAAAGGATGCCTTCTTTCTATATTTTTAATAACTCTACCAAATTGTTTTGCAGTTAATGAAAACATCTCTTGAACTTGTTTTCTTTTTATCAATTTTCCACTCATAAAATATCCCCTCTCTAAAAAATTAAGGAACGCTTAACGTAATATAGAAATTTTATCTATCAAGCATGGTGTATACACACCCATCCACTTGTTAGGGAATACTCCCTAAAACCCTAATAATTAGTCTCTGACAGTTTTATTTTTTTCTATATATTTTTTACTAACTTCATTAGATTTTTCAATCATTTCTTTCACTTCTTTTTCATAGTTTTTATTATTAATTAATACTTCAGAAAGCAAAGCATAAGGTATATCCTTTGCATTTTCTTTAAAATACTCTAACAATTGTGGTACAACTATTTCAAAGAAATAATTTATAAAATTCACCTTCTTTCAAAAATTGGACAATAAAAAAAACACATTGCTGTGCTAAGAAATTATTATTTAATTTTCATTACAACCACGATTGCATCTTCTAAAGTTTTTTCTATTTTTTTATCTATAATATTTAATTTATTTATTGAATATAACTCGTCTTTTACATCATTAAACTTATGAATTTCAACTAACTCAAACCCAATATTTTCAAAAAAATTTTTTATATGATTGACATCTTCAAATCGATCATTTAAATTATTTCTGGAAGTAATTGTTGCAAGTTTTTTGTTGAAATCAGGTAATGCTTTCTCTTGTGAATACATAAACTTTTTAGGTGTTACATCGCAAGTAATCCAAACTCCACCATGTTTAGATAATAAATCATAGATATTTTGTGCGACTATCTTTTTTTCATCAAAGATTAAATATCTTAGTAATCCTTCGTTGATTACAGCAATTGGCTCATTTAGTTTAAAATAATTTTCTAGTTTTTCATAATCTTCTTTTCTTAAAGCATTACCACTAATGAGTTTTAAATTTTTTGGAATATTTTCTTCGATAAAATTTAATATTTCTTTCTTATTTTTTGAAACATTATCTAAATCTAATTCAATATAATTATATCCTTTTTTTGCATAAATTAATCCTCGTGATGAGTATCCAGCTGCTAATTCTAATACCTGTTTTATATTACACTTATCTAATAATTTATTTGTTAATTTATATCTTGCTTCAATCTCTGGTGCTAACATTTTATTAAGCGTTACTTTTTCATTACAATGACTTTCTAACCATTTATATATTTCTTTTTCATAAGGTATATCTGTGAAAATTCTTGGATAAGAAGTTACAATAGCAGTTGGACTTATTTCTTCATAGTCTTTGTCATCTATAATTGATTTTAATCTTTTAACTAATTTAGCAGGATAAATTTCATATAAACCAAATGTATCTACTTCTTCACGATTATCAACATTTTTTCCAAACGGAACTTTGCAAAGTTTTTCATTTATCTGCTTAGTGTAATATTCTATTTTTGCTAAATTGTTATCATCAAATAAAGAAACAAAAGTTACTCTTTCATTCATATTTTCTCCTCAAAATAATAGTTTAATATTAATAATTTTCAATGTCTTTTATTCCAAATTCTGGAATTATAACATCCTCATCACAATTAATTATAAATTCAATTGCTCTAGCAACTTTTTCAACTTCTAAACCTGTTGATGTATCGTAATCATTACCTGCTTTTTTAAAAATATTAGTCTGCATAAATCCTGGATAAAACCCAGTTACCTTGATTCCTTTTTTACTAACATCTTTTTGTATTGAACGATTAAATCCTCTCATTGCCCATTTTGAAGCATTATATACTGTGGAAAAATCATCACTATCAAAACTTGCTTGTGAACAAACATTTATTATTAATCCTTTTCCTTGATTATACATATTTGGAAGAATTGCTTTAGTCATATAAATAGGTCCTTTAGTATTAACATCTATACAATTACTAATTTGTTCATGAGAATTTTCAGTTAAATCTCCTGCTAACCAAACTCCAGCATTATTAATTAATATATCTATATCCCCCTGATTTTCAATAATTGTTTTGATAGTTTTATCAACTTCATCAGGCTTTGTAATATCACAAGCATAACATTCAGCACTTGGAATTTCCTTTGATATTCTCATTGCATTTTCTTCTGTTTTAGAAATAGTTATTATATTATTCTTTTCACTTAATAGTTTAGCAATTGCTTTTCCTAAACCATCATCTCCACCAGTAATTATTATATTTCTCATTATAATCTCCTCCTTATATTAATTGTTTTTTCTTATTCAAAATATTTTCACTAATAAATTGTAAACACTCTACACCAAATTTTTGCCCTAAACTTTTAAAATCTTCATCAGACATCTCTGTATAATATTTATTAACATTTGGATCTATTGACATAACATCTAGAGGATTCCCTCTATGATTTGTTTTTGAAATATTAGAAGTCAATATAAATTTATCTTCTTCTATTTCGATTGTTTTAATACCATTTTCATCAACTAATTTAGTATAATAATCTATCATTTCATCATCAATTAATTCTTTACCATTCACTCTTCTAACAAATAATCCAGGTTGATTTTCTTCTGGAATATTTTCAATATATAATCCTGAATCTCCAGCTTTTGTTGAAATACCTGTTGCCTCATAATATGTAGAAGCTTTCTTTATTGCATTTTCAACTGCAGTATTTCCATTTTCAGCAACATTTAATTTAATATTTAAATCTTTAGGACTAACTATTTCAACGGGTAAATTACCTAATCTTCTTTTCATATTATATATTTTTGAATTATTATTTGTTGCATACAGTAATTTCATTAAACTTTCTCCTTTAAAAATTGCATCTAATATAATTTTAACATATTTTAAGCATTAATTGATAATAATGTTAGAGTTTCTTTATCAAATCTATTATCTTTTTTATTAGGAATTATCTGTAATAAATTATTATCTTTATTTAATTCTTCTAAATCAACCGACTTAATATTTAAATTACTTTGATTTATTTTATAAAATTCACTTGATGATTTTATATATTTTTCCATATCCTCTTTTGTTTGATAATTAGATAATATTATATTTTTATCATTAGAATTAACTAAAATATCAAAACAATTTTCTCTAAACATATATCCTATATTTTCAATTTCTTTCTTATTTATATTTATTTTTTTAATTGAAACATTTTTCTTTTTATCTACTTCAATACTTATATTGTTAATATATTTAAATACTATTTCTTGCTTTTGTTCTTTAGATAACATATCCCATAAACGATTCTTTCTAACATAATAAGATTTCTTTTTTATTTGTTCTAGTTGTCTTAAATTATAAATAAATCTCATATCACTTTTATGGTCTTCAGTTGTTTCTTTTATAGTTAAATCTTTAATTTTCTCTTCCGTTATTTTTCGTTGACTTTTAATAAAATCTAATTCGTCTTTTAATTCTATTTCTTCAACAATACCATCTACAAATGCTTTTTTAATTCTTTTCTCTTTTTGATTTAATTCATTAATTATTTTATTACATTTTTTTAATTCATTTTCAGTTGCTTGATACAAATAAGGTTTATAAGTATTATCAACTAATAAAAAGAAATCTAACATATCATCTAAAAAGTTAATCATTTGTTTTTCTATTTTCTTTTCACTTACTCTTGTTTTACAATTGGCACATTGATAATAACAATGTTTTTCTCCAGTATGACTTTTACTAGAACAACCACCCATAATAGTTTCACATTTAGGGCATTTTATAGATTGCATAAAAATATAAGTTTGTTTTCTTTTATAATTTTTCAAATTCTTTTGTTTTTGTATTTGAGCTATATTAAAAATTCCTTCTTCTATAATTGCTGGTGCTACACCAATAAATTTTTGTGGTTCTTCTCCCTTAATAGTTTTCCTATGAACATAATTACCTATATAAATTTCATTTGATAAAATTCTATCTACTAAAGTTGGTATCCATTTTCTATTTAATACTTTTTCTTCATTTAATAATTTAGTAATTGCATTAGCAGCCATACCCTTAATATATAAATCAAATATTCTTCTAATAACTTCACTTTCTATATCATTAATAACTAACTTTTTATCAACTTTATCATATCCAATAGGAGCTCTTCCTACAAAATGTCCTTTTTTAACTGCACCAATCATTCCAAATTTAGTTCTTTCACTTGTTCTTTCTATTTCTAATTAAGCAAGTATAGTAAGCATTCTAATAAAAAACTTTCCATTAGCAGTTGAAGTATTAATATCTTCACTAATACTTTCTAAACTACAATTATTTTCTTCTAAAAATGTACATATTTCCTCTAAATCCTTGATAGAACGAGTAAGTCTATCTAACTTATAAACAATTATCTTGTTTATCTTTCCATCTTTAATATCATGAATCATTTCTTGAAATGCAGGTCTATTCATATCTTTAGCACTTATTCCTGCATCTTGATACACCTTATAAACCTCGTAATTCTTGTAATCACATAGTTTCAGCATTCTTTCTTTTTGCTCTCCTAAACTGTGACCATTTCTAAATTGATCCTCCGTTGAAACCCTAGGGTAAAGTCCTACTACATATTTTTTGTCATTCATTTTTCATCTCTCCTTTTCTATATTTTTTAACGACAAAAAAACACAAGAGAATTTCCCTTGTGTAAGAACTTCAAAAACTACCCAATATATGGCTTATCTAGAATTACCGTATATTATCATAATACCACATTTTTTTAGGAACGTCAACGGACATCTTTTTGAAAAACAGATAGTAAATGTAGTGTTACAATTGATGTGACACCATTTCTATATACAAAAAGCGATAGATACTTTAAAATAGTTATTGCA
>CAKOWI010000014.1 GCA_934122275.1 uncultured Bacilli bacterium | reverse complement strand
GATTTTGCAATAACTATTTTAAAGTATCTATCGCTTTTTGTATATAGAAATGGTGTCACATCAATTGTAACACTACAGAATTTAAGGACATGGTAAAAAAATGTGCTTGACATTTTAAGAAAAAGTGATAAAATTAATTTTATCGCTTTTTTTATGCGATAAATTTCGACGAATATTTGTATTAGAATATCATATTATATATAAGCAAAGGAGGAATGACTGATGAATAATTTAAATGATTTAAACATTAAAAAAGATAACTTTGATGAATATCAAGATATTTTATATAAGACATCATGTGTTGATTTAGTAAATTATTACAATGCCAATAAAGTAAAAGCAGATAATTTGGTCATGGAAGATGAATTTGTTGGAATAACATATGATAATTTAAATGTTATAAAAAATAATGTTAAAAGTTATAAAATATCATATAAAGTAAATAGCCATTAGGGTTATTTTTTGTTTTCCATTAAATTGACAATTGAAGATTTTAATATATAATTAAGTTAGGTGATTAAATTGGATTTGAAGAATTATACCGAAACTTATGTTAATTTATTAGTTAAATGTGGCTTTATTTTAGAAGCTGAAAAGCATAATATCTTAAAAGAACTAAATAATATTAATTTGGTTGTTGATAATAAATTAAAGTTACCATATTATTATGATAATAAAAATACTATATATATTAATGATGATTTATGTTCTAATTTTGAATCTTGGAATATAGATGAATTTATTTTTGAAGGGTTTACTAGTTATCTAAATTCTTTTCATAAATCTTTATTTGTAAAAGATAAAATAAGCATTAATAAATTAATGCGTAGCTATATATCAAAAGATTTGTATGACACTTTTTATAAAGTGGATCCTTTTATAAATGGTTTGAATTTACAAAATGGTTTATTTATGATGGATAAATTTGTTTCACAGTTTGTTTCACAAAGATTAGTTGAAAAAAAGTATTCTAACTCTGACTATGAAAATGAAATAAAAGAAAAATATAGTTTAAAAACGTTTACATATAATTCATCAGAGCCTAATGTTATATTAAAAACCAAGTTTAATAATAATCATCTTATATATAGTTTTGCACTTAAAATAATAAATGATTATTTTAATGGTGATACCTTTAATTTTGTTAAAAGATCATTTTCTAAAGACTTTGTTAGAAGTATAATAAGTAATTTTTCAGGGAGTGTAAATTTAGCAAATTTTTATAAGGATCTATGTTATGTAGGAGTTATTGAAAAAAATCATCTATATGATAATGGATTTACAAATAATAATTTGGATGATGATGATCCTTCATTAGATCCTGATGGGTAGTAACTTTTTTATAGCAAGCGAGCTTGATGGTAAAAAAAACAATAATACAATGTAAATTATCTACATTGTCTTTTTATTTTTTGCTTTTATTGGTATAATATTTTAAGTTAAGGAGATTTATATGAATAGTATTTATAATTATACTTTAAATGATTTAGAAAAGTATTTTGAAGAGATTGGAGAAACAAAGTATAGAGCAGGGCAAGTGTTTGACTGGCTTTATGTAAAAAGAGTTAAATCTTTTGATGAGATGACTAATATTAAAAAGAATTTAATTATTCATTTAAAGGAAAATTTTTCTATAGGAAAATTAGAAATATTAAAAAAACAAGAAGATGTAGATGTTAAAAAATATCTATTTAAATTATACGACGGAAAGACTATAGAAGCTGTTTTAATGAATCATGATTATGGAAATAGTATTTGTGTTTCAACTGAAGTTGGATGCAACATGGGATGTAAATTCTGTGAAAGTGGTAGATTAAAAAAACAAAGAAATTTATTAGCAAGTGAGCTTGTTATGCAAATACTTGCTGTTGAAGAAGATATAAAGATGAGAATAAGTCACGTTGTTTTAATGGGAATAGGTGAACCATTTGATAATTATGATAATACTATGAAATTCATTAATATAATAAATGCTCCTAAAGGAATAAATATTGGTATAAGACATATTACTGTTTCTACTTGTGGTATTGTACCAAAAATAAGGGAGTTTACTAAAGAAAAAACTGGGGTTAATCTTGCTATAAGTCTTCATGCACCAAATGATGAATTAAGAAATAGGATAATGCCTATTAACAAAGTATATAAAATAAATGATGTAATAAATGAGGTGAAAAAATATATATCTGTTACTAATAGAAGAGTTACGTTTGAATATATATTATTAAAAGATGTTAATGATAGTGAAAAATGTGCTTATGAGTTATGTGATTTATTGAAAGGTATTAATTGCTATGTTAATTTAATACCATATAATGAAACTAGTCATATTGAATATAAAGCAAGTACTAAGGTGACAATTGATAGATTTTATGATATATTAAAAGAGAATAATATAAATGTAACAATAAGAAGAGAGTTTGGTAGAAAAGTTTCTGCAGCATGTGGACAACTTAGAAGTGAACAAACTTATGAAAGTGAGAGATAGTATGAAATCATATTACATAACTGATACGGGTAAAGTTAGAACTCATAATGAAGATTCTGTTATGATTGTTAAAAATTTAACTGGTGAATATTTGATGTTGGTTGCGGATGGCATGGGTGGTCATAAGGCTGGTGAAGTAGCATCATCGATAGTAGTTAATGGATTTACTAATAAATTTAAATTAATGGAGACAATTGGTACTAAAGAAGAAGCAGTAAGTTGGATTAGAGAAAACGTAAATGAGCTTAATGATGCTATTTTTAAGTATACTGATGAATTTGAAGAAAGTAAGGGTATGGGAACTACTTTAGTACTTTCTGTTGTAACTAAAGATTATATATTATTTGGTAATGTTGGTGATTCATCAGGATTTGTAATGAAAAAAGGAAAACTATACAAGGTTACTAAAGATCATACTTTAGTTAATCTACTTGTTGAAACAGGTGAATTAACTAAAGAAGAAGCATTAAATCATCCTAGAAAGAACGTATTAATGAGGGCTTTAGGTGCTAATAATCCAATTGATATAGATATTTTTGATGTTGATATGGAAAGTGATGCCATATTACTTTGTAGTGATGGTTTAACTAATATGCTTAATGTAAGTCAAATAGAGAAAGTATTAAATAGTGAACTTACTATGGAGGAAAAAATAGTTAAATTAATTAGAAAGAGTAATTTAAGGGGAGGCACTGACAATGTTTCCATTGCATATTTAGAAAGAGAAAGTGGTGAAAGAAAATGATTGCAAAGGGACAAAAAATAAATGACCGCTATGAAATAGAAGGACTTATAGGTGAGGGCGGTATGGCTAATGTTTATTTAGCTAGTGATACTATTTTAGATAGAAAAGTTGCAGTTAAGGTTTTAAGAGGTGACTTAGCTGGTGATGAGAAGTTTGTAAGAAGGTTTCAAAGAGAGGCTCTAGCAGCATCTTCACTTTCACATCCTAATATTGTTGAAATATATGATGTAGGAGAAGATGATGGAAACTTTTACATAGTAATGGAATATATAGAAGGAAAAACACTGAAACAGTTGATTAAAAAAAGAGGTGTTTTATCTATACCTGAGACCATTGATATAATGCTTCAACTATTAGATGCACTTCAAGTTGCACATGATTCTTATATAATACATAGGGATATAAAACCTCAAAACATAATGATTAAGGAAAGTGGATTAGTTAAAATAACTGACTTTGGTATAGCTATGGCACTTAATAGTGTAGAGCTTACTCAGACAAATTCTGTCATGGGATCAGTTCATTACTTACCACCAGAGCAGGCAAGTGGTAAAGGTTCAACAATAAGAAGTGATATATATTCTCTTGGAATACTTATGTTTGAAATGTTAACTGGTAAAATGCCTTATAAGGGAGATTCTGCCGTTGAAATAGCATTAAAGCACATGAAAGAGCCAATGCCTAGTGCAAGAGAGTTAAATCCAGTTATTCCGCAATCAATTGAAAACATAATTCTAAAAGCAGCTGCTAAAAATCCGAAAAACAGATATAAAAATGTTTCGGAAATGGCTGAAGATATTAAAACCTGCCTAGATGATGATAGAATAGAAGAAGACAGAATAGTCTTTAAATATCCTGAAACTGATTTTGGTGATACTAAAACGATAACTGCTTTAAAAGATGAAGTAAATGAAAGTAAAACATCAGAAGAACCAGTTGTAAAACAAATTACTGAAGATGAAAAAATAGATAAAGGTAATAAAAAATTAATAATTATAATAGCAAGTATAGTTGGTATTTTAGTTCTTGCATTTGTATTAGTTATGATTGTTTTCCCGAAAGCAACAGAAAAGAAAGATGTTAAAATTCCAGATGTATATGGAATGGAAATATCAGAGGCTGAAAAATTAATTAAGTCAAAAGGATTTTCCATTAAATCAGTTAAAAAATCTAGTGATACTGTTGAAAAGAATAACGTTATAGAAACAGAACCTACTAAGAATAGGTATGTTAAAAAAGGTAGTTTAGTAACGATATATTATTCAACTGGTAGTAAGAAGATAACCGTTGAAGATTATAGTGGATTAAACGTATATGAAGTAAAAGCAAAGCTTGAACTAGATGGAATAAAAGTTACGATTGAAGAAAAGGAAGTTTCTGATTCGGAAAAATATAAAGGAAAAGAACAATTAATTATAGATCAAAGTGTTAAAAAAGATGAAAAAATTTCATCAGGAAGCTCTATTGTTTTGTATATTCCTAAAATAGCTACTAAATATCCTGATATGGTAGCGGATGCTTGGACGCTAGATAGAGTAACTGAATTTTGTGAAAAGTACGGGTTAACACTTAAGACAACAACAAAGGAAACAAACAGTGTTGAAGAAGGAACTGTTCTTGCACAGTCACCTAAAGCTGGTGAAGAAATGTTTGAAAACGATACGGTAAAAGTTGTTATAGCAAAGAAAATGGAAACTACTACAACTAGTTCTACAACTTCATCATCTACAACTTCAGGAACTACAACAACAAAGGCTGAATAATGGTTGGAAGAATAGTAAAGTTAATTAGTAATAAATGGACAGTTGATGTAGATGGTAACTATATTGACTGTTCATCAATTGGAAAATTTAAGTACTTAAATATATCTCCATTAGTAGGGGATATTGTAGAAATAGATGAAAACAATAAGGTTATAAAAAAGATTTTTGATAGAAAAAATAGGCTTTTAAGACCACCTATTTCAAATGTGGATCAAGCAATTATATTAGTTAGTTGTAAAGAGCCTAATTTTTCAAGTAATTTGCTTGATAAAATGTTAGTTGTGATAGAATATAATAATATTAAACCTATTATATGTTTTACTAAGTACGATTTGTTAGATGATACTAGTGAAATGGATGAAATTATTAGTTATTATAAAAAAATAGGTTATAGTGTTTACATAAATAATCAAGTAGATGAGATAAAAAAGATATTTAAAGATAAGATAAGTGTTTTTACTGGTCAAACAGGTGTTGGTAAATCAACATTGCTAAATAAAATAAATTCTAATCTTAATTTAGCAACTGGTGAAATATCAAAAGCTTTAGGAAGAGGAAGACATACAACTAGACATGTTGAACTATTAAAATTAGAAAATGGTTTGGTTGCGGATACTCCAGGTTTTTCATCACTTGATTTTGTAGGAATGACTAAATATGATATAAAGGATAATTTTACTGAGTTTTATAATAATCAAGAAAAATGTAAATATGATGATTGTATGCACATAAAAGAAGATGGATGCTTTATAAAAAAGATGGTTTTAAATGGTGATATAAGACAAACAAGGTATGAAAATTATAAAAAGTTCATACAAAGTTTAGAGGAAAAGAAGAGGTAATTATGAAGGTTTCTGTTTCTGTTTTGAAAGAATATGACAGGTTAATTAATGCTGTGAAAAAAGTAAATGATTCTAGTGCTGATTACATTCATATAGACGTAATGGACGGAATATTCGTAGATAATAAAAAATTTCCTTTAGAAGTTGTAAAGGACGTAAAAAGTATATCGAAAAAACCACTTGATGTACATATGATGGTGGAAAGTGAGCAACTAATAAAAGATTATGCATCTACTTTACTGCCTTACTATATAACGTTTCATGTTGAAATACTAAAAAATAGTTCAATCATAGATTATATTAAAAACTTAGGTGTTAAAGTTGGTATTGCCATAAATCCTGAAACTGATTATAAAAAATTAATTCCATATTTAAATATTATCGATTTGGTTTTAATTATGAGTGTAAAGCCTGGAGAAGGTGGTCAGGAATTTATACAAGAAGTACTAGAAAAAGTAAAAGAAATTAGAAAAATAAATAGTGATATCGAAATTAGTATAGATGGTGGAATAAACGATTGTACCATTAAACTAGCTAAAGAAGCAGGATGTACAATGGCTGTTTCTGGTTCTTACGTTACTAATAGTGATAACTATAATGAAAAAATTAAGAGTTTAAAGTAAAAGAAACTAAATTTTAGTTTCTTTTATTGTATCTATTAAAAAATCTTTATTAGGATATTTCTCAAGAAGAAGAGCGGAATTACATATTTTCTTTGCTTCATTATCACTAAAATGTCCATAGTTTTGTCTTAATATATTTGTAATAGGATATGATGTGTCATTTATTATTGAAAATGCAAGGATATTAAATAAGTGAATGTCCATTTCTTTTTTTATTCCGTATTTTTCTATAAAGTTTAACGAGTTTTCGTTAGTATCTTTAGCATTTAAACTATATTTTCCGAAGGATGCATTATCAAAATCAATTATAGTACTTGACTCATTATTATATAAAATATTCGTATTTATTAAATCACCATGAATAATTCCATAGCCGTGCATAATAATAATCTTTTCTTTTAGATCGTTTAATAATTTTATTTTTTCTTTTAATGATAAACTTTGAACATCGTAAAAACCTTTTCCGGTAACAAATTCTGTTAAGTAAAGCTTTCTTTTTCCGTTCTTTACCCAATATTTTGGTGTATTTAAAAATGGTTCATTTATTTTTGATAATTCGTTTAATTTTCTTATTTTACCATCTAAATATTTGCCATCAAAAAAATCTTTTAGTGCATATACTTTACCATCAAATTCACATTTGTATATTTTTCCAAAAGATCCTGATAGACTATGTACTTTATTAAACTCTCTATCAAAATTAAGATCATATAAATCAATAGTTTGCATAAATTACCTCGTAATGCATAATATTATAGTGAAAAAAACATAAATGTAAATATAAAAGTGTAAAAATACTTTACAAATCAAATTATATAGTGTATACTATCAATGTAATTTTGATATGAAGGAAAGAAGATTGTATTTATCTCACCCGATTACAAATGTAGTGGGTCAAACGCCAATAATGAATATTAATATAATTATTTTATATGCGTTTTGAGTGTGAATACTAATCTTGTATTCACTTTTTTTATGGAGGTGCTTTAATATAGCAAAAGAAAAAGAAATGCAAGTTAATGAACAAATAAGGGCTAAACAAATGCTTGTAATTGGTCCTAGAGGAGAGCAGTTAGGTATTAAAACCAAAGAAGAAGCATTAACACTTGCTTCATATGCTGGTTTTGATTTGGTATTAATAAATGATGGTGAGAATCCAGTATGCAAATTAATGGATTATAATAAGTTCAAATATGAGAAGAAGAAAAAACTTAAGGAGTCTCAAAAGAAACAAAAAGAAAATAATGCTGAGACTAAAGAATATCGTCTATCACCAAATATTGATGTTCATGACTTTAATACTAAGTTAAATAATGCTAAAAAGTATTTAGAAAAAGGTCACAAGATTAAACTTTCAATTCGCTTTAAAGGGCGTGAAATGCAGTTCACTGATAAGGGTAAGGAAGTATTACTTAAGTTTGCAGAGGGCTTAAGTGATATAAGTACTTTAGAAGCACAGCCTGTTCTTGATGGTAGGAATATGATAGCTATGCTAAATCCAATCAAAAGTAAGTAATAATAGTAGGAGGAAAATATGGCAAAGAAAACACAAAAGACTCATAAAGGTACTAAAAAAGTTTTAAATGTTAGACAAAGTGGTACTATAACAATTGGAAGACCAGGTTCAAGACATAATACTGGTTCTAAAAATTCTGCATATAATAGAAAAAATAGAAAAGGTAATTCTATAAGTAAAGCAGATACAAATAGATTAAAGAGAATAATCGATACATTATAATAAGAAGTTTAAGGAGGAATTATAAATGGCAAGAGTAAAAAATGGTGCAACAACAAAAGCACGTCGTAAGAAAATATTAAAAGAAGCCAAAGGTTACTTTGGAAGTAAACATAGATTATTTAAAACTGCAAAAGAACAAGTAATGCATTCATATATGTATGCATATAGAGATAGAAAACAAAATAAACGTAATTTTAGAAAATTATGGATAGTTCGTATAAATGCAGCATGTCGTGAAAACGAAATTAGCTATTCTAGATTCATTAATGGTTTAGCTAAAGCTGGTGTAACTGTAAACCGTAAAATGTTAGCTGAAATAGCTATTGATTCACCAGAATCATTCAAAAATTTAGTTGAACTTGCAAAGGATGCTTTAAATGGTAAAATGCCTAAAGAAGAAAAAGTAGAAAAAAAGGCAGAAAGCAAAAAAGAAGTAGTAAAAGAAGACAAAAAAGATATATCAAAATTAACTGTAGCTGAACTTAAAGCACTTGCAAAAGAAAAGAAAATTGAAGGTTATACTTCAATGAAGAAAGCTGAATTATTAGAGAAACTAGCATAGTTTCTTTTTTTATTGTATAATAATCATGGTGATTCTTATGGAAAATATTTACTTGATATATGGTAGTGATTATAGCTTAATTAAAAGAAGAGTTGATTTAATAAAAAAAGATAATCAAGAATTAGTTAGGTATGATTTAACTGAGTGTAATGTTTCAGAACTTATAGATGATGCATCAAGTATTTCTATGTTCGGTGAAGAAAAACTATTAATTGGTGAAAATGCGTTATTCTTAACTTCAAATGTTGATCCTGTATCACATAATTTAGATTATTTAGAAAAATATTTAACAAGTGAAAATCATAAAAATGTGGTTATTTTCTATGTTATAGCAGATAAACTTGATGTAAGAAAAAAGATAGTAAAAACATTAAAAGATAAAGCTAAAGTTTTTCATGAGGAAGCAATTGATAAAAAGAATATAGGAAGTTTTATCGTAAAAGAATTTAAAAATAAGGGATATAACATTGATTTAAAAACGGCCAATTATTTTAATGAATTTGTTGGTAGTGATATAGATATAATATTAAGTGAAATAGATAAAATGGTTATTTATAAAGAAGATAATAAAAATATATCTAAAAGTGATATTGATGATATATCAAGTAGGACCTTTAAAGACAATATATTTGAATTTACTGATGCAATTATGAAAAAAGATTATAAGAAGATTTTTTTATATTATAATGATTTGCTAAAATTAAATGAGGATGTTATTAAATTTATATCTGTTATATCTAATCAGTTTATACTTATATATCAAGTTAAAATATTATCTTTAAAGAATAAAAGTCAAAAAGAAATAGCAAGTATTCTAGGTATTCATCCATATCGTGTTAAACTAGCTTATGAAAGTGATTATTTTATTAATGAATTAGAAGATATGATAAAGAAGTTACATGAACTTGACTTAGGTATTAAAAGTGGTAAATTAAATAAAGAAGACTCATTTTTAGACTTTTTAATTAAGCTTTAAAGCTTGATGATAACTATTAATTATGATATTATGAAAATATAGTAGGAGGACATATGAAAGACGAAAATGAAGAATTTGAAAGTGAAGAAGTAGTAAGAAAAAAATATATTAAGAAGTTTGCTATAGCAATAACGATACTTATTATTGCAACTGTATTAGCAATTATTTTATATTAAAGAAAAAGTGTAACTAGGATTCCAACTATTAAACAGTATAGTGCAAAGTATCCTAGTTTTCCTTTTTTTATAACGTTAATAAACCATTTTGCACTAAAAAATGTAACTACTAAACTAACTAATGCACCAATTATATATAAAACCATTAAATTACTTGAAATAGTAGAGGAAATTATGTCTTTAACTCCTAAAATCATACTAGCAAGACTTATTGGTAGGTATAGCATAAATGAGTAATCTACGGCCATTTTTCTGTCTAAAGAACGACTCATAGCGCCCACTATAGTAGAACCACTTCTTGATATACCAGGAAGTAAGGCTATCATTTGATATATTCCAATAATTAAACTATCTGTCTTAGTAATTTCGTCTTTTCCCTTAGTACCCTTAAAATCTTTAATCAAATATAATGCTAGTGCAGTTATAATTAAAGCAATACCAACTAGTTTTACGTTATTTGATATTTCATCTATTTTACTTTTAAAAAGTAATCCACCAATTCCAGCTGGTATTGTTCCTATTATAATTAATATACAGTAATTAAAATTAGATTTATAGTCATTATTTTTAGTCTTAATATAATTAAAAAAGTCTGATATTAGTTTTAAAATCTGTTTTCTATATAAAATGCAAATTGCTATAAAAGAACCAAAGTTAACTATTATTTCAAAGTTAATATCATTAAATAAGTTAAATCCTAATATCTTTCTTATTATAAGTAAATGACCACTAGATGATATTGGTATAGGTTCAGTAAAACCTTGTACTGCTCCTAAAAAAATACATTGTAATAATTTTATAATGTTCATTTTATCCTCCAAAGTATGCACATTATATACTATTCTTAATTACAAATAAATATTATTTATTAGGTGATTATTTTGAGTCTAAAATTATTAACATATATTATAGGATTTATTCTTTTTAATATTGGTTTTTTGACAATTATTTTATACATAAATTTATTTACATTTGGGTATAATTTTAAGGAATATATAAAATATATTATTAAACTACCTGAATTTATTAGTCTTATATTAGGTTTTTTATTAATTAATTTATCTATATTTATGAAAGGGGTAAATAATGAAAAACGTATATGATATTTTATTGAACTATAAAAAAAATGCTTATGAATTTTATGAGTGGGATAAGGAAGATGATATTAAACACATTAAAAAGATTTGTGCGTTTAAAGTGAGTGATAAATGTATTTTAGATTTTTTAAATAATTATATATCAGTTGATAAAGATTTTTTGGAAAAAATAAAAGGTAAAACTGAATTGTTTTCAAGAGATAAAATAAAGATATTATTATATTCGTGTATTATATATAGTGATAATATGGCACTTGGTTTAATGTTTGATAATAACGGGCATTTACAAGGTAAAAGTAAAATGTTATTTGATGAAGAAGAAGACGTTATATTCGATGAAAAACCAGTTTTAATTACTGACATTAATTATAAAATAATATCATCTGACAGTATAAATAATAATCTAACTAGAAAAGAGAATAAGCTAATATCCATAATATCAAAATATTTAAATGTGAAATATGAAAAAAGAGAGTATGACGAGTTAAAATATTTTTACTATGAATGTTTTGATTTAATAGAAAATGATGAAACTAAAGTATATAAAAAACTATTAAACTGTGTTTCAAATGCTAATTATGAAATAATTAATAAATTAAAAAATTTGATAAATGTTGTAAAAAAATAGTATAAAAACAATGTTAACTGCCAAATTAATATCAGAAGGAGGATAATATGAAAAAAATATTAATTGCAATATGTGCACTAATACTTTTTACGGGTTGTAGCTGTTCATTAAATGATCAAACCCCAGAAAAGGCAGTTGATACATTTTTTGAAAAATATAGAGCTAAAGATGATAATGTAATAACACAATTGGTTGACACTATTGAAAATGAAGGTTTAGTTGATAAACAGAAGAAAGATTATCAAGAACTTATGGAAAAACAGTATGATAGATTTGCATATGTTATTAAAAATGTTTCAGAAAAAGACAACGAAGCTACTGCAACTATTGAACTAACTGTTTTAAATTATCGTAGTGCAATATTAGAAGCTGAAAAAGAATTAAAGGATAATCCAGAAAAGTTTAATGATGAAAATGGTAAATTTTCAGAAAGTAAATACATGGATTATAAAATTGAATTAATGTCAAAGGTTACAGATACAACAACTCATACCATGGAACTATATTTAACAAAGGAAAATGGAATGTGGAAAGTAAATGAATTAAGTAGTGATGATATATCTAAATTACATGGATTATATTAAAAATACAAGTTATTAGACTTGTATTTTTATTCCATATTTATTAGCACATTAATCTTGACAGTGCTAAAATATAGTAATATAATTAATGTGTAATGTTAATAGGAGATGATTATATATGTCAAAAAAACAATTTAAAGCTGAATCGAAGAAACTACTTGATTTGATGATTAATTCAATATATACAAATAAAGAGATTTTTTTAAGAGAATTAATCTCTAATGCTAATGATGCTATAGATAAATTATACTATGAATCATTAACTAACAAATCATTAAAGGTAAATAAAAAAGATTTAAAGATTAAAATTAGTATTGATAAAGAAAAAAGAATATTATCAATATCTGATAATGGTATTGGTATGACAAAAGATGAATTATCAGAAAACTTAGGTACTATTGCAAAAAGTGGTTCTTTAGCTTTTAAAGAGGCTTTAGAAAAGAAAGACAAAGTAAATATAATAGGACAATTTGGAGTAGGTTTTTATTCTTGCTTTATGGTAAGTGATTTAGTTACTGTAGAAAGTAAGAAGGTAGGATGTGATGATTCTTATTCATGGACTTCTAAAGGTACTGACGGATATGAAATAAAACCATGTAATATGGATAATAATGGTACAAAAATAATTTTACATATAAAAGAAAATACTGATGATGAAAATTATGATGAATACCTAGAAGAATTTAAAATTCAAAGCTTGATAAAAAAATATTCTGATTATGTTACATATCCAATTGTTATGAAAGAAAAAAATGATGAAAAGGTAACGGAAACAGATCCTATAAATAGTATGGTACCTTTATGGAAGAAAGATAAGAAAAAAATTAAAGAAGAAGATTATTATAATTTTTATCAAGAAAAATTCTTTGATTATTCAAAACCTTTAAAGGTAATACACACTAAAGCAGAAGGATTAGTTAGCTATGATGCATTAATGTTTATACCAGCTATGGCACCTTATGATTTTTACACTAAAGACTACAAAAAAGGCTTAGAATTATATTCTAACGGTGTACTTATAATGGAACATTGTGAGGATTTATTGCCTGATTATTTAAACTTTGTAAAGGGTATTGTTGATTCACCTGATTTACCACTTAACATTTCAAGAGAAATATTACAACAAAATAGACAACTTAAGGTAATAGCTAAAAATATAGAAAAGAAAATATTAAAAGAATTAGAAGAAATGCTTGAAAAAGAAAGAGAAAAATATGAAGATTTCTTTAAAATATTTGGAGTTAACATAAAATATGGAATTTATGATAATTATGGTGCCAAAAAAGAAGAATTAAAGGATTTAGTAATATTTTACTCAGCTAAAGAAAAGAAAAATGTTACTTTAAAGGAATATACTTCAAAGCTTGCTGATAATGAAACTAGTATTTACTATGCTTGTGGTGAAACGATAGATAAAGTTGATATGTTACCACAAGTTGAAACACTTAAAGAAAGTGGAAAAGATGTTTTATATTTAACAGACTATATTGATGAATTCGTACTTAAAATGCTTGATAAGTATGATGATAAAAACTTTATAAATGTATGTTCTAATTCTTTGCAATTAGATAGTAAAGAAGAACAAGACAAATTGTCTTCTGAAAATGAAAAATATAAAGATATGTTATCTTTTATTAAAGAACAATTAGATAATAGTGTATCTGATGTAAGATTTACTAATAAATTAGGAAAACATCCTGTTTGTTTAACTAGTGAGGGTGAAGTTACAACAACAATGCAAAAAGTTATAAATGCAATGCCTACTGATGAAACGGTTAAAGCTAAATTAATACTTGAAATAAATGAAAAACATGATATAGCTAAAAAAATAAAAGATTTATATGATAATGATAAAGAAACTTTAAAAAAGTATTCAAAGATTTTATATGATGAAGCAAGATTAATAGAAGGGCTTCCAATAGAAAATCCAACAGAACTTAGTAATTTGGTTTGTGATTTATTATCTAAGTAAATATAAAGGTACTTCAAAAAGAAGTGCTTTTTTGTTAGGCAAAAAATATATTTTTAAATAAATAATCTGTAAAAAAATGTCGATATATGTTATTATGTATATGATAGAGGAGGAGATATGGATAAGATATATGTAAGTAGTGAAAATAATTATAGCAGTACAAATTCTTTAAAGAAAAAATTTGATTTAAAGATTATATTATATGTTTTAATAGGAATCTTATTTTTATTGATAAGTTTAATTGTTATTTTTTCAGTAAAGAAAAATGATTCTTCAACAAGAACATTTATGATATATATGGTTGGATCAGATTTGGAATCAAAAGGGTCTATGGGATCTTATGAATTAGATGGAATTGATCCTACTATGGTTGATTTGAAAAATATTAATGTGGTTTTAATAGCGGGCGGTGCATCAAGATGGAAAAATGATTACATTGATAAAAATGAAACTTCTATATATCAATTAACTAATGATGGTTTTATAAAGGTTAAAAGCCAAGCAATAAAAAATATGGGTCAATCATCAACATTAAGTGATTTTATCAATTTTACATCAAAACATTACATTACAGATAAATATGAATTATTATTTTGGAACCATGGTGGAGCAATAATGGGTAGTGAATTTGATGAATTAAATAATAATGATAATTTGTCACTCGAAGAAATTTCACAAGCATTATCTGATACATCATTTAACAAGAAAAATAAAATTGATACAATATTATTTAGTACATGTTTAAATGGTACAATAGAAAACGCAAATGTGTTTAAAGATTATGCAAATTATTTTGTTGCATCTGAAGAAGTTTCTATGTCAGTAAGGAACCAAAGTGATTTTAGCTTTATAAATGATGTTACACTAAAAACAAAAGATGTAGAAATTGGAAGAAAATTTATAGACAAGTATAAAGAAAAAATGGCATATTTAAAGGATTATTATGAAATTGGTAATGAAGAGTATGAATATTATTCAACATATTCAATATTAAATCTAAATAATTTAGATAATCTTAATAAAGCGGTTGATGACTTTTTTGGAAGTGTAAGTGTATCAAAAAACTATAAAGAAATATCAAATATTAGAGGTAATTTATACCAATATGGTTATAATATGTCTGGTGTATCTGAATATGATACAGTTGATTTATATAATTTGATATCTAGTCTAAAACATTTATCACCTAAGAAGGCTCAAAAAGCTTTAAGTGAATTAGAAAATACAATTTTGTATAATTGGGCCACAGACCCGTTATCAAGAGGAGTTAGTATATATTTTCCTTATAATGGTTCAAATAAAATTCAAAATATGTTTCTTAATATATATAGTAAAATAAATGAAATTAATAATTATAAAAAATTTATAAATAATTTTAATGCACTAATGACTAAGAATTCTTCTAATAGATTGTCGTTTGAAAAAAATAAAAGTACAATAAGTTCAAATAATAATCAATCGGACTTTGAATTGGAATTGACAGATGAACAGTTAAAAAATTATTCGAGGTCCCAGTATGTAGTATATAGAGATAACAAAGATGGAACATATTTGCCAGTTTATAAAGGTACAGAAACAAAATTAGATGGTAATAAGTTAAAAGCTAAGATTAAAGATAGACAATTAAAAGTAAAATCAAAAAAGAATAATGAAGAAAATATAGTAAATTTATTTGAAGATGAAGTTGGTGATACATATATTAAATATCATACATTAGTAACTTTAGAAGATTTATCACCAAGCAAAGTATCTGATTGGAAAATAGATAGTGCAACAATATCTTTGTTGCTAGATAAGAAAACTAACAAAGTAACAATTTCAAATGTTTTATTATCTTCTAAAGGTGATTTGCCAAGCAAATCTACTTTGGACTTAAATGATTATACAAACATTATATTTGCAAGCAGTAGCTATAACATTGCTAATGCCGATGGAACATATAATGAAAATTGGGAAAGTAATCATATAATAAAAGGTATTGAAGTTCGTGTAAATGATTTTGAATTTGAATTGATGGATTATAGCGATAACTATGATTATTATAGCGTTTTTAAAATTTATGATATTAATAACAATTATTATTATACAAAGCTAGTAAAAATGAAATAAAATGGAGGATAAAATGAATAATGAAATAAATAATCAAAATTATAATGAAGTACCAATAAACAATGAAGTAAATAACCAAAACTATAATGAAGTGCCAACAAATGATATGATGAGTAGTCAAAATTATAATCAAATTCAATCAAATAATACTATGAATAATCAAAGCTATAATCAAATGTCAACCAATAATACTATGAATAATCAAAGTTATGGTCAAATGTCAACCAATAATACTATGAATAATCAAA
>CAKOWI010000013.1 GCA_934122275.1 uncultured Bacilli bacterium | reverse complement strand
AACCTCCTATTTCTATTTTAACAAAAGAAAAAGTAAACACATTCTTTTTGTGTTTACTTTTATCTTACAACTTCATTCATTAAGTAATTCTTTTAATAATTTAAGTGATGAAACTAAGTTTTATTGTAACTAATATTGACAAAAGTGTTTTATTTTTTATATAATCTAGGTATATTTAAATCGTATTAGCAAGAGTAGTAGCTAAAACAATTATTAATAGAGAGTAGCTGTTTGGTGGAAAGCTATATAAGGATCTTAGTAAATGGACTTGCGAGAGAGTGTTTGAAATCATAGTATGACACTACGGAAGTTAGCCGTTATCTTATAACATATGTATGATAGTACGTATTAGGTGGCATTAAACTTAAGATTTATAACTCTTATCCTATGGTTGGATTAGAGTTTTTTATATATAAGAAAGGATTTTATGATGAATAGGCGATGGCGTATTAATAATTTAAGTAAATATAAAAGCATAGATATAAGAAGAGAGGAAGATTTATAATGGGAAATATTATATTAACAGGAGAAAGACCAACAGGGCCATTACATATAGGACATTATGTTGGTTCATTAAAAAATAGAGTAAAAATACAAAATGAAGGAAATTATGATGAAATGTATTTGTTTGCAGCAGATGCACAAGCTCTAACGGATAACTTTGATAATCCAAAGAAAGTTAGAGATAACGTAATAGAAGTTGCACTAGATAATTTAGCATGTGGTATTGATCCTGAAAAGGTTAATTATTTTATTCAATCTGAGGTTCCAGAGCTTACAGAACTTACCTTTTATTACATGAATTTAGTAACTGTTGCACGTTTACATAGAAATCCGACCGTTAAGCAGGAAATAGAATTAAGAGGATTTGAGGAAAGTATTCCAGCAGGATTTTTTACTTATCCAGTAAGTCAAACAGCTGATATAACAGCTTTTAAAGCTAATATAGTTCCAGTAGGTGATGATCAGTTACCAATGCTTGAACAAGCAAGAGAGATAGTTAGAAAGTTTAATTCTATTTACGGAGATACATTAGTTGAAGCAGAAGCACTTCTTCCGGAAAACGTTAATGAAAGAAGATTAGTTGGAATAGATGGTAATTCTAAGATGAGTAAATCATTAAATAACTGTATTTATCTAAAAGATAGTGCTGAAGAAATTAAAAAGAAAGTATTTAGTATGTATACAGATCCAAATCATATAAGAGTAGAAGATCCAGGAAAGGTAGAAGGTAATGTTGTATTTACTTATTTAGATGTATTTTGCAAGGAAGATTCATTTGAAAAGTTTATGCCAGAGTATAAAAATCTTGATGAATTAAAGGAACACTATCAAAAGGGTGGTCTTGGAGATATGAAAATAAAAAGATTTTTAAATGATGTTTTACAAGAAGAATTATCACCTATTAGAAAAAGAAGAGAAGAACTTGCAAAAGATCCAGAAAAAGTATATGAAATACTAAAAAAAGGAACAGAAAAAGCAAGACAAAAAGCAGCTGAAACATTAAAAGAAGTTAAGAAAGCTATGATGCTTAATTACTTTGAATAAAGATTAAGGAAACAATAGAGTTTGTTTCCTTTTTAAAACCATTTGATTTTAATTCAATAATATGCTAATATACTGTTCTTGGTGGGATGATTATGAATTCAAAAGTAACAAAAGCATTAAAGAACTTTCGTAAAAACGGAGATATTTCTTTACTTATTAAAAAATTAAATAGTGTTAGTAAAAATGAAAGAGAAAAATTAATAGAAGAATTGAGTTTGGACACTAGCGTGTGTAATTCAGGAATATTAATAGAATTGTTAGGAAAAATGAGTGATTTAAGTTTAAACGAAGTAAACTATATAACTCGCTCAATTATTTATGGTGAATTATCAAAATATTATATAATTTCTTCCAAGGTCAATAATACATATAATGACAAAATCATGGAAGACTTATTTAACTACGGGATAAAAAAGCAAAATAATTATATATTAGATGCAATAATTAGTACTAATACTACGTTAGATGATGTAAAAAAAGAAAAACTTTACAATTATATATTAACTTCTAATAGTTGTTTTCTGGTTGATACAGCATTAAATAGTGAATTATATGATAATGATAAAAAATGTAAATTATTTGATGTCTATATAAAAAATAAAAGTAAAAGATATATACTAAATAACTATAAAAAAGTTGATTTAGATGACAAAAGAATTGACAGTATTGTTAATATATTTATATGTGAACCTCATAAATCAGAATTAGATGAGTTGATCCAGCTAATTAAATTTAAGGAAAATAAAAAACATATAAATCAAATATTTGATTGTCTTTCAAAGGAGATAGATATATATCATTTTATGAAATTATTAGGTTCACAAAGATCATACCTAATAAAAGATTATATATTAGATAAAAAGAGTAAATCATTAATTGCGTTTTATATATACTATACAAAAGATTATAAGCTAGCAGAAGAAATTTTTGGTAGCATTGAATCTTATATTTTGTTTTGTAACGTAAATAAAAAGAATATGAAATTTGAAACAGAAGATTTATATAAACTTTTAGATAAAGACTATTTTAATTATGTAGATGATACTATTAACTGTTACACAAAAAGCCAAGCTATTGTTTAATGGCTTTTTGTTTTGTGATTAAATATTATGTTTAAATTAGAAAAAATGTATGTTAAAATATAACATGAAATAGAAAAGTTAGAGGTGTTATAGGTGGAAGAAAAGAATATAAGAAATTTTAGTATAATAGCACATATAGATCATGGCAAATCTACTTTAGCAGATAGAATACTTGAAAAAACTGGAAGTATAACTAAAAGAGAGATAAAAGATCAAATGTTAGATTCAATGGATTTGGAAAGAGAAAGAGGAATTACCATAAAGTTAAATTCAGTGTCTTTAAATTATAAATATAACAATGAAGAATATCTTTTAAATCTGATTGATACACCAGGACATGTAGACTTTTCTTACGAAGTATCAAGAAGTTTAGCAGCATGTGAGGGTGCTATACTAGTTGTTGATGCAGCACAAGGAATAGAAGCGCAGACATTAGCAAATATGTATTTAGCACTTGAGAATAATTTAACTATAATACCAATTATTAATAAAATAGATTTACCAAATGCTGATGTAGATAAGGTAAAAAAAGAAATAATAGATACATTCGGGTTTAATGAAGATGACATAATATTAACTAGTGCTAAAACAGGTGTCGGTATTGATGAGTTATTAAAAGCAATAGTTGAGAAGATACCATGTCCTAAAGGGGATGCTAATGATAAATTACAAGCTTTAATATTTGATAGCATATATGATTCATATAGAGGTGCTGTTATATGGATGAGAGTATTAAATGGTAAAGTTAAGGTTGGAGATAGAATTAGAATGTTATCTACTAATACCGTATATGAAGTTGTAGAACTTGGAGTTCATAATCCTAAAATAGTAAAAAAGAATGTTATTTCAGCTGGTGAAGTTGGTTATTTATGTGCTTCTATTAAGAGTGTAAGTGATATAAAAGTTGGAGATACTATAACTTTAGATAATGATCCTTCAAATATGTTGCCAGGATATAAACCTATGAAACCGATGGTATATTCTGGATTATATCCTATTGAGTCTAATAAATATCAAGATTTAAAGGAAGCTTTAGAAAAATTGAAATTAAATGATGCTTCACTTTCTTATGAGCCTGAAGTTTCAGCAGCTTTGGGTTTTGGTTTTAGATGTGGTTTTTTAGGAATGCTTCATATGGATGTTACTGAAGAAAGATTAGAAAGAGAATTTAATTTAGATATAATTGCAACATCTCCTTCTGTTATATATGAAGTTGTTTTAACAAGTGGTGATGTTATAATGGTTGATAATCCAAATGATATGCCAGATAGAGCAAAGATTAAAGAAATTAAAGAGCCTTTTATTAAAACTAATATATTTGTACCAACTGATTATATCGGATCA
Organism: uncultured Bacilli bacterium; assembly: GCA_934122275.1. Classification (GTDB taxonomy): domain Bacteria; phylum Bacillota_I; class Bacilli_A; order RF39; family UBA660; genus Aphodocola. The sequence continues at coordinate 13,809 of CAKOWI010000013.1, read as the reverse complement.
GTTATGAAACTTTGTCAAAATAAAAGAGGAACTTATATAAATATGGATTACATAAATAAAGATAGAGTAAACATTCATTATGAGCTTCCATTATCAGAAGTTGTATATGATTTCTTTGATAATTTAAAGAGTTATACTAAAGGGTATGCATCATTTGATTATGAATTAATCGGATATAAAGCTAGTAATTTAGTTAAAATGGATGTTTTAATAAATGGTGAAACAGTTGATGCATTATCAGTTATAACACACAAAGATTTTGCTTATAATCGTGGTAAACAAGTAGTTGAGAATTTAAAGAAATTAATACCAAGACAATTATTTGAAGTTTCTATTCAGGCAGTAATAGGTACTAAAGCAATCGCAAGAAGTGATATAAGAGCTATGAAGAAAAACGTTCTTGCAAAGTGTTATGGTGGGGATATAACACGTAAAAGAAAATTACTTGAAAAACAAAAAGAGGGTAAAAAAAGAATGAAAAGAGTTGGCAATGTTGAAATACCACAAGAAGCTTTTTTATCAATATTAAGTGAAAATAAGTAGGTGATAGTATGGAATATGATATAATTAAGCTTTATAAAACTAAAGCTATAATAAAAATTGATAAAGTATATTATTTAGTCGATTTAGATGAACTACTTAAAACAGTTAAATTTGAAATGACTGAAAGAGGAAAAATGATTCCAAAAGAATATAGAATGTTTTTTAATCAATTTGATGAAAAAAATAATAAATATATAATTAAAATTAATACACTTGATGGTGAGGTATATTTTATGAATGGGTATCTTGATGAAAATGGAAATATGCTAAATAAGTACGTTATTAATGCATACGGGTGTGAGTTTGAAGTTATGTTACCAAATGAAGATATGCAAGCAGAAGACATAATCAAAAGATGTATTGATGCTGTAAATGAATATAATTCATTTTATTTAGATGATCAAGTTGAAGCAGAACATGTTTTACAATAATAAGATTAGTTCTGCTTATATTCATATCCCGTTTTGTAAGAGTATATGTTCATACTGTGATTTTTGTAAAAATTATTACAATACTAAATTAGTTCAGAAGTACATTTTAGAATTAAAAAATGAAATAAGTAGCAAATATAAAGGTGAGAAATTAAATACCATATACGTAGGTGGTGGAACACCAAGTGCTTTATCTCTTGATGAATTAAAACAGCTATTTAAAGTAATAGATATTTTTAAGTTAGGTAATGATTATGAATTTACGTTTGAGTGTAATTATGAAGATATAAATGAGGATATGCTTATACTTTTAAAGAAAAATGGCGTAAATAGACTAAGTATTGGTCTTCAAACCATGAATAAAAAGTTTGAAAAATTATTAGGCAGAAAAATAGATGAAAACTTAATGAGAAATAATGTTATGTTATCGAAAAAATATTTTGATAACATAAATGTTGACCTTATGTATGGTTTTTCTAATGAAACAATAGAAGATCTAAAAGAAGATTTAAATAAATTTATAAAACTTGATGTTAATCATATAAGTACGTACTGTCTTATTGTTGAAGACCATACAATACTTAAGATAGAAAAAGTAAAAGAACAAGATTCAGAAGTACAAAGTAAGATGTATTATGAAATAATAAAAGAATTATCACATAATGGATTTGAGCATTATGAAATAAGTAATTTTGCAAAAAAAGGTTATGAATCTAGACACAATTTAACTTACTGGAACAATGAATATTATTATGGATTTGGTCTTGGAGCATCTGGATATACTGATAATGTTAGATATACTAATACAAAAAGTATGAATAATTATTTAGATAAAAAATACATACATGAACTAGAAGAATTAGATTATGATTTAACTTTGGAATATGAAGTAATACTTTCACTTAGAAAGATACTTGGCATAAACAAAAAAAGATTTCAAAGTAGGTTTGGTCATGATTTTAAAGAATTATATAATATAGACAATTTAATTAAAGAACAGCTACTTATTGAAGATGATAGTAATATCTTTATACCAAGTAATTTATTATTTGTATCTAATGAAATAATTGTAAGGGTATTAGAAACTAATAACAAAGTATAATAAACTAGATAATTAAAAAGAAAAAAATACAATTTTTTTCTTTTTTTAATACGGTAATATTCAGACTATTTTGGTTTGACATAAAATTAATATTTATATCATATAAAAAATTTGCTATAATCAATTTAGGAAGGTAAACAAATTATGGAAAAAGTATTAGCACAAACTTATGATAATAAAATAGTAAGAATACCAAGAGAAAAACTAGAAGAATTTAAAGAAACACAAATGAAAATAAAAAGATTATTAAAAGAAGGAAAGTCACAAAAAGAAGTTCTAGAGGTACTTAAAAATGACAAATAAAGAAATAGAAAGATTTAATAGAACATTTGGTATTGAAACGGTATTTTATTATGATGACGAAATGGTATGTGGATATGAAGAAAATAATACGATATATCTAAATTTAAATAGTAATAAAGAATTAAAGAAAGTAAACATGCATGAACTATTACACTTTTATGAAGAAACAGAAGTGTTTAAAGAAATAAAAGAAAGAATAATAAGTAGTTTAAAAGAAAATAAAGAATTTGAAAAATTAAAAGAAGAATACGAATTAAAATACTTTGGAATATATAGTCCTGAAGAAATAGAAAAAGGAATAATAGATAATGAAATAGTAATAGATATATTAGTAGGAGATTATCCATACTTTAAAGAAGAAGAGTTGGAAAATTTATGTAATGAAATACTAAAATCAGAGAAAAAAGAAACAGAAAACAGAAGATATCTTATATTAAATATGAATAACAATATAAGAAATATGAGTTTATCAAAGTGGGAGAAGATATTTGCATCAAACTATTATGGCAATAAAAACTATGATGGAAATACTCCTATGTTTCCAAATGATAATAAAGTACAGATTATAAAAGAAGATATAGAAAAAGAACTAAATAAACTATATAATTTAAAAAAAGAAGATTTTAAAATAGACTTAGATAGTCCATCACTAATAAGAGAATATGAAAGTGAGTTAAAAGCATTAGAACAAAGAGGAGAAAAAGCTAAAGCTGACCATATAAGAAACAATAAAACAAATGCTTTAGAAGAATTATCTAATATATATAGTGAAAAATTATATGAAGAATATAAACACATAGTAGATTTTATAAAGGGTGCTAATTATGAAGATGCATTTAAAGTATTAATGCTTAGAGAAACATTATTAAAAGTATATAAAAAAGATGATAATAAAGTAATAGTTAAACCAAGAAAGTTAAATGAAACAATAGAAGGACATATGCTTTTAAATGACACTGTGTTAAAAGTAATATATAATAACTTAGATACATATGAAAACTTTAAGGAACTATACTATGCAGGAGTAGCAGAGTTTAATAATGTAGTAAAAGAAGCATCAGAAATAACACTAGAAAACGTAAATACATATGGCAAAGGAAGATGGATTAAGTTTGATGGAAGAACAAGTGATAGTAAAAACTATGCAGAAAACGTAATAAGATTAAAAACACTTGTACAAGATACACCATGGTGTACAAAAACACTTGCATCGAGTCAGTTAGAACAAGGAGACTTTTATGTATTTGTAGATAATAGTAATAAACCACATATAGCAGTTAAGATGAATGGAAATGAAATAGATGAAGTAAGAGGAATAAAAAATGGAAATGCACAAGAATTAGAAGAAGAATATAGAGATGTTGCGTTATCATTTTTAGAAAATAATAAAGAGATACAAAACGGAAAAGAATGGTTAGACAAAGAAGAATGGAATAAAAGATTAATAGAGTATAATAAGAAAATAGATGAAGGAACATTTAAAAGTGAGGAATGTGGACAACTCATAGAAGATTTATTCCATGAAGATTATAGAAGTCATTTTAATAAAAATTTTAATTTAGAGGAATTAAGAGGTAAACTTTCAAAGATAAAGAAGTCTTTAGCTAAATATTATAATTGTACTGAAGAAGAAATATGCATAGGTGATTATACACCAAAAGAAGAAACAACATGTCCTTATAAAGCAATACTAGGAAATGCATACTTTAATAATTCTAAGGTAACAAATCTAGGTAATTTACAAATCGTAGGAGGAAATGCATACTTTAGATATTCTAATGTAACAAATCTAGGTAATTTGCAAAGCATAGGAGGATATGTAGACTTTGAGAATTCTAAGGTAACAGACTTAGGCAATTTACGCAGTGTAGCTAGAGACTTATACCTTATAGGCTCTAAAATAACAAGCCTAGGTAACATAGAATATATTGGTGGTAGAATAATAACCGATGAGACCAATGATTATATAAGAAAAGAATATGAAAGTAAAGTTAAAGGGAGAAAAATTTAGGTACTAATTTTGTTTTTAATGTATTTAAAAGTATAAAACTTATTTATCTGTTATGAAATTGTTTATTTGCTTGGATTATTTCTGATGAATAAAGATTCCAAAAAGACACTTGAATAAATTGCATCAATAATGTATAATGAAGGTATAATATGGAGGAATAAAATGGATAATAAAGATGAGATGATTGAAGAAATAAGTGATAACCTTGAAATGAAGGAAGATACATCAGATAATATAAATAATACAGTACAAAATAACTCTAATAATCAAAACGTTGCTCAGCAAGCTAACCAAAATGTTACAAATGAGCAAATAAATGGTCAAGTAGGTGTGCAAGAAGCAAATGTTCAAGATAATATGCAGCAAGTAGAACAACCTCAAGAAGCTGAAGTTTATATACCTAAGAAAAGTAAAGTTTTACCACTTATAATATTATTTACTTTACTTATTATAGATATAGCATTAATTGTTATATATATAATAGGACCTTCTAAAGTATTATCTTTTATTAAGTAGGAAAAATATAATATGAAAAAGGTATTAAATGTATTTTTAGTATTAGTAGTCATGGTAGCTTTATTCTTTGGTGGATATTATTTAAGTAATTATGAAGATAAAAAAACAAAAAAAACTATGGCTAATAGTAATATAACTACTAAAGAAAAAAATCAAAAGTTAGATGTTAATAATAGTGAAGTTACGAGGTTATTTAATAGATTAAATACAATAGATGATACCATGATTGCACTTAATATATCTGATGATTTATATGAAGACTATGCTGGATATTTTTATTCGAAGGATAAAATAACGTCTGATAAAGTAAGTGATGAGGTTAAGTACATAGTTTCATACATGGAATTAGGTATAGAAGATGAGATAAAAAAGTTATCTATTTCAAATCAGGAAAATTATAAAATTGCCAAAGCAACTATTGATGCGGTATCTAAAAAAATATTTGGATATGGTATTGCTAATAACATAAATGTTTTGATAAATAATTATGCATTTAAGACAGATGAAACTTATTATACAACTGAAAAGAAAGAAAAAATTGAAAGTGAAGCAGAAGTTAAGGTTTATACAAAAATAGTTTCAGCATCTAAAATAGGTAATACCATTGAAATAATTAGTAAACCATGCTTTGAATTAATTACTTTTGGAGATGAACACGCTTTATATAAAAATATAGATGGTAATAAATCGGAATTGTATGGTTTAAATAATAAAATAACTGATTTAGCTGTAAATGAAAATGTAAACATTGATAGTTATTTAAGTTCTTTAGATTCGTATAAGTGGGTGTTTACTAAAAATGGTGATAATTATGTTTTTTCGTCAGTTGAAAAAATAGGATAGATTTAAGAAGCTAAAAGCTTCTTTTTTGGTGTGAATTTATTTCCTTTAGTACTATATAAAGAAGTAAGAAGGTCGTTGATACAATACCTATTATTATTGAATATATTAATGAGTTTATACCTAATCTTAAAAGACCTAAAATAATTAAACTTAAGTATTTAATTACCATTGATATACTAGATACGATAAATAATTTATTAGTTTTATTCATAGCTTGCACCGCAACTGATAGAGTTGGCTGCATATATAGTATTAGGAAAAAAGGTCCTAGTAAGTATATATAATTTATTCCAAAATTAACGTTATATACTAATTTTAATATTACTTTTGGAAAACACAAAATTACTATTAAACACATTAATCCAACAATTATTGATAATATCATTAATTTTAATAGTTTTCCGTTAAATTCATTATATTTTTTGTTTTTATATGCCTTAGTTATATTAGGCAGTAGGGCAGATGCAACCGATAGTGAAAAGAATGTTGGAACAGATAAAATGGGTATTATATAGGAATTTATTATTCCATACTCTAATGTTATATATTTAGCGGCATACCCTGTTTTTAATAAAATATTGGTAAGTATAATAGGTTCTAGAAAAAATCCAATAGAAGATATTAATCTTATGGATGTAGTAGGCATTGATATACTTACTATATCTTTTATTATTTTATTATTTTTCTTTGAAGTTTTATCCTTTACGTATTTTCTTTTAATTACTTTACTTGTTATTGAAATGCTAATTAATTCTGTTACAATGTTAAATAATATGACTGCAATTAATGCTGATATATTTGATTTTATTATTACTACCGGGATAACTGTTGCAATTAACAATATCTTAACTATTTCTTCTATTATATTTGATACAGAGTTAGGCATCATATCTTCTTTGCCATGTAAGAATCCTCTTTGAATACTAGATATTGTTGTAAATGGTAATATTACTATAATTGTTTTAATTACTATTCCTAAGTCTTTATTGTGAAGCATACTTGCAATTAAATCCGAAAATAATAATATAACTATGATTAATAGTACATTTATTATTGCACCTACTATGTATGCATTCTTAAGTAAATCTTTATTACTATATTTTTCTTCTGCAGAAAGTTTACTAATTGATATAGGAAAACTAAATTGTGATATTGTAATTATTAGCATGAATGTTGGAGTTATTACTGAGTATAGTGATACAACGTTAATACCTGCTATTCTTGTATACACTATTTTTCCTATCATTCCTATTACTTTGGCAATTGCACCACTTACTAATAATATAATTATATTTTTAATTAAAACGTTATTTTTTATCTTTATCATGATATATATTATGAATAGTATTTTATATGTATTACTTTTATGTGCATACAAAAATATGATTAAGAAGGCTTGATATAATAAATAAAATGATTTAAAATATATGTGATAAATGAATGTTTTATTTTATTTATGTAACTATATAGAAATACCGGGTGATACTATGGATCAAGATTTTTTTATTAGAAAGATGGAAAAATATGCTGATGAAAAGGGAATACCTATCATGGAAAAAGAGGGTATTAATTTTCTTGTTGAATTTGTTAAACTAAATAACGTTAAAAACATACTAGAAATTGGAAGTGCAATTGGATATTCTTCTATATGCATGGCGCTTGCTTCTCCATCTATTACAGTAACTACTATTGAAAGAGATAAAGACAGGTATATTCAGGCTTTAAAAAACGTTAAAGCGATGAATTTAGATTCTAGAATAACACTTGTTTTAGCAGATGCTCTTGAATTTAATACTGAAGAAAAATATGATTTAATATTTATTGATGCTGCTAAAAGTCAGTACATTAAATTCTTTGAAAAATTTAAGAAAAATTTAAATCCTAGAGGATTTATTATAACTGATAATATTAATTTTCACGGACTTGTTATGAGTGATAAAAGTTTAATGTCAAGAAATTTAAGACAGTTAATTACTAAGTTAGAAAAATATATAACTTTTCTTAATACTAATGAAGAATTTAAGACTAGATTTTTTGAAGTAGGTGATGGTGTTGCTATCTCAAGAAGAAAGAAAAGTAAAGATGAGTAAGTTATTAATTAAGATAAATGATGATAAAGAGCTAACATATGATATTGATGGTTTTATATTAGGGTTAAATAACTATAGTATTTGTTTTTCTAAATATTATGATATAGATCAAATAAAAAAGATAAAGGATACTTACAAGGATAAAGAAATATTTGTAAGTTTAAATAGAAACATTTTTAATGATGAACTTAATGATTATAGAAAGACACTAAGTGTACTTGATGATATAGGATTAAATGGAATAATAGTAAGTGATATATCGACACTAACTTATAAATTAAAAACTCCAATAATTCTTGATCAGTATCACCTAAATAATAGTTATTTAAGCATAAATCATTATGTATGTAATGGCTGCAGCGGTGTTTTTTTAACTAATGATATAACTGGTGATGAAATTAAAGAAATAAGAAAAAATACTAATGCATTATTGTTTGAAGAAGTACTTGGTCTTGAGCATTTGTCAACATCAGTTAGAAAGCTAGTTAGCAATTATTTAGAGTTTATTAATAGTGATAAAAAGTCTAGTAGATATTTTATTAAGGAACCTAAATCTGATTGTTATTACAATGTTATTGAAGATTATTTTGGAACCCACATATTTGGTAATAAAGTACTTAATTTATTGAATTATAATATAGATGTTAACTATTTAGTTGTTGATAGCTTTTTACTTGATAAAGATAAATTTAAGATGGTTTTAGATAGTTACTTAAGTGGAAATAAAATAGATAATAATTTATTTGGATTTTATGATGGATTTTATAATAAAAAAACGATATATAAGGTGAAGAATAATGAGTAGAAATATTGAACTTTTAGCACCATGCGGTGATTTAGAAAGATTAAAGTGGGCTTTATTATATGGTGCTGATGCGGTTTATATTGGAGGTGCTAAATATAGTCTGCGAGCTAATGCAAAGAATTTTTCACTAGAGGAAATAAAAGAAGGTACAAAGTATGCTCATAATTTAGGCAAAAAGGTTTATGTAACAGTTAATATTGTGTTTCATAATGAGGATATTATTGGATTAAAAGAATACTTAGTACAATTAGAAGAAATAGGCGTAGATGCTATTATTTTTAGTGATCCTTTAGTTTTAGATATAGCAAAGAAATATGCTCCAAAGTTAGATTTACACTTAAGTACTCAAGCATCAGTATTTAATAAAGATGCTGCACTATATTATAAAAATCTTGGTGTTTCAAGGATAGTTTTAGCTAGGGAATGTTCGAAAAACGATATCAAAGATATAATAAATAGTGTAGATGTAGAAATAGAAACGTTTATTCATGGAGCAATGTGTACTAATATTTCTGGTAGATGTGTTTTATCAAATTACTTTACTAATAGGGATGCAAATAGAGGTGGATGTTGCCAAGTTTGTAGGTTTAATTTTGATCTTTATGATAACAATAAAGAAAAAATATCTAATGAACCGAATTTTTCGGTAGCACCTAAAGATTTATCTTTAGTAAATTATATTAAAGACATGATGGATATTGGCATTAGTTCTTTCAAATTAGAAGGTAGAATGCGTTCTATATATTATGTATCAACAATTGTTCTTACTTATCGTAAATTAATTGATATGTATTTATCTAATTCCTATGATGAAAAGTTAGTTAGTGATTCTATAAAAATATTGTATAGATGTGCTAATAGGGATGTTGCACCACAATTTTTTAATAAAAAACCAGGTGCCAACGAACAGTATTATATTGGAAGAAAAGAAGACTCTAATCAAGATTTTTTAGGTATAGTATTATCATATGATTCAGTTAAAAAAGAGGCTATAATAGAGCAAAGAAATTACTTTAAAAAGGATGATTTAGTTACTATTTTTGGACCTAGTACCAATATTTCATTTAAGATAGAGTATGTTAATGATGAAAACAATCTTCAATTAGAAGCTGCAAGGCATCCAAGAGAAATAGTTAAAATAAATTGTCCATTTACAGTAAGTAAAAACGATTTAATGAGAATAGATTTTTTGAATAAATAAGTATATTTAGCATATATTACTATAGACTTTTAAATATATTGCTATCAACTTTTAAATATATTGCTATCAACTTTTTAAGTTGACAAATATTAAAAAATATAGTATTATGTAAGTCAGTATTTTTAAAGAGGTGAATGTATCATGAAAAAAAGTGATAATGAAATATATTTAACAAGTGAAGGATTTTTAAAATTAGAAGAAGAACTTGATAACTTAAAAAAAGTTGAAAGGCCAGAAGTAATTACAGCTTTAAAGGAAGCTAGAGCACAAGGTGATTTGTCTGAAAATGCTGAATATTCAGCTGCAAGAGATCGTCAAGCAAAGGTAGAATCTAGAATAAAAGAGATAGAATATACTTTAGAGCATGCAACTATTATTGAAAATAACAATGATGGAAAAGTTAAGATAGGTTCTGTAATAACTATTCAGTATGATGACGATGATGAAACAGAAGAATATACAATAGTTGGTACAAATGAAGCTGATCCATTTTCAAATAAAATATCTAATGTTTCACCAATAGCAGTTGCTGTTATAGGAAAAAAAGCTGGTGATACTGCATCAGTAGAAAGTCCAAATGGAAGTTTTAACATAAAGGTTGTAAAAGTAGCATAGATTACTATGAGCTACTTTTTTAGGCTAAAAATATAATATTGTTGGGGGAAAATATAATGAAACAAGAAATTAATTCTAAAATTTATAAAAAATTATCAGAAAGTAATGCACTAGATTTTTTATCAAAAAATTCAATAATGGCATGGTTAAATCATTTGCCTGTAAAGGAAAAAGATAACCTAATATCAATTATGGATTTAGATATAAAAAAACTAGGAAAATATAAGAATATATTAGTTAAAAAAGCTTTTTTAGGAAGTAAGCATTTTAAGGAAAGCATCGAAATTATTTGTAATGAGTCTAATCCTGAAAAGAAGGAAGTTTTAGTTGAAATACTTACTAATGAAAACTTTATTAATAGTAATCATTTTGATGTATTTGGATTTGTATTAAATTGTAATGATGAAAGATTAATGTATTTTGAACGTATTTTTACTGATATTAATGCATTAAATAATCCTAAATTTAATTATGCTGTATCTGTTGTTAATAGTCTTCCAGGCTCATATATGAAAACAATAGTTGAGTTAATTTGCAGTACAACAAGTAAACGTGTGTTTAATGATTATTGTGATGTGATAAATGAAATTAAATTTAGTGAAGAAATGTTAAATATAATAAGTGTTTTATTTAGTGATCATAATTTTGTTAACAGTAAGTATGGTATTAGAATAATTAAGCTATTATCAGAAACATCTGTATTAAGAGCGGGTTATATAGTTAATATTATTACAAGTAAAAACTTAAAAACTGAAATTTTATTTAATTACATTTTAACTATAATAAATGTGAATATGGATGAAAAAGCATCAATTATATATTCATTAATAATGGATGAGGAACTATATAATAGTAGATATTTTAATGAAGAGTTTAATTATGTTATAAATGCTAAATCTAGAAAGATTTTAGAGTGTTTGGTTTATTTGATTTTTGATCCTTTTTCAAAGGAAAATCCATTATATTTAGAAAATTTAAAAGCTGTTGCTAATAGTAAAAGTGATAGTGAAGCGGTTATATTAACATCTTGCTTTAAAGAAGAAAATGAAAGATTTAAAGACATAAGTGAGTGGGATAATGCTGTCATAGTAAAGGAACTTAAATTCTAATTATTATGGCTTGTAAATAAATAATAAATAGGTTATAATACTATTGTTTTTGTAGGAGGAATTTTGATGAGTAAAGCTAAAAACGTACATGAAATCGTTATAGAAATAAGCGGTGATGAATGGAAAAATAAAATTGATGAAACATTTAAAAAAGTAATTAAAAAGGTTAAGATTGATGGATTTAGACCAGGTAAGGCACCTAGAAGTGTTTATGAAAAAAAATATGGTGTTAATTCTTTAGTTGTAGAAGCTGTTGAAGATAATATGCAAGAAGCTTATAAGAGAGCTTTAGAAAAGTTTGATGGAGAACCAATAATTAGTCCTACTGTTGCACTTGATCAAGCTGATACAGAAAAAGTAGTATATAAATTTACATTTACTACTAAACCAGAAGTTAAGATAAATAAATACACTAATTTAGGTGTTAAAAAGGAAACTGTAAAAGTAACTGATAAAGACGTTGATGCAGAAATTGAAAAAATGAGAAAAGAGTATGCTGATTTACAAGTTAAAGATGGTAAGATTGAAGAAGGCGATACTGCTATCATTGACTATGAAGGTTTTGATGGAGATAAAGCATTTGAAGGCGGTAAGGGTGAAAACTATGCTCTTGAAATAGGTAGTCATACATTTATTCCTGGATTTGAAGAAGCTTTAATAGGACTTAAAGCAGGAGATAAAAAAGATATAGAGCTTACATTCCCTAAGGATTATCATGCTGAAGAGTTAAAGGGTAAAAAAGTAGTATTTAAGGTTTTAGTTCATGAAGTAAAAACTAAAGTTTATCCAGAGCTAAATGAAGAATTCTTCTTAGATCTTGGTTTAGATGATGTTAAAAACGTTGATGAGTTAAAGAAAACCATTAAAGATACAATGAAAGAGCAAAAAGAATATGAAGCTGAAAATAAATATGTTGATGATTTGTTTGATGCTTTATTAAAAGAAACAGAAGTTGAAATACCACATGAATTAATTCATGAAGAGTTAGACAACATGGTTAAACAATACGAAGAAAGATTAAAGATGCAAGGTATTTCATTAGAACAATTCTTTAAGTACACTAACTCAAATGAAGAGGCTTTAAAAGCTCAAATGCATGAAGAAGCCGAAAGAAGAGTTAAGTTAAGATTTGCACTTGAAGAAATAATAGCACTTGAAAAAATTGATGTAACAGATGAAGAGGCAGAAAAAAGTGCTGAAGAAAAAGCTAAAAAGTATAACATGGATAAAGATGAATTCATTAAATCATTTGGTGGTAAAGAAATGCTAAAGTATGATTTAAAAATTGAAAGAGTAATTGATATATTAAAGAAGTAATTAAATATTGAAACCTATTTTATTGGTTTCTTTTTTTGTTGTGATATTACTTTATTTGTGCTATTATATAAAACAAAAAGAGGTGGATTAATGAAAAGTAATTGGTTTAGTGTGCTTAATGAATCTATAAATATGCCATTTAATGAAAATGTAGCATATGAATTAGATATATTTTTAAAAGATTTTGTTTATCTAAGAAAAGAAGAAGGAAAGATAATTTTAAGATGCTTGAAAAATGGTAAAGATCACGAACTTAAGTTAATAGGAAACTCTATTGTAATAAAATATGATTATGAAAAAAACAAATCCAAATATTTTATATATGGTAAGTTAGATATATACAATCGTAATAATAACATACTTGTTAATAATGAAGAACTTATTAATTCTAGTTCAGTATGCCATAAATCAAACATCAAAATAAAAAATATTAGTCTTGATAGTTCGTTAGTAGAAGTAATAGGAAGAAAAGCATTTTATTTTGGAAATATAGATCATGAGTATAAAAGAAGGTTAGATGGAATTTTTGTTAAAGATAAAATTAGTAATCATTATTCTCATTCTTCAACATATTATGATAAGCTCATAACAACAGATGATTTAAATAAAAATTTTTCAACACCTGATATTATCGTGGGAAGTGAATGTATTAGAAATGAAAATGGTACTACATATAGAAAAAATAAAGTAATTCAAGGTATCATGTGTTCTGGTGACTATATATTGGATGATGATTCATATCCAGTGTCCTTATTGAGTGATGATGTGGCTTTAAAATATTTTGATAATGAACTTAAGGGTATTGATAAGAGTAATTATGTAAAGAAAAGAAAAATAGGATTTTAAGATTATAATACCTTTAAAGTTCACACTAAATAAAAAGAAACATGAAAATGTGATAAAATTTATTTAGAAAGAACTTT
>CAKOWI010000012.1 GCA_934122275.1 uncultured Bacilli bacterium | reverse complement strand
TGGTAGTATGAATTTTACCTATATTAGATAATAATATTTCTTTATTCATTTATTATCAACTCCATAAATTGTAATTTATTATTTATTATTTATTTCTTTTAACAAATATTATTCCAAGTATTGCTGTTATAACAATAACCATAAGTGGAGCTACTTTGAAATATACCCATTCAAACGAATGCCATAAAGTTCCAATTACTGACCACTCTGGATCACTATAATCCCATGATTGATATGGACTTCCTAATATTGCTAATAAGATAAATAATATTATTAAACATACATCAGCAACTATTAATGTATTAACTAACATTTTTCTTTTTTGCTTTTGTTTCATTGCTAATTGTTCATTAATGACTTCTAACTTTTCTGATATTACTTTTAAATCATTTTTTTCTTTTTCTTCTATACTTTCACCTAAAATTTCACTAACGGGTGTTTCAAATACCTCCGATATAGATATTAACATTTCTGCATCTGGAACAGACAATCCTTGTTCCCATTTTGATACTGTTTGTCTTACAACATTTAATTTAACGCTTAATTCTTCTTGAGAAAGTCCTTTATTTTTTCTTAATGTTTTTAAATTATCTTTTAACATTTATAATTTCTCCTTTCGTTAAATAAATTGTATGACAAATACCCTGTTGCCGCAAGCAATACTTTTTAACATAACGATAAATTGTAATTTATCGCTTACTTAATTCTAGCACTTTTCTCATTGTATTTGCTGTTCTAATTGTAATTTTATCTTTTATATCTGTACTTGCAGTTTTAATCCACCAATTTGCTTTTCTATACTTGCTTAAATTAAATGACCAAAATATAGAATTATTATATTCTTCAATCTTTTCAATATCTTTACTTGGCTCTCCAAGAGTATTATATACTTCATTATATTTTGTAGGTGGAATTATAAAAATCAGATTGTCATATATTTCTTTATTATTAGTTCCCCACCAATTAGGACAATGATTTAATATATTTTCAAGTTCACTTGTAGTTATAATGAAAACAGGTATTTCAAGATAAAATTTATCATATATAATCTTGTTTATATCTTTCATTATTGTTTCTTTATTATCAATACTACTTTCAAAAATAACATTACCACTATTAAGGTATGTAGTAATGTTTTTATATTTGTTATTTTCTAACTCTGATTTTAATTCACTCATTAAAATCTTATTTTTGCCACTAATATTTATTCCTCTTAATAATGCGATATATTTCATTATACATCTCTCCTACAAATTACTATTTTTCTAACTAATTACTAAATTGCTATTTATCCTTCTTATTAAATGACATTAAACAAGCAATAATAGAAAATAATGTTCCGAATAATATCATAGCGAATCTTCCTATTCCATCAATTTCAGTAATAATTCCATAATCTAAAATTCCTATTCCTAAAATCATTAAAACAACTTTAAATACATTTTTTTTCATATATACATCCTCCTTTTTAAATTACTATTTATCTGTCGCTTCTATATATAATTATACCATCATTTTTGCCAATTTTATCGCTAACCTAAAACCTCTAAGAGTCATCCAATATTTTTAAACATATTCCAACTGTTGGAAATAAATATAGTTCCATAATACCTTTAATCAAAAGGGATAAATAAAAAGTAAGGTAGAGTTCTTACATATTTTTAATTTAATTTTGCAAGTGCAAAATAAGAAATGATAGTACTATAAATCCTTTATTTATAAGACATTAAATATAGTGGTGCTACCATACTCTTTATCCTGCTTAATAATTATTATCAATTTTTTGTAAATTTTAGTTATTTTCATGGTATAATTATATCAGTTAGTAGTTTATTACTACCTATAATTTAGATAATTAAAGGTTGTCCGACTTCAACCTTTATGGCTCCATAAGATAAAATCGTCGCACCAATGTGACGTTAATGATTAAATCAATCTGAAAAGATTGATTTTTTTTGTGCGTTATTGCAAAGAAAAGTGTGATGGGTTATGATTAATATCGTAAAAAAATTAATAGGAAAGGTATCATAGAGCAAAAATTGAGGATAAGAAAAATGAAATATTTGCTGAAATAAATGATAATTAATCTAAACTCAAAGGACTCAATGAGTATAATAAGTATTGTAAATAAATAGGCAAAAGAGCCAAAGGTATACAAAATAATCTTAATAGTTTTGATAAAGATATCAAAAAAGAAAAGACGATTCTACGTCTGTGTTACTTAAATTGTTTTTTAATTTCTTTACTTTCTCCAATTTCATTATTTATAGCATAATTTGAAACAGCCATAAAATTATCATCATATGGATAAACCTGTTGACCAAATTGAAGCCACATAGTTGACCAAGAAGCACTGGCTTTAAGCAACTCTTGAACTCTAGCATTTTTCATAGTGTCATTATCTTCTTGATTATTTAAATCCACACAGCCTTCCTCATCATATAATTTACTTTGTAAATCACATTCTAATTTATCGCATTGATATGCAAACACTGATTCTTTAGTGTTATGAGAGTCAAATTCTAAAAATAATTGTTCTATTTGTTTACCATCTAGTAATCCACCTAATATACTACTAACTGCTTCATGTTCCATTTTTTCTTTTTTTACTTTTGATACTTCAAATTGTGTTAAATCACCAATAACTGTTTCACCAAGTTCATGAACAGCTAGCATAAATATTACTTTCATAATATCTACATCATATTGATATTCTGATTTCATAGCAATTGCAAGCATTTGAACTCCAAATATATGCTCAGCTACACTTTCAATTCTTTCTCTTTGAACATTCCAATTTTTCCAACCAGTTCTAATAACATTTTTCAATCTATTACATATAACATAGTAATTTATTACATTCTGCTCTTTTGTCATGAAATCACCTCGGTAAGTTATTATAGTATTTTTTAATAAATAGTCAATACTATAGGAAATTAGAAACTATAAATCTTATACAATTTATTTAGTTGATTTAATCAATCTTGGGAGTATAATTTTTCGAATATAAGAAAAATTAGGGCTCCATTTGAAATAAGCTTACGAATTTAATTGTTCATAAGTTTTTTTATAATAAATAATAAATTTAATATTTTTTACATGTTTTTAATGCAATTATTCTTGATTAAAAACAATCTATTTGTCACAAACTAAAACACAAATTCTTATTAATGTATCATTTTTCTAATTGTTCACACAACCTATTGTTTTTTATAAATATCTTTCATTATTACCCCCTAAAATTTACAACATATTAATTATAAATTTCTATTACTTATTTTTAAAATTAACTCTACTGCTTCATTGTACTTATCATCATCAAATCCTTTACTTATTTCAGTACGTACTTGATATTTTGATAATTCATTATATTTTTCATCATCTATTATTATAAATTTATCAATATAAGGATTATTTAGCAAATAATCCTGTATTTCACTTTCACGATCAATTTCTAAATTTTTAGTAGCACCAAGTATTTGAATTCCTTTATTTAGACCAGATTCATATAATATTTTTTTATAATCACAATATTTTCTCCAAGAACTACACACCACTATTTTAAAATCATTTTTCAAGCATAGTAAATTTAAATTTTTTATGGCAATTTTATTTTTGAAAGGTTTATTGTAATTATTTAAATCTAAATTAAGTACACCATCAAAATCTAAAAATATAATATTATAAAGATCATCTACTAATGCTTTATTTCTTTTTTTATGAACCTTAGCTAATACTTTTTCAACTTTTGATTTAGTAAAAAACATAATTTTTTCTCCTTTAAGATAGAATAATAGTCAATAAAATTATAACATTTTTCTTGTATTAAAAAAATATAATCAAAGTCTTTAAACAACATCATTAAAACATCATTATTCAAGTATAAAAGAATTCATATATTACACTAAAGGATAAGTAATTTTATGAATATAATTAGTGATTAAAAAAATACCTGTTTTTTTGGTTTTTAGCAATTTTCTATTTAACTATCTACTTTTTACATAATCACAAATAATTTTAACTACATTTTCATTTCCTATTTTAGCATCTATACATAAATCATAATTATTTTTATCTCCCCAAACTCTATTAGCTATAGCACTATAATAACTTGATCTAGATTTATCTGACTTTAATATATGACTCTTAGCCTTATTTTCATCATCACCATAATTATTCATTATGTTTTTTATTTTGTAATTATCTGAAGCATATATAAATACTTTTATTAAATTTTTATTTTCTTCTAAAATATAATCAGATGCTCTTCCTATTATTACAGCATCACCATCATTAGCAATTCTTTTAATTACCTTTGTTTGATTAATTATTGCTTCTTTGCTTACATCAAGTGATAAAAAGTTATCATATAATTCCTCATCAGAATAATTATTAGTCATGTTATTTTTAATAGCAAAATCTTTCATTTCTTCTTTATCATAAAATGATATATTTAATTTTTTCGCAACTAATCTTCCTATTTCTTTACCATTTGTTCCATGTTCTCTTGATATAGATATAATTAAATTATTTTTAACTTTTTCACTTTTAATAATTTCAATTTTCTTATCATATGAATCTTTTAAAATAAATAATGAAATAATTGCTGTTAAACTTTCTGCTAACGGAAATGTCCACCAAACAACTTCGGTAATATCTTTAACTTTAGTAAATAAATATGCTACTGGAAACACAAAAATAATTAGTCTTAATAATGAAATAATTAACGGTCTTAAAGCATATCTTATAGATTGTAAAACACCTTGAATAGCTACTGAAATTCCCATAAATATAAATCCAATGCTAGAAATTCTTAGTGCTATTACACACACTCTAATTATTTCTTTTGTAGTTCCTCCTGCAAGTCCAAATAAATTAGCAAGTGGATATGCAAAAATCTCAAATAATACACTTATTATAAAAGTAACTATAACAGTATCAATTATTCCATATTTAATACAATCATCTATTCTTTTTTTATCTTGCATACCATAATTAAATGATAGTATTGAAATTATTGTATTTGATAATCCAAATGCAGAAAATAATGCAATTTGCTGAATTTTATAATAAATACCAAACGAACCAATTAATACTGTTTGATTAACATGTGCTAGTCCAAGTATTGCATTCATTCCTGCCATCATAACAGCTAGTAATGCTTGCATTATTGCAGCTGAAATACCAATACTATAAATTTCTTTAATTAAATTTATATCTGGACTTATGCATTTTATATTGCCATCTATTTCTTTATTTTTATTATAGTGAAAATACATTGCAACAAATAGTGATATAAATTGTCCAATTATAGTAGCTAAAGCTGCCCCTGCAACACCCATATTTAATGGATAAATAAAGATATAATCTAAGATTATATTTGCAAGTGCTCTTGATATTTGAGAAATAGTAGATAACATTGTTTTACCAGTTGCTTGTAAAAATCTTTCATACACAGTATAACCAATAGAACCTAGTGAAAAGCAAGTACATATCTTTAAATATGTTGTTCCCATTTCAATAATTTCTTTATCATTAGTAAATAAAGAAATAAACCATTTAGATAAAAATAATCCAAATAATAAGAATATTAAATAAATGCATATACTTAAAAATATTCCATTTCCTGCTACTTTATTTACTTTTTCTCTATCATTTTCACCTAAACTCTTAGATAATATTGCATTTAGTCCAACACCTGTTCCAACTCCTACTGCAATAATCATTATTTGAACTGGAAAAGCATAGGTTAAAGCTTGATTTGCAATAGCACCTTTTGCTCCCATGTTTGCAACAAAAATACTATCAATAACGTTATATAAGGCTTGTAATACTATCAATAACGTTATATAAGGCTTGTAATACCATAGATACAATCATTGGTAATCCCATTTTTAAAATGAGCTTATTCATTGGTGCTATTGCCATTTTACTTTGTCTTTCCTCTTTCATAAAATCACCCTTTCTTAACGAAAAAAAGAGGCATAATCCATAAACTGGATTTACGCCTCTTTCTTGAAAGCTACTCGTCTTGTAGTTAGAATTATACTATTTTTTTAAATTTTTTTCAATAATCAAATTCACTAAATTATCAATCTTAACTAGTTTGAACAACATTTTTAAAAGATATGTACTTACTTTTCACTTCCTATACTATAACTATCATTGTACATATAAAAACATATATAATTAAATCTAAATTAAGATTAGTTACATTAATTATGTTTTTAATTCTTCCAACTTAATTAAAATATGTAATATTTATTTATCATTAATTTTATTCCAGTAAACAAATTCAGCAATTTTATTTCTCTTAGAATGTAATTTGCTTGGTTTTGCCTCTTCAGAAGGATATCCGATTGGTAATATTGCAACAGGAATTAAATTTTGAGGTACTTTGTAAATTTCTATTAATTTATCTGGATCAAAAGAACCAATATAAGTTGTTCCTAATCCTAAGTTTTGTGCTTCTAACATCATATGTGTAGTTACTATACTGCCATCAATATCTCCAAATTCTTTATTATCATATTTATCTCTTTTATAAGAAACTGATTTATCATAAAAAATTATCATAATAACCGGTGCATTCCAACCATATGATGTGCATCCTTTTAATTTTTCTAATTGTTCTTTTCGGGTTAACACCAGTATCCTTTGAGGTTGTAAGTTTCTGGCTGTTGGAGCTAATTTTGCGGCCTTCAAAATTTTTTCTATTTTTTCTTTTTCTACTTCTTTCGTAGAAAAACTCCTACAAGAATACCTCTCTTCTACTAATTCTAAAAAATCCATATTTCCTCCTTTATAAATTACTTTTTATCTATAACTTAAATAAATTATAACATAAAAAAAACAAACCTTTTTAATTAGTCTGCTTTGTAATATATATTTTTATTTAACATTATTATTTGATGCATAAGAAGCTGCTAAAATTATACCAATAACATTACAACCAATTGATAATCCTAATAATAATCCATAAAGTATTTAAAATACCATTATAAGCTACCGTAACTATTAACGTACTTATAACAAGTCTTATAAAAAATTCCTTATCAAGTTTAAATATCTTTCTATGCAAAAATAAACCATATGTTAATCCAGTTAAAAAAGACGTAATGGTAAATCCAAAAAAATAACTTCCTGTCGGAAACAACAATGCACCTAAAATATCACTTATTGTAGATACAAAAGCACTATATTTAGGTCCTAAAATAATAGCACACAACATAATAGGTACAAATGAAAATCCAACAGTAATAATTGGTGTTCTAACTGATAAAAATCTTGCAAGTACAACACATGATGAAATAAAAAGTGCACATAATAATATTCTTTTTTGTTTGTTCATAAAAAAAATCCTTTCTCTTTTCCGCATGAAAAAACAGGATTATAATATCTTGTGTAATTCATTAGCGGAATGCAAAAATATATAAGCGAAAAATATCTTGCCTCATAAACAACTTCCCGTCTTATGAGTCTTAACTATTTATTTTCTACTCTAACATATTAAATTTAAAGAAAGAAGGATTTAGAAGAACTTCAATCTACCGAATATTAGGGAAATACATTTTCGCATAATAATCACCTTCTAAATGTATTGTACTCTAAAATTTAAAAAAGTAAATATGGTTAATTTACTTTTTTAGCATGGAGTACTACCCTTCTAGTTCCATTTAAAGCACAAGTTGATAATGTAAGTATTGTATCATTTCCATTTAAATTAGTTTTAAAATCATAAATAGATCTAGATTTGATCGTATTTAAAAACTTAGTATACTCTTCATTACTATTAAACTCTGTATTTATATAATAATCTTCTGGTACAATACTATAAACAGAGAAAACTTTATAAATGTAAGTTCCACTTTGAGTTACCAAAGTTATATTTAAATTATCTTCATTTTCTTGCCATGACTTTTTTAAAATATTTTTCATAGAACCAAACATGCTTCCGTTTTTTGTATTATGACCATATATAACTATGTTTTTATCAGTATTATCAAATTTATTTTTATAATCAGCAAATATCCAACCTGCCACATTATACTTCTTATTAAAATTATGTTTTAAATAATAATCATTATCTTTAGCTTTTACAACTACATAGTTGATATTAGTACCATTTACACTTAAATACGCAACAGTATCACTATTTTCATTTTTCAAAGTTTCAAAATCTATATCATATTTATCTTCATTTGTCTTCTCATCTTTAATTATTTTTATAGAATCATCTATTTTTTTTACAACATCATCATTATCATTAACGTCTTTTTTCCAATTGTATATATTATAAACAGAATAAATAAATATAGATAAACAAATAATTATAAAACATATTACTACCCAATTTTTTAATTTATATTTTCTTTTCATATATAACCTCAAAAATAGACTAGCAACAGCTAGCCCAATGTATACTAATTAGTTTTCTTTTTTCTTCTTAAATATAGTACTGCACAAATTAAACCAGTAAAACTTAAAATCATAGATGATACATATAAAGCTATATTATCGAAAGTATTCGGATTTTTAATAGTATTACTTTCTGTTTCAGTACTTACTTTTTCAGCTAACACGTACGTACTAAAATGATCTGTTTCAAATGAAGCATATCCATCTTTTACAGTAACTTCGTGTGCTTCTTTCTCACCACTACTTGGTATATAATAAACTACTAAATTTTTTTCATTTAAATTACTTGGTATAGGTATTTTTACCAAGAATTTACCATTATCTAACTTTTCAATTTTAGAATTTTTAGCACTTGAATATAAGTTAATATCATATAACTTATAATTTTGAGTTCCTATTTTCTCTGAAATAGTGCTATCACTTAATTCGTTTACCGTTAATGCTGTATCTAAAGGTATACTAGAATTATCACTTGTTACTTCTATATTAGAATTAATATCAGTACTAATATAAGTTGGATTAACTAATAAACTACTATCTGCTTTTATTACATAAAATTTATATGTTCTTTTTCCAACTGTAACATTGTAATAATTACCATCATCACTTTGAACTGGATAATCAACATCTTCACTATATTCTCCTAATGAACTTAGTGTTCCACCATAAGTAACTTTAACTAAACTAGAGTCTTCTAAGTATTCACTAATTCTTTTTTGAGCTGCTAATGCATAATCTTTAGGATTATTGTTTGTATCTTTTGGAATATAAATTACTCTTTTTAAATATATTCCCTCTTCTCTAGCTCCATAAGAATATCCATTATAAAATACACTCATTGGTCCAAAAGCAGATTCATACATCAATGTTTCATCTTGATTTCCTGCTCTAATATCTAAAAAGTATGTCATATTAGAACCTTTAGTTACATCATTTATATTACTATATCTTAATGCTCTTCCTGAAGCACCATGATTCCATAATTCAGAGTTATTACTAGTTAAATAATAATTAATTAATGATAAATCTTCTACTACATAATAAGTTTTTGGATCCATAGAATCAAACTTATTAAGTTTATTTATGTAATTGTTAATAGTAGCATTTTCTTTTGGTTCATCATAAGTAACCTTTATATTATAAACACCTTTCCATCCTGATACTGGAACTGACTTTCTTAATTCTGGATCATATGTTTCAGAATAATCTTTAGTGTAAATTTCAACTATACAGTCTTCATAAGGTTCTGATAAACATGCTGACTGAATGTAATATCCATCTACGTTAAATAAGTTATTAACATATCCATTTACATTAAAGTCTCCTTCAATTATTGATGACGGTCTTTTCATCTTAAATACTGCATTTTTTCCATCTGGTGCAATTTTTTTGATTAATTCTTCTTTGTTTTCGGTAGCTGAAACATTACCTAGTAAAAACATAAAAGATATAATCAAAGTTAAAAATCCTATAATTTTTTTGCGTACTTTCACTAACTTTCCTCCTATTCTAACTTAATTATACAGTATGATTTTTAATTTAGCAACCAGTTTTTTTCATCAAAAAAACACCTATTAAAACGTTGGTTTATAATAAGTGTTTTAATACTAATTAATGGATACGTTATTAACATATAATTTGTAACCATTAAAATCTATATTGCTATTAGTTGTATCAGCATTGTCTAATGAAGTTATATAGCTATCAGAAGTTAACTTTATTTTTGAATTTTTATCTAACTTTATACTAATACTTTTAGCTGTATTATCTTTATTAATTGCTCCTTCATAATAAGAGGCATTTTCTAAGTTCATATTAAGAGACGAAATAGAGTCTACTACTATATTACCATTTGCCTTTTGATTAGTTAGTGTAAGAGTAACACTGCCACCATTACTACCACTATTTCCCCAAGAATCTTTTTGAATTCTTATAAAATTACCCTCACTATCATTATTTACTAATTCATTATTAGTATCAGTTAAAGTAACATTATCTAACTTAACACTATTTTTTCCTTCTATTACTACTCCTTCTGATGCATTAGATATAAGTTTAGCATTACTAACACTTACATCTGCAGTTGAATAAATAACAGGTGAGCCTTTACTCGTAGTTTATATGTACATTTATTTACGGTAACTTTTCAGCCACCTCTATCAGTTCTAATTGCATCTGCTATAGACTTTTCATCTTCTATTATTAAAATCTTCATAACCATCACCATCATAATATATAATACATTTATTAAATAAAGATTAAATATAATTATTTTTTTAATATGTAATTAAAAACTCTGATTCAATTATTGAAACAGAGTTAAATTCAAATTTTTTTATTACCATGTTTTAAGCATTTCATTTTTTCATCTACAAGATATTTAGATATTGCATCTTCTATTTCTGGAAGTGCTTTTTTAGCTAAATTAGATATGACAAAGGTTTCCTTTATTGTATCTATTTCAACTGAACCCCATAAAAGATTTTTCTTTATTTCAAAATCATTTAACATATCTGGAGTTATGGCAGCATAGTACTCCCCTATAAATCTTTTTCTACCTAAAAGCATTCTTTTATTAGTTAAAACTATAGCAGTAGTAAAAAATATTTCATAAAAATGAGTATTTTTTTGACCTACAAAAGAATACAATACAACTTCATCATCATCTAAATAAGATTGTATAACATTAGCATGTTTTTTTATCCTCCAAGCAATAGTTGATGGATACTTTCTTTTAAAATCTAAACAGCTCTTATATACATCATGATCCATAATTATTCACCAAAGCCATTTTTTTCAAAAAATGATTTTATAGTATTTGCTTCTACATATCCATTATTTTTATCTACTATCTCACCATTTTTAACTATTAATACTAATGGAGTACCCCACTCATCACCACTTAAATATTCAAATGAATTTTTAAAAGTAGTCCAATCATCACTAGAAAAGCTATCAGTATTAACGTAGTTAATTGTTAAGTTCATATCTTCAGAAACTTGCTTTAATATTGGTGTAAATGCTTCACAATAACCACAAGTTGGTCTTGCAATTAATATAATGTTTTTATCAGATGATTTTGTTAATTCTATATACTTATCTATATCAACTTCATTGAATCCTGCATCACTTAAAGATACATTTTGAGTTGTAGTATTTTTGCTAGAGCCTTTATCACCTTTAACAAAAGAAACACCAACTGCTAAAGCAATTACTATAATTACACCTAAAATAACACCTAAAATCTTTAACACCTTAGCAACTAAATCCTTTTCTTTTGATTTACTTACTACTAAGACAGTAGTTAATACTGAACTAATCATTGTTATAACTGCAATAACTAATACAATAATAAGTAGTATGTTTGTCATATAAACACTTCCTTTCAAATAATATAAATATTATACTACAAAAAAGAAGAATTAACATCATAATTCTCCATTTTTTTTCATTTCTAACATATCTAAAATCTTTTGCTTCCCATTTTTTAGTTTCGAAATATAACTACTTGTATTTAATGTATCTATTATTTCAGCTGCAAAAGATGAACAATCCACTTGTTTAAACCAAGGCTTTTTTAAAGCTTCTTTATTAACATAAGTTAAATTAGTTGAGTATATTGAATCAAAATATTTATCTTTATATGCTTCATCAAACACTTCAATTCCGTTTGTAAACATTGAAAATGATGCTATTAAATAAATTTTTTTAGCCCCCCTTTTCTTTATTTCACGAGCAACCTCTAAAATAGAGCTTCCAGATGCAATCATATCATCAATTACAATAGCAGTTTTATCTTTTAAATCACCACCAAGAAATTCATGTGCAATAATTGGATTTTTTCCATCTACTATTTTAGTTAAATCTCTTCTTTTATGAAAAATACCAACATTAGCATCAAATAAATTAGCATAATATCTAGCTCTATCTACTGCACCAGTATCCGGTCCAATAAATATAACATCTTTAACATCAAAGTCTTCATTTTTTATAAAAGATTCTAAAATAGTATGAGATGGGAAAAAATTCTCAAAACTCATATTAGTAGGAATTGCATTTTGAATGTTTATATCATGTGCATCAAATGTAATAATATTTTTTACTCCTAATTCTTGTAATTCTTGAAGTGCAACCGCACAGTCTAAAGATTCTCTACCTTTTCTTCTATGTTGTCTTGACTCATATAAAAGTGGCATAACAATGTTTATTCTATCAGCTTGTCCTCTTGCAGCACAAATTACTCTTTTTATATCTTGATAGTGATCATCTGGACTCATATGATTATCATATCCATACATTTTATATGTCATACTATGATTACCAACATCTGATATTATGTATAAATCCTTATCCCTTACCTGATCTTTTATTACAACTTTTCCTTCACCATTGTTAAATCTTACCTCTTCAACTGGTATTTGAAAACTTTTCTTAGTTTTTCTCTTTTTCATAATAGCCTTATCTATGCTATCTCCAAAATCCTTACAATTACTCATTACTATAAGCCCTAGCTCATCTTCATACTTTCTACTCATATATACCTCCAAAAATATAAAAAACTAGCATTCAAAAGAATACTAGTTTATAAAGTACACCAATCCCATAACACATATTATTAAGAAAGATATATATTTATGTCCTCTTACGTTATTCATAGTGTACCTCTTACAATATAATTATAACAAAATTGTCTAAATTATGAAAGATTATTTTAAATTTATCCATACCTTTTAATTATATTATCTATTACTTTTTGATATAAGTTATTTTATATCTATTTCATATTTTTCTATTATATTTGATTTATATTCAATTTTGCTCTTAAATATTCCGCCATTAAATAATATATTTCTTTTAGCATATGTATTTTCCTTTTCACACATAACATATACTTTTCTTAAATTAAACATTTTACACTTTAAAAGTGCCAAAGAAAGAATTTGATTACCATATCCTTTATTTCTTTCTTCTTTAAGAACACTATATCTGATATTACCATAATAGTTTAAAAATAGGTCATTTAACTTAAATCTTATACTAACCATTCCTATTAACTTATTATCATGTTTTCTAACCACAATATATTCATTTAAAGGTACATAGTTATCACCATATTTATTTATATACCTTTCATCAAAGTTAATCCATTTATCATAAGTATCACATTCTTCTAATCCAGCACTTCCTACTAACATTTCATTATCATTTAAAAATGAATTTCTATATTCAATTATTTGTTTTTTAAACATGGTAGATGGTTTTATCAACTTTAACTCATAATCCTTTTCATACGATTTAACGATTTCTTTTAAATATCTTTCTTCTTCACTAAATATACATCCGCAGTACTTTTGCATATAAAGTCCTAACTCTCTTGCCTTTTCATAGCCTTTTATAAAACCAGGTCTAAAATCTTTATATAAAAATTTAATATTATATTTTCTTTCTAGCAATTCACCTGTTTTTTTTAGTAATTCATGATTTTGATACGGACTTATTAGTAAAGTTGTAGAAAATGCATCATAACCATTTTCTTTAGCATATTTAGCTGTTTTTTCTAATCTACATAAATAGCAATATCCACACCTATTATCTAACTTATCAATTACATTCTTACAAAAATCAATTAAACCATAATAATTATCAACTATTAATGGAATTTCTATTTTTTCATTATACTTTTTTAAACAGTCTAATCTAGATTCATACTCTTTATATGGATGAATATTTGGATTATACCAATAACTTGTTATATCAATACCATCTTTTAATAACTGTTCCACACAATACACACTACAAGGTGCACAACAAGTATGCAATAATAACTTCATAGTTTTTTTACTCTTTCATTATTTATATCTTCTTGTTTTTCTAACATTATATCTAAAGATGAAATTGAGTCGCAAATCTTATAATAGTAAAATCCTTTTATTTTACTATAATCACCAGTTGTAAGTGCAATATTCATTGCCTTTCCATATTTTTCTCTTTCATAATCTTCTATATAAATAGGAGGTATATTAGCTAATCTTAAAAGTAAATTTATAAATGCTCTTATACTTCTTCCATTACCATCTCCAAAAGGATGAATTTTTATTAATTTACATTTAAGTTCAACACATCTATCTATATAGTTTATTATCTCACTTGCATTAGTTTCAGTTCCTAATTTGATACCATCTTTAACTATATCATTTACTTCATCCCTTAATAAATTCATTTCTCTTACAATCATATCAGGTGGTGTAATTTCAACGCCAGAATTAGGCAAATACCTTTCATCTCTTCTATATTTTCCACCAAATTCAGGATAAGGAGCTTTCGAATATAATATTTCATGTATATCAGATAAGGTATATATATTTATATCACTAAAATCTTCTTTCTGCTGTATATAATCGTATACTAATTTTAATCCTTGTTGTTCTTCTATCGCATGAACTCTCTCTAATTCATTTTCATTGTCAACATATTTTTCCCTTAATTCCTCTAGTTCTTTTTCAGGAATATGCATCTTCTTAAATTCTTCTATTATGTTAGAAAATATTGGCTTTTTAATACAACTATAATAAGTCATAATAATAACTCTTGGCAAAGAAATTGAATCATACATTTTTCCTTCACTCTTTCTCTTTTCATAACCTGCTAGTAATACCTTAATGTATTCTCTTGCATCTGATTCATTCATGTTTTCTAAGTCTCTAATTATGATTTCTTCATACATATATATCACCTCATGAGCTTATATTATCATTTTTGAACTAATTAGTCAAAATTACTTATAATAATCTAAACACTAAAAACCTTGTGATATTTTTTACAAATTCTTTTTCTTACCATATCAACTGGTACTACTGAAAAAGATAACATTAGCATAAATATAAATTCAGATATGGAAAGTGGAACTGTTCTAAACATAGTACCACCATAATATATCATTAAAATTTGAACTACAGTTATAAGAAGAATTATAAAAATAAACATATAATTTTTAATTAGATTAGATAAAATATTAATCCTATTTGTTCTTGCATTAAAACAATTAAATATTCCAGAAAATATGAAGAGTCCAAAAAACGCGGTCATAAATGATTCATCACTTGAAAAAAAGTTTTTAATAAATGGTAATTTGAAAAACAAGATGCATAATAAAGTAGTATAAATACCGGTTATTAATATTTCATTTATCATATAACTATTCATTATATTTTCATCTTTCTTCTTTGGCTTTTCTTTCATATATTCTAAAAGTGCCGGTTCAAAAGCAAAAGCAAGACCCGCTAGTGTATCCATAACCATATTTATCCACAACATTTGTATTACCGTAACTGGTGTATCAACACCTATAAAAGGTCCTATAATTGAAACACTTAAAGCACATAAATTAACAGTAAGCTGAAAGATAACAAATTTTCTAATGCTTTTAAATATAGTTCTACCATAAAGTATTGCTTTACTTATAGATAAAAAATTATCGTCTAGCAAAACTATATCACTAGCTTCTTTTGCAACTTCACTACCAGATCCAAATGCAAAGCCTACATCTGCCTTCTTTAATGCAGGGGCATCATTTACACCATCTCCAGTCATTCCAACTACTAAATTCATCTCCTTAGCAACCCTAACTAACCTACTTTTATCTTGCGGCATACTTCTTGCTACAACCTTTAAATTAGGAAGTATTTTCTTTAAAGAAGAATCACTTAAATTCCCTAGTTCATCTGATGTTAATATAATATCATTTTTACTGTTAATAAGACCTACTTCTTTAGCAATAGAATAAGCAGTATCTTTATTATCACCAGTTATCATAACTGTATCAACTCCGGCTTCTGAAACCAACTTAATTCCGTGATATGCCTCTTTTCTTACTTCATCCTTAATAAATGCTATACCAACAAATGTCAAATCTTTAAATAAGGTTTCTATATTATTATTACTTGTTGCAAGTGCTATAACTCTCATCTTACTTTTTTGCATGTCTTGTATAATACTAGATATCTTAGATTTATTTTTAAATAAAATTTTATCCCCGTTTTCATCATAAGCATATTTACATTCATCTAAGATAACTTCTGGTGCTCCTTTAATCAAATTCTTTATTTTTTTATTATCTATAACCGTTATCATATATTTATTTTTACTATCAAATGGTATTGTTTTAATTTTATTAACATCTAATTTAGAATCATTAAAATATGCTAATAAACTTTTATCAGTAGTATTTCCACCTACAATTTTTTTTCCATCATAATAACTCATATTATTAGCTACCATAGATAATTTTAGTATTTGTTTATATCCTTTTTTACCATCTAATTCTTTTTCACTGCAATATTCATTTAAATTACCATCAACTATTTTACTACAAGTTAATTTTCCTGTTGTAATAGTACCTGTTTTATCACTAAATAAAATATTAATACTACCAGCAGTTTCTATGCCAACTAATTTTCTTACTAAAACGTTATTTTTTAGCATCCTTTTCATGTTTGAAGATAACACTAAAGTAATCATCATAGGAAGTCCTTCTGGCACTGAAACAATTATTATAGTAACACTTAGTGTAAGTGCATATATAACGTGATCTGCCATTATTCTAAAGTTAGTTAGTGTACTTAGTATATTACTAAGAATAAAATTATTATCCACAACAATAACAGAAAAAAGATAAGAAAGAGATGCTAAAACAGCACCAATATATCCAAAAGTACTAATTATTTTAGCTAAATTCCTAAGTCTTAACTTTAATGGACTTTCATCTGTTTTTTCTTGTAATTCACTAGCTATCTTTCCATAAAAAGTTTTTTCTCCTACGTTTGAAATCTTTATTAATGCTTCACCAGAATATATGGTTGTACCTCTATAAACTTTGTTTTTATCAGTTATTTTACTTATTACTTTTTCTTTATGTACTTCTCTTGATTCACCATTAATAGAAGACTCATCCACATTTAAAAAACCATATATAATAATCCCATCTGCTGGAACTTTATCACCAGACTGAAGAATTACAATATCATCTTTAACTATTTCATCTATTAATATTTCAGTTATTTTTCCATTTCTTTTAACTTTACACTTTGTTTTTGATGATTCTTCCTGTAGTTTATTAAATGCTTTTTCACTTCCATACTCAGATATACTTGAAATAAAGGAAGCTAAAAATATTGCTATAACTATTCCTAACGTTTCAAACCAATCAAAATCTCTAAATAGAAAAACCACCTTTATTGCTAATGCAATTAAAAGTATCTTAATTATCGGGTCTCCAAGAGATTCTATTAAAAGCGAAATAAAACTATTTTTTTTAACACTTTTCAATTCATTTGTACCATATTTTTTTCTATTTTCCATTACTTCTTTACTAGTTAGTCCATTATTATTCATAGTACCTCCCTACTAAATGCTATTTAGTAGGAAGGCGTTTTATAATTATTTTTAATCGACAAAATTATATTTTTTCTAAATTAACGTTTGTATAATAATAGGATATTATTTTATCATAAGTATATCCTATTTTTGCCATTTCATTAGCACCATACTGACTCATTCCAACTCCATGACCATATCCTTTTGTTTTAAACGTTATACCATTATCATATTTATCTATGTCAAAATCAGCTGATCTAAGTTGAAGAAGATTTCTTATATTTACTCCAGAATATTCTATATCATTAATTTTAATTTTACTTACCCTATTACTTTCATCTCTACTTATTATTTCAATTATGCTATTACTATCAACTAAGATACCTAATTTATCAGATATAGTATTAAAATCAATACTATTCTCACGAAAAAACGACGAAACTGATGCATCCCACGGTGATGATACACTTTTTAAATACGGAATATCATTATTCCAAACATATTTTGCATCTTCTGTGTATCCATTACTAGTTGAATGATACACAGCATCTATCAAGTTCCCATTATATTTTATAACTACATTATGAGTACTAGAAACAGCATTTTTTATCTTGTTATAATATTTTTCATAACTATTACCCCACATATTCATAAGTTCATTATTATCTTTATAAACTTGTGTACTAACATCATCAGTTATTACTCTTTTACTTTCAATTAGTTTTAATGTATATGTTCTAGCTACCACAGCCTGTGCTTTTAATGCTTCATCAGAAAAAGATGCAGGCATTTCGGATGCTACAACACCAACTAAATAATCATCTAAACTAATTTTTATGACATTATTATTTTTTCTTTTTACTTCAATAATTATATCATTAGTGCTTACCTCATCAGTAGTATTAGAAACAGAATTTAAGTTTTCTTTTACTTCACTTTCAACTTTTTTATTTTGAATGATAATACTATTATCATTTTTTATGGTATTATTTTTTGTTTCATTACTGCTTTTAACAGTATTATCCATAGCTGTATCTTTATTTTCTTCTTTTTTTATTTTTACATAATCTTCTACTTTTTTATCAAGTTTTGGTATACTTTTGTCCACTATATTGTGTACGTAATATCCACTATATACGTTATTATTACTTTTTTTAACGTTATTAAGATATACACTACCAATTACTATACCTGATACAAGAAGAAGCACTTTAGTTCCAGAAAACTTTATTTTATGTTTCTTTATAAAATCTCTTATAGAATCAGTTATTTTATGATTGCTATCATATTTAAATATACTTCCTATCTCACATTTATCATCAACAGATAAATACAGTACATTTTTAATTATTTTATAACCATTAAACATTTTTATCACCATTACTATTTTTTCTAATAATAACATTTTTATACTTTTCTATTTCTTTTATAAATATAGATGCTTTATTATTAGGTACAAATAGATAAACTTTATATTTACATCTAGTTAATGCAACATAAAATAATCTTCTTTCTTCTTCATATTCGTAATATTCTTTATAGTCATTAACATATTTTAATATATAATGGTCAACATATTTATTCGGAAAACCATTTGATAGTGAATTTACGTTTATTAAAAATACATTTGTAGCTTGTAGTCCTTTTGACTTATGTACACTCATTTTCTTATAATTAATATTTTTTATATCTATATCATTTAAATCCTTATTGTTTCTTGATAACAGTAATAAATCATTTATTTTATCTTCCAATATAACTTTATTCATTTCTACATTTAAGTCATCATAATATATAATTTCTATTGGATTTTTAACTGATATCTTAGAGTACATATTCTTTACTATTTGGTATGGATTTTTCATAATAAATTTACCAGCAACTTTAATCAATTCTTTAGAATTTCTGTAAGTATTTTTAAGTTTTATTATTTTAGCTAATAAAAAATATTTTCTAAATCTCGTGATTAAACTAATATTGGAACCTGTAAATCTATATATTGATTGAAAATCATCACCCACTGCAAAAAAAGTAGCATTATTTAAAACAATTAACTTTTTAATAAGCATAAGTTTTGTATATGAAATGTCTTGATATTCGTCCACTATAATATGTTTATATCTAATGTTTGATGTATCAAGTTTTTTAATCGCAAAATTTATCATATCATTAAAATCCATTAAATTTTCTTTATTCAAATATGATTCATAACATATATAACACTTCATAATTTCTTTTAATAATAATTTATCTTTTGCATCAGCTCTATTAATAAAGTCATAAAATTTATCTAATTCATAGTTTTTAGATTTAAATAAATTAATAAAAGTTTTAGTTAACTGATATATCTCCTCCTTTGAAATAGAATAAAGTCCAAACAGTTTATCATTATTAAATGTATCAATTATAATATCATAAAGCATATCCTCATATAATACTTCCTTTTTATTACCAATTATTTTTAATGCTAATTTATGAAATGTTAAAACATCTACTTCACCATTTTCTAAATCACTTTTTAAATTATTTACCGCATCATTAGTATACGAGATACATAAAATATCCTTTGGATTAACATTTAAATATTTAATCATATAATTTATTCTATTTACTATAGTATAAGTCTTTCCAGAACCTGCACCTGCTAAAACAAGAGTAACTCTTCTTTTCGATGTTACTGCCTTTAATTGATATTTATCTAACTTTTCAAACTCTTTTATATATGTTTTTTTCATACAGTGTTAACTTTCTTATTTACATAATTCAACTATTTTTGTATAATTTAATTAGTGAAAGGATCTGACTTTAATGTTAGATAGCTTTCCACTGTTTGTTGTGGAAAAAGCATACTATCCTAGAGTGAGTATGCTTTTTCTTTTATATTTTAAATATTAATATTGTTATTAATAAA
>CAKOWI010000011.1 GCA_934122275.1 uncultured Bacilli bacterium | reverse complement strand
TCAAATGTCAACCAATAATACTATGAATAATCAAAGTTATGGTCAAATGTCAACCAATAATACTATGAATAATCAAAATTATAGCCAAATGCCACAAAAAAATGATAAAAATAAAAATACTTTATTTTTAATTATTGGTGTTGCAGTATTGATTGTGATTGCAATAGTTATTTTGATAGTTACATTAAACAAAAATAAATCTAAAGGAAATACGATTAATGATTATGAAAATAACGTATCAACAAGTAGTAATAATAATCAAGAACAGGTAAGTAATGATAATAATCAAAGTAGTCAAGGCTCTATCTCATATGAAGGATTTGACATACCAAAACAACCAGGTTATGCTTATAAAATTGATTCAACTACTGGTCTATTAATAGGAAATGATACGTTTGCGGTATCTGTATTAATAAATCATTCTTCATTAGATGAAGTTGAATCTAAAAAAGATCAAATAATAGCAGGATATGAAAAGCAAGGTGTTAAGGTATCAAATGTTAAAGTTTCAAGCTATAGTGGTAAAAAAGTATTAACTATGGAAGTTGAGATTGTAGATAGTGGGAAGGCAATTTTCTATACAATGGATGCATCTAATGGATATTGTTTCTTTGGTGTTGTTGCAAATTCATCATACACAATTAATTATAGTGATATAGATATAGTGGTATCTTTATTGTCAAATGCAAAATATACTGGATCATATAGAGCAAATGCTGATGATATCAATAAATTTGAAATTAAAAATCCATTTAAAAAGTAAGTGGATATAAAAGTGCTTCAAAAAAGAAGTGCTTTTATTTTGCATTTATTCATACAATTATTTAGGTGATACATGTTGAAAAGATATTTTATAATTCTATTATTAATAGTTTTAATACCAATTAAGGTAGGTGCATATTCTTTAGGTGAATCTGCTATTCTTATGGAAGAAGATACAAAAAGAGTACTAGTATCGAAGAATATAAATAAGAAAAAATTAATAGCATCAACAACCAATATTATGACTACATAGTGATTAACCAAGAATATGCAAGAAATTCAACGAATATATGCCATAGTAATTATACTGTTTCTTATATTGCTAGTTTAAATATAGTTACACCTTTTAATAAAATGCAGACTGTATAGTCTGTTTTTTTGATGGAATGAGAAGGAGTTATGGCAAAATTTACAATAGAAAAAAATAAAAACTATACTGTTATGAGTAACTATCATTTACAAGATAAAAACTTATCATACAAAGCTAAAGGATTATTGTCATTTATGCTATCATTACCAGAAACTCGGGATTATTCAATGAAAGATTTAGAAGCAATAGGTAAAGAAAGTATAAAAGCATTAAGAAACATTTTACTAGAGTTAGAAAACAGTAAGTATATAACTCGCATACGAAAACAAGATGAACATGGAAAGTTTTATTACGATTATTCAATTTATGAAATACCTTTTAATATAAATCCGTATTACCGAAAAGGGCATATGGTAAAAGGATATACCAAAAAGGCCACTCAAATAAATACTAATAAAGAAAATATTAAAGAACAAATATATAAAGATGATAAAACCAAAGCATCATTTTTTTATTCCAGAAGAACATAACATTCTTACATTTGAATTAATAAATATAACTGAAAGTGACATACAAAGAGAACTATTAAGGAATATTAGTGCCAAATAAATAAACATTCAAAGTGCATTAGAATCAGTAATGATGTCAGAAATGGATGTTTATATAGAAATAAATGATGATGACAATTTATTCGAATTAAGTGATATTCCACCAGAAAAATGAAATTTATACCATAATTTATATTATAAACCAGTTCATTGGAATCTACGTTTACCAAAGACAAAATTAGTAACAGTTCAATACCCTCCAAAAGTATTTGCACAAAAATTTGATATGAGTACACAAAAGTTTGAAAACTTTTATTTCGATACTGTTTTGGCAGGCTACGGAAAAACGGGTAAACTTATGTTGCCTTTAAAGGAAAGAATGGATAAGTCTAATAGAGTAAGAATACTGACTCCTACAACAGATTTAGATTTTAATATTGGAAAATATAAAGCAGTTATTTGTGATGGTAAAATCAACTTACCTGATGGAGAAGTATTTATTGCACGTGAGTTGGAAAGTGTAAATGGTACAATAACTTATAATGTAGATGTTTTATATCAAGATATTACTTTTTCTAACGTAAAGTTAGATTTTAAAGATGGTAAAGTTATTAAAGCAGAATCTGGTAGTACTACTAGAGACTTGAACAGAATATTAGATACAGATACTGGAGCAACAGCAAATGCTTTATCTCATTTTGCAAAACAAGGTGAAGAATACAGAAAACATTGGAACAAACTACTTTAAGAAAAAAAGGTTATTTTTTATAAATAAACAGGTAAAATTTATATAAATTTAAATAAAAAGACTAAAATTTGACATAAATTTACAATAAATCTCCAAAAATGTAGATTTTTATAGTATAATCAATATGATATGAGAGTAATTGCTTAACAAAGCAGATTACTTTGAGAAATAGGAGGTTATTTTAATGGATGTAGAATTCAAAATTGCAACAGCTAAAGATGTTGAAGGCATAATTAAATTATGTAATGTATGCTTTGATGAAAATACTTCTTTGGAGTATGCAAAAAGAATTTGGTCGGAAAATGAGAAAGATCCAAATCAGATTTATCTTATAGGTACTATGAATAATAAAATTATAGCTCACGCTAAAATTAATGTTATTCCAACTATTTATGAAGATATGAATACTTATGCAATTTTAAATCATGTTTGCGTTAAACCAGAATTAAGACGTGGACATATAGGAACAAAAATGTTGGATGAATGTTTTAAAATTGCGAAAGAACATAATTGTAAATGTGTAGAATTATGGTCAAAAAATTTTAGAGAGGCAGCACATGGACTTTATCATAGCTATGGATTTGAAGTTATGGATGCAAAATTCTTTACTAAAGATGTAGATTAGGAGGTGTGAATATGAAGATTAGTAATGTTTATATAGGTGGCTGGTTTCAAAGAACTATGTTGCAATTATCTGAAATTTATGATTTTTTGAGAGATTGTAAATCAGAACTAAAATTAGATTCTGAAAAGCTTAATGAGCATAGAAAGAATTTATCAATAGGGAATATTGAATATGGAGTATCAGGAGAAGAATTTATAACTTTTACTACTGGTGTTGGTATCAATGTTAAAATATTTGAAGATGGATTAATAACTTTAAATAATAAAAATGTAACTGAAGATACTCTATTTTCAGATATAGATAAGGTACAAGACTATTATGAAAAAAGTTTATCACCAGCATTAAATTACTTGTTTAGTTTAGGTGCACCAGTTCCAAAAGAATTAGCTGGTATAGAAAGTGTTTATCCATATTTTATTGTATGTGATAAAGTAACACAAGAACAAATGCAAGAATTACTTGTTAAAACAGAAAAACAAAAATATTTTGAATTTAAAAATGAAAAATATAATGTTATTCGTGGAGATAAATATTATTTTATTAATAATAAATCAAAATCAAATGATGAAATAGAAAGATATATCGAAGAACAAGTATTTATTCGTGAATTTAAAGGACAACTTCATAGATATTTAAATATTCATAGAATTATTTGGGAAAAAATTGATGAAGTTAAAGAACATGCTAAAGTAAAAGGTTCTGATATTGTTAAATTTACAACAAAACTTGAAGGATATGCTAAAACCATTAATTTGATAGATGGAAGAATAAAGCAAATGAGTACATACATTCCTACCAGAGAAAAAATAGCAAAAAGTGATACTGAATTGTCAGAGTTTTTAGAAATATCTGGTTATAGATATGAAACACTTAGAGATACACTTCAATATATCCAATATTTATGGGGAATGACACAAAATTATGTTTCTGCTGCCCAAAAACAATTTGAGAATATTAAATCTGATGTAACAAGTAAATCTGTTAATAGTTTAACAATTGTTACTTCTATGAGTGCAGGTGCTGCGTTACTTAATTTGTTTACAGATTCAGCACCAACATTTACTATATTTGGATTTGTTTATTTCTTTATATTAGCATTAATAGGTTGGGGTTCACAAAAATTACTAAATTATATCTCTAATAAGCAAAAATATGATGTAACAGATATTGAATACGAAAAAGATATAAAGTAGTAATAATATGAGAAGATATTTTGATACAGTAAGAACCTTAATAAAAATAGCTAATGATAAATTTATCGTAGTAATTCAAATGTTTGTCAGTTGCTGTTTATATAATTTATCTAGTTTATTACCCCCAATAGCAACAGCAGGTATTATAGCAGTTATAACTGAAAATAATTTTAATGGGATTTGGTATTATGTCTTGTTGTATATGATTTTCTATGCGTTATATTTCAGTATGCTACATTGGAATTATCATACATATACAGTTTTAGCAAATTATTATCATTTGGAAGTTCAAAAAAAGTTATTTGAGCATGTAGCAAATAATGATTCAATATTTAATAAAATTTCAAAAGGAAAAATAGTCGATACTACAAGTGATGATGTTAGGTATTTAGTTGATGTAATGAATGCAGCATCAGAAGCATTAATGAGATTTATTGAGTTAATTATAATATTTTTAATCTTTAGTTCTTATAATATTGGAGTTGCATTAATGGCATTAGCTATTGATCTGTTATATCTTATTCTTATGAATAATAATTCAAAAAGAGTTTCTAAATATTATGAAGGTACAAGAAAATATGAAGATAAGGTAATTGATACTTTAAATCAAATGTTAGTAAATTTAAAGCAAGTCAAATCATTAAATATGATGCCAAATTTAAACAAAAAGTTGGATAAAACAAGGGTTAAATGGACACAAGAATACGATGGAAAAAGAAGTGCACTTACAAGTAGATATTGTAAAATGCCATATATTGTATATATTGGTAAGATATTGTTATATATATTCCTAGCATATTTAGTATGTAATGACAAAATGACCATTGATAAATTGATTTTATTAATTAGTTATTTTGAGTTAACTATAACATGTACTGATTCTATGCTTACTTATTTACTAAATTTAAGTAATTATGGAATAAGAGTAAAAAGAATTAAAAATATATTAGATTATACATCTGATAGTAATATTGATTTTGGTGATATTACAAATGATTATATTAATGGTGTTGTTGTATTTGATAAAGTGAATTACGAAATAAAAGATAAAGCGATACTTAATAATGTTTCATTTAAAATATATCCAAATGAAATTACGACAATTGTAGGACATAGTGGTTCTGGAAAAACAACAATAGTAAATTTATTATATAGATTAGATAGAATAAAGTCTGGAAGTATAACAATAGATGAAGAAAATATATACAATTATGATAAGAAAACTTATGCTTCTAATGTTTCAGGTGTCTTTCAAAAACCATTTGTATTTGAAATGAGTATAAAAGATAACTTATCTTTAGTTGATAGTAATCATAGAAATCAAATAGAAGCTTGTAAACGAGTTGGAATACATGATTTTATTGAAAGCTTGCCTAAAGGATATAATACAATAATTAACGAAGAAGAAAGATTGTTATCTGAAGGGCAAAAACAATTATTAGTTATTGCGAGAGCAATACTAACTAAGTCAGAAATATTATTGTTTGATGAAGTAACTAGTAATATAGATCCAAATTCAACAACAAAAATTGGAGAAATATTAAAAGATTTAAAACAAGATCATACGATAATTATGATTACACATAAACCAGAAATGATGGAAATTGCAGATAGAGTAATTGTTCTTAATAAAGGAAAAGTAGTATCAAAAGGAACAAATGAAGAGGTATTTAATAAGAGTTCTTTATATAGGGAGCTTAGAAACAGAACATTTGCTAGTATAAGCAATACAGAAAACGAAATTATATAAAAAATGAAGATGTTTAAAATGAGTTGGGACGGAGATTTCCAAATAAAATACAAGGGAGGACATACTAAGGAATTTCATAAATTAGCTAAAATGATAATTCCAAATTCAATAGTTAGGTTTGACTTTGATAGTAGTGAAATAAATAGTAATTCGGTAGAATTAGCTTGTACAAGAAATTTAAGTTGGTATTCAGCAGATGAGGATATGAAAAAATTGCTTTCATATATGCCAGATGGTGATTCAATTTCAATGGAAATAGATGGTGAAGGTGTTGGAATTCCTGAAATGTTATATGAAGATTTAAGTGATGAATATGCGATAGATTAGATCAATTAAGAGCAAGATTTTCTACTGTTGAATCTACAACACAATTTTTAGATGAACAAAAACAAGATGATATGACTTTTGAATCTGATCAAAAACAAAGTATTGATGATTTGCCAGATTGGGCAAAAAAATATCCAAAATCTGTTATAGCTTCATTAGGTGGTGCATCATTATTAAAACAACTTATTGATGTGACTTAAGAAGATGATTATGATGATACAGAATCTTTTGGCGGATTTAGAAGATAATTAATACATAAGAACACCATTTGGTGTTTTTTTTTAGAAAACGTTGTATATCAATATGATAATAGCAATATTTATGATATGATTTAATATGATGTTACTTACTAGGATGTGATATTTGTGATAAAAATGATAGTAATTGATTTGGATGGTACAATTTTAAACAGTGATAGAAAAGTATCTACTTCAACTAAACAATATTTTAAAAGGTTAAAAGATAAAGGATATATTATTGCAATTGCAACTGGAAGAATTTACGCTTCGGCACTAAAGGCAACAGATGGAGCTGATTTTGCAAATTATATTATATCTGATACAGGTTCATGCGTTTATGATAGAAAGGAATCAAGTGTACTTTCTAGTAATTATATTGATTTAGAAATAGCAAAAAGAATTTTTGATTATTATAGTGAAGATTGTCGTTATATAGATATTTGTGATAAAAATACTATTTATAAATATTCTGATG
Organism: uncultured Bacilli bacterium; assembly: GCA_934122275.1. Taxonomy (GTDB): domain Bacteria; phylum Bacillota_I; class Bacilli_A; order RF39; family UBA660; genus Aphodocola. The sequence continues at coordinate 18,576 of CAKOWI010000011.1, read as the reverse complement.
AAATTGAAAATAGTGATATTGTAAAAACTATTAAAGATAAAGATTATATAATAAACAATTGCAAATATATATCTCATATAGCAATTTCTATGAAAGATAATGAAGCAGTTATGGATGTTTATAATAAACTAATTAATGATTTTTCAGAATTAGAAATCGTAATTATGCAAGATTCTTTTTCAGAAAGAAAATGGATTGAGATAATGGCTAAAGGTTCATCTAAATATAATAGAATAAGAGAATTGGCTAATTATCTTAATATTGATAATGATGAGATTATAGCATTTGGTGACGGGTTAAATGATATTGAGGTTTTAGAAAATTGTGGTTATAGTGTTGCTCTTAAAAATGCTTTGCCAGAAGTGCAAGAAAAGGCAAATGATATTATAACTTTCGATCATAACAATGATGGTGTTATTAATTATTTAAGGGAGCATTTATATGATGAGAGAGAAGTTTGATAATTATAAAATACTTTTTTCATTAAGAATATTAAAAGGTATTTTGAATAATTTTGTAGATGTATTTTTAGTATTGTATTTTTTAACTGTTTCTAATAGTAATATACTACCACTTGGAATTTATAAATTAGTTTCAGTAATAGCAATTTGGCTAGTAATTTTTCTTGCGAGAAATCATTGTAAATCTAAAGGTAGAATACGATTTATGCGCATTGGTATTATTCTTTACTTTATATATTTTATTTCAATCATTCTTTTAAAAGAAAAAGTGGTAGATTATATATATTTCATTGGACTTTTATATGGATTAGAAGAAGGCTTTTATTATTCCGTTTATAATATGATTGAAACTGATGGTGTTGATAATAGGGATAGAGCAAAATACATTGGTACTTATACTTTAACAAAAAATATCATTTCAATAATCTTTCCTCTTATATTTGCAAGCATAATTCAAAAATCTGGTTTTATTAATGCAACTATATTTGCACTATTTATTGTTATATTAGAAATAATACTTTCAAATATTTTTAAAGATGATAACATTCCAAAGAGTGATAGAACTAATTTTAAAGAATTTAGAAGAAGAACAAAAAATCAGGAACAATTCAAAAGAATAATTGAAGCAAAGATATGTGCTGGACTTACATATTCAGAATGAACTTTATCTTATGTTATAACAATTTATATTATTAAGGTGTTTTCAGAAAGTATTAGTCTTGGAATTTTTACATCAATATTTAGTATTATTTCTGCATTAATTGGGTTACTGTTTGTCAAAGTAATTAAACCCAAATATTATAATAGTTTAATGATTTCTACATCAACAATAACAATAATGTTACTTTGTATAATGTTATTAAATTGTAATTTTATAACAATAGTTTTATATAACTTATTTCAAACAATTTCAAAAGGATTAACTGATTTGATTAACGAAAAGAATGTTTCTAATTTTTCAAATATAAAATCAATTAAGAAAGAATTTAAAGTTGAATACTTCTTAAGTATAGAAACTTCATTGTTTATAGGCAGAATAATAAGTAATATATTATTTATATTTATGGCATTTACAAATTCAAATTATATAATGACAATATTTGTTGTTTTTGCAATAATGAGAGCAGTTAGTTCAATAAGATTACAATCATCAATGAACAAGTGTAAGGAAATTAATGTTAACTATAAGGATAGTGCTTGTAATGAATAAAGTAATTCTTTTTGACTGGGTGGAGTAGTTGAAAGTCATGAAAACAATTTACAAGATTTAACAACAACAAGTAGATATTATTTCGGATTAGTAAATGATAATGATAAAGCATTGGAACATATATCAGAAGAATTAGTAAGAAGACTTGATAGTAATTATGAGTTTTTAATGTCTGAAAGAAGTATAACTAGAAAATTGTCTGATGCAACACAAATGGATACTGAAAGAGAAAACTTTCAAGCATTAATGACTCAAATTAAAAATTGTGATGAAAAAATAAAGGAAGTAGATTTCATTATTATAATTAATTGTGATAAAAAGCAAAGCAAATTCAAAATTTTAAAAATTAGGATTATATATATATCTATAAATTGTTATTTGAAAACTTAATATTTTAAATAATGATTTATAGGGTTTATTCTCTTTCATTAAGAAATATTGAATTTTAAATTATGACAGGTGTTATGGAACTCAATAGAGTTCTTTTTTTTGAATTTTAATAATATTCTTAATGGAGGGAGACAAAATGATAAAGTCTAGTGAACAACTTAATTATGAAGTTGAATTAATTTTAAATGAAAACTTATATAAAAAGAAAATAATCACAGAAGATGTTTATAAAAAGGTGAATGAAAGATTACTTAAATTAATAGAGATGTGTAAAACAAGAAATAAACCTATTAGTGATAGTGGCTGATAGGTAGAAAGGAGACATTGTGGAATTATATAAGATTAGAAATAGAATTTCGAGTGGAGAAAGCATATATGATCTTCCTTTGAGGGTTACATTTTATGCTCGTGTATCTACTGATAAAGATGTTCAATTAAATTCATTAGATAATCAAGTAATGTACTTTAGAAATTTGATTACTGAAAATAAAAATTGGACTTATGTTGATGGTTATGTAGATGAGGGTATTAGTGGAACAAGTGTTAATAAAAGAGAAGATTTTTTGCGAATGATTGATGATTCCAAAAAAGGAATGTTTGATTTGATTCTAACAAAAGAAATATCAAGATTTTCAAGAAGTACACTAGATAGTATCAAATATACACAGGAATTATTAGAAAACAATGTTGGAGTTTTATTTCAATCCGATAATATAAATACCATAATGCCAGATTCAGAACTTCGTTTGACAATTATGGCAAGTATTGCTCAAGAAGAAGTTCGTAAATTAAGTGAGAGAGTGAAGTTTGGAATGAAAAGAAGTATTGAAAAAGGAAAAGTTTTAGGAAATAATGTTATAACAGGTTATAAAAAAGAAAAAGGAAAATTAGTAATAATTGAAGAAGAAGCTGAAATGATTAAAATAATTTTTGAAATGTATGCAACAGGAGAACACGGGCTAGGTTATATTTCAGATTATTTATATGCAAAAGGTTTTAAAACTAGAAAAGGTGGTTATATACATACAACTACTTTAAGAAGAATTATTACTAATCCAAAATATAAAGGGTTTTATTGTACAAATACAGTTAAACATTTAGATTATAGAACATATAAACAAATTAGATTACCGAAAAGTGAATGGATAGTTTATGATAGCAAAGGGGAAATACCTGCTATTGTTTCTCCAGAACTTTGGGATAAAGCAAACGAACTTCTTGCAAATAAATCAAGTGGTTATTGTGCAAAGATAAAAGATAAGGGAACATTTAAAAGAACAACAACTTATGGTGGATTATTAATATGTTCAGATCATAATGTTGCATTTAGAAGATTAACTGCTAGTAATAAGACTATAAGTTGGAAATGTGGAGAAATGTTAAGACACGGTCTTTCTGCTTGTGAAAGCCCTATACTCTATGAAAGTGAATTAGATGATATTTTTCATAAAGTAATTGATAAATTGATTGAAGATAGGTCAAAGATAATTAAACATTTATCAGAATTGTACAGAGAGGCAAATAATAGTAAGAATTATGAATATGAAATTAAAAAAGTATATAAGCAAATAGATGATATTAATTTAAAGAAAAATAAATTATTAGATTTCTTGATAGGAGAAGTTGTCAGCAAAGAAGAATATAAACGAAGAAATGAAGAATTAGAACAAGAAATTGAAAATTTGAAAAATAAAATAATTAAATTAAAAAGTGATGAACTATATGAAAAACAATTAAGAGAAAAGTATAAAGAAACAGATGAAAAAATAAATAATGAAGTAGATAGTGAGGAATCTTTTCAAAGGTTAGTAGGGCTTCTTATTGAAAGAGTTGTTGTATCTAAAATAGATGGTGATAGGAGAAAGATTAAATTAGATATTTATGCCAATGTAGTTGGTAAAAAATTAACTGTCTATGATAAGACAGTTTTAGACGAATCCGATTCATCACTATGTAGTCATAAGGAAGATTATGACAGCAACTCTAGCAATAGAGTCTGGCAAATTAAATAAAACAGTAACCGTAAATGATAAAGTTTTAGAAGCTTATGGTTCTTCTATATATTTAAGTATAAAAGAGAAAATGAAGCTAAAGGATATGGTGTATGGACTTATGATGCAAAGTGGTAATGATGCTGCTCTTATGATTGCAGACTTTTTAGGAGGAGAAGAAAAGTTTGTAAAAAGTATGAACGATAAGGCAAAACAAATAGGAATGAAAAATACATCTTTTTCCAATCCACACGGGTTAGATGAAAAAACAAAGAATTATTCAACAGCATATGATATGGCACTTTTAATGAGATATGCTAATTCATATAGTACTTTTAGGAAAATAACCGGTTGTAAAAAGCACACAGTTAAAACCAATGAAAAAACTTATGTATGGACAAATAAAAATAAGCTTTTATATACCTATAAATATACAACGGGAGGTAAAACAGGATATACCGAAAAAGCACATAGAACTTTAGTTACATCAGCTAGTAAAGATAATATGAATTTAATAGTGGTAACACTAAATGATGGTAATGATTTTAAGAATCATAAAGAGTTATATGAATATGGATTTAACAATTATAGTATGGTAAAGGTATTTGACAAAGATAAAATGAATTTACCAAATAAGAAAATATATGCAAGAGATGATTATTTTTATCCAATAACTAAAGATGAAAAGGATTTAATAATAATAGATTATAAAATAAAAGACAAAAAGAAGTATAAGAAAGGTGAAAATATAGGCCTTGCAATTATAAAACTTGGAAATAAAGTGATTCATAAAGAAAAATTATACATTAAATGATAGAAAGTTTACCTATTAAGTGATATAATCACTAATGATAGGAGATCATTATGAATAAAGCAAAGAAAAATAAGTTATTTGTATTAGTATCAGTAGTAGCTAGTTTAATAATTATTTTATTAATTTTTAGAGGTATTCTTTTAAGAATATATCATGATAATTATGATGCTGTTAGAGTAAAAAAAGAAAGTTATTTGTATGAAAAAAACGATTTAGATTATAAAAAAATAGGGATGGTTTATAAAAATGTATTACTTAAAATAGATAAGAAAAGTAATAATAATTTTCCGTATTTAAAACTTAAAAATCGCAGCTATTACATTAAATATAATGATATAGTAAAATATAATAAGGAAATTAATAAAAGTAACATTAATAACAGTTACTTAAAAACTGGTATAAGTATTAAAACAAAAGACAAATATTTACTTACATATAATAATAAAAAAGAATATGAGTTTTATAAATCTGATACTTATGATGTATATTTAAAAGATGATTCGTATTACAAAGTTATTTATGGTGGAAAATTAATGAATATAGATAAAAAATATGTAGAAAAAGAGTATGGTACTTTATTAAATGAAACTGATAGAATAAGTATTTTATATTATGAAAACGTGCAAAATTATTATGATGATTTTTTGTTAGATATGGAAAAGTTTGTGAAAGAAAAATATACATTTATAGATTCATCTGATTTTATATTGTGGAAAAATAAAAAAATTAATTTACCTAAAAAATCTGTTTTAGTTTTTGCAGATGTAGATAACAAAAAGTATAAAATTAATAAAAATACTGATGAAATAAATTTTAATGATGATAACTCTGTATGTTTAATTGATGATGATGTTCCATCTAGATATAAAATAAATAGAAAATTATCTGATGAAGAATTACTAAGAATAATTGATGGTAAGAATGTATATTTTGATAATGAAAGAAAGTATAATAATCAAGCTATAGCAGTTTTGAATTATCATTTCTTTTATGATTCAAAAACTGAAGTATGTAATGAACTTATTTGTGAACCAGTAGATAAATTTAGAGAGCAACTAGATTATTTAAGGGATAATGAGTTTAAGGTTCTTACTTTAAATGAATTTAAAGATTGGATGTATGGTGACATAAAATTACCTAAAAAAAGTGTCTTAATTACAATAGATGATGGAGCAGCGGGTACAAGTAAGATTAATGGAAATAAGTTAATTCCAATTTTAGAAGAATATAAAATGCCTGGTACTTTATTTTTGATATCAGCATGGTGGAAAAAAGAAAATTACATCTCTAAATATTTAACTATAGAATCTCATGGTTATGATATACATAAACAAGGAAAGTGTGGTAAGGCTATGGCATTATGTCTTAGTAGGGAAAACTTATTAGCAGATTTAAAAAAGTCTTTAGAAAACTCTGACTCTAATTTAGCATTTGCATATCCTTTCTTTTCGACTAATGATAAGGTTAGTAGTACAGTAAAAGAAGCTGGATTTAAAATGGCATTTATAGGCGGATATAAAAAGGCTACTAGAAATGATGATTTATATCATATACCTAGATATCAAATACTAAATACAACTGATATTGAAACATTTAAAGAGTATGTAAATTAACATAAAATCCTAACCTTTCAAAAGTAAAGCTAGGATTTTTTTTCTTGACTATATTAAACTAAAAGTTTACAATATAGGTGTATAATATAAATTATATAGATAATTGGAGGTAAGTATGAATAACATTTTTGTTTATGCATTACTTCTAATAATTGGATTATTTTTAGGTGCAATAATTGCATTTGTTATAATGACTATAAGCAAAAAAAGTCAAGAAAAGAAAGCTAATAACTTGCTTGAAAAAGCGAAGAAAGAGGCCGAAAAAGCAAAAAGAGATGCTATATTAGAGGCTAAAGAAGAAACTTATAAACTAAAGTTAGATACAGAAAAAGAAATAAAAGAAAAGAAAAAAGAATTAAAGGATAATGAGGAACGTTTATTACAAAGAGAAAATAATATAGATAGACGTGATCAAATGCTCCAAAATCGTGAGCAAACTTTAGATGAAAAAGAAAATTCGATTAGTGAAAAACAAAAAAATATTCAAAAATTAGAAGAAGAAGCAAATAACATTATTAAAGAGCAGTTAGAGAAGTTAGAAAAAATATCAGGGTATAGTAAAAAACAAGCAAAAGAAGAAATAAAAAAACAAATAGAAGAATCTATGAGTTCTGAAATATCTGTTTACATAAAAGAAAGGGAAGCTGAAGCTAAACTTGAAGCTGATAAAAAAGCTAAGAATTTATTAGTTGAATCTATGCAAAAGTATGCATCAGATGTAACTAATGAGCAAACAGTTAGTGTAGTTACTTTACCAAACGATGATATGAAAGGTAGAATAATAGGTAGAGAAGGAAGAAATATTAGAACTATAGAGGCTGTAACGGGTGTTGATTTAATAATAGATGATACACCAGAAGCTATAGTTTTATCTAGTTTTGATCCATTAAGAAGAGAAATTGCAAGACAAATGATAGAGGGTTTAATAAAAGATGGTCGTATTCATCCATCAAGAATTGAAGAAATATATGATAAAACTTGCAAAGAGTTAAATACTAAAATAAGAGAATATGGTGAAGAAGCTATGTTTGAACTTGGAATAACTAAACTTGATCCAGAATTAGTTACAATACTTGGAAAATTAAACTTTAGAACTAGTTATGGACAAAATGCTTTACAACATTCTAAAGAAGTTGCCCATTTAGCAGGAATAATGGCATCAGAACTTGGAGAGAATGTTCAATTAGCTAAAAGAGCAGGATTGCTTCATGATATAGGTAAAGCTATTGACTTTGAAGTTGAAGGAAGCCATGTTCAAATAGGTGCTGAATTGGCTAAAAAATATGGCGAAGATGAAATCGTTTTGAATGCTATAGAATCACATCATGGTGATAAAGAACCTACTTCTATTATTTCAGTTTTAGTTGCGATAGCAGATAGTCTATCAGCATCAAGACCAGGGGCTAGAAATGATTCTCTTGAAAATTATATAAAGAGATTAGAACAATTAGAAAATATAGCAACTGAATTTAATGGTGTTGAAAAAGCTTATGCTATGCAAGCTGGAAGAGAGCTTAGAGTAATTGTACAACCTGATAAAGTAAGTGATGTACAAAGTTATAAAACAGCTCGCGATATAAAAGATAGAGTTGAAAAGGAATTGCAATATCCTGGAACGGTTAAAATAACTGTTATAAGGGAAACAAGGGCACAAGAAGAAGCTAAATAATGCTTCTTTTTTTGTATAGATTAATTATTTTTTCATAAGATTTAGTAGGTGGTATAAATGAAAAACATATTAGGTTATTATTATAGTTTACATCCATCTGAAATTTATCATAAAGATGATAAATATTTTTTTGAATATCTTGATAATAATTATGTTTTAGAACCATTTAAAAGGCCATTAAACGACGTTGATGCTTTGTATAATGTAAATACTCAAATGAAGAAAAAAGACTTATTAATACATGAAATAATAATTAATAATGAAAATAAAATATTAACTTATATAAATAACGTACCATATATATTGTTAGAAATATTTATAAATCCAAAATCTAGAATAATGTTATTAGATATTTGCCATATTAATAATAGTACGACAGAACTTCAAGTAAGTAATGTATTAAATCGTACTGATTGGACAAACTTATGGGAAATGAAGAATGACTACTTTGAATCACAAATAAGTGAACTATCTAAAAAACATCCTGTGCTATGTAACTATGCTAATTACTATATTGGACTTGCAGAAAATGCAATTGCATATGTTAGGAGTGCAAATAAAACTGATGACAATACATTAACTTGTATTTGTCATAAAAGAATAAGTACTTCAGATACAGTTTATTCACTTTATAATCCAACTGAGTTTGTGTATGATTATAGAATAAGGGATGCATGTGAATATATAAAATCAGCCTTTTTTAAAGATGAAGATGCATATAGTTTAATAGAAGAGTACTTTAAATATAATTCATTATCATATAAAGAGGCATTACTATTTTATGGAAGACTATTATATCCATCTTATTTTTTTGATATATATGATGAAATTGTAAATAAAGATTTAGATGATAATATTATAGAAAATATAATAATAAAATCAGACGCATACGAAAAGTTTTTATTAGATGTATATATATTATTTACCAAACTATATAATAGATATATACCAGGTATTGATTGGATAATAAAAAGAAGTTCTTATTAAACTTCTTCATTTATGTTTAAAACTTTTATTACTTCTGGTACTTCTTCTAATAGTATTTCTTCAACGTTATTGCTAATTGTAATATCCGAAAACATACAGTTGGCACATGCCCCCATCATTTTTACATATGCAATACCATTCTCAAATTTTACTAGTTCAACATCTCCGCCATCGTTAATTAAGTAAGGTCTAATTTTATTTAATACTTCTCTTATTTTATCTTCAGTTTTCATGTCAATCACCAAAACAATTATACGTCAAATTATAGTTATAGTAAAGTGTATTTGTAAAGCATTTAAAGTTATGTTATAATGTAGGCAGAGGTGTAATCATGAATAAATATAAGAAAGGAGATGTTGTTAAGGTTAGAATCACAGCAATTGAAAAATATGGTGCTTTTGCTATGATAGATGAAGAATATAGTGGTCTTATACATATTTCTGAGATAACGAAAAAATATGTAAGAGATATAACTGATTTTATAGATGTAGGCGATGTAATTGATGTAAAAATAATTGATGATTTTATCCACAGCAATCAATTAAAACTATCAGTAAAAGAAGTTAATGGGAATTTACAAAATAAAAAAAGCAGAAAAATTAAAGAAACTATTTTCGGATTTTACCTTTTAAAGTCAGCTTTACCAAGCTGGATTAATGAAAAAATTAAAGAGATTAACAAAAATTTATAAAACTTACTTGACAATATCTGAAAATACTGATATATTTATATACGTTCTGACGTATATGGATGCTTAGCTCAGTTGGTTAGAGCACCTGCCTTACAAGCAGGGGGTCATAGGTTCGAGTCCTATAGCGTCCACCATTATTTGCCGAAATAGCTCAATTGGTAGAGCAACTGACTTGTAATCAGTAGGTTGCGGGTTCAATTCCTGCTTTCGGCACCATTTTTTGGGGAGATAGCGAAGTGGTTAAACGCGGCAGACTGTAAATCTGTTCCTTCGGGTTCGATGGTTCGAATCCATCTCTCCCCACCACTTTAGATTGCCTCGTCGCCAAGTGGTAAGGCATCAGACTTTGACTCTGACATGCGCAAGTTCGAATCTTGCCGAGGCAACCAAATTTTTAATAGTATGTCCAGTTAGCTCAGCCGGTAGAGCATCTGACTTTTAATCAGAGGGTCACGCGTTCAAATCGCGTACTGGACACCATTGTTGCCCGAGTGGCGGAATTGGTAGACGCACAGGACTTAAAATCCTGCGAGATTCATACCTCGTGCCGGTTCAAGTCCGGCCTCGGGCACCATAAGAAAATTAGATGAATAAAGGTTCATCTTTTTTTGTTGAAAAATTCTTAATAATATTTAATAAAAAAAGCATAGTATTTTAATAATTAAAGTTTATACTTAAAAGTAGAAAGTGAGGCGATATTTATAGAGTAAAAACAGAAACAAAAACTTATATATTAAATTAAAATAACGATAACTAATATAGATTAAATAAAATTGGTGGTGAATCAAATGGACGTCAATTTAAAGGAATACTAAACGAAATTATTATTCTGAGTGATTGAGAGTGACATATTCATACAGGCACAAAGATAGTGCCTGTTTTTTGTGTAATGACAAAAAAGATTATATTTAAAGTTGGCGACATTTAAAAATAATCAAAATGTATGTTGACAAACCAAAAGCGTAGTGTTATAATCTTATTGCTATTTAGGTGTTATATGTTTAGATTATTTACATATAATAATAGTGATATGGAGGAATACCCAAGTCTGGTTGAAGGGACCGGTCTTGAAAACCGGGAGGTCGGGCAACTGGCGCGGGGGTTCGAATCCCTCTTCCTCCGCCATTTAATTTTTTACATCACATCGCGGGATGGAGCAGTCTGGTAGCTCGTCGGGCTCATAACCCGAAGGTCGTAGGTTCAAATCCTTCTCCCGCAACCAAGAATTCTACATCCAGTAATGGATGTTTTTTTGTATGTAAAATTCTTTTTATAAACATAATATATTTGGTGATACTATGAAAAAAAGCTTATGGCAAAAATACAGTAAAATAATGCATGATAAGACAATTGATCAAAATATGGAAACAGATATATTAATTATAGGAGCTGGAATAACAGGGATAACAACTTGTTATAATTTAATTGATACTAATTTTGATATAACACTAATTGATAAAAGTAATTTATATAACAATGCCTCTGCGAAAAATACTGGAAAAATAACTTACTTACAAGATTTGATGTATGAAAAAATAGAATCAGTTTATGATTTTGAAACTGCTAAGAAGTATTATGAGTCCCAAAAAGAAGCAATTAGATTAATAAAGAAAAATATAAAGAAAGAAAATATAGATTGTGATTTAGTAAGTTCAAATTCTATAACTTTCACAAATTATTCAAAAGAACTGAAAAAATTTGATAGGGAAGAACAGGTACTAAAAAAATTAAACGTAAAATACGAAATAAAAGACACCATTAATGACATTAAAGTAAAAAGAGCTATCGAAGTTAAAGATGCATATGTATTTAATCCAGTTAAATATCAAGATGCATTAGTAAAGAAAATAAAAGGAAGTAAAAACATTAGAATATATCAAAATAGTATAGCAACTAAGATATTAAAGGAAGATGATCATTACATTGTAAAAGTAAATGAATTTGAAATTAAGACAAAAAAGATAGTTTTAGCGTGTGGAATACCTTTTTTTATCTTTCCAGGTTTAATACCCTTTAAAACGTACTTAGAAAAGTCTTACTTAACGGCAACTAAAGTTGATAATATTAAAAAAATTAATATGATAAATACTAACTTACCATCTATATCTTTAAGATACTATGAGGATGATTTTAAGTATTTAGTCTACTTAACTGAATCATCCAAAATATGCGATAGAATAAATTATAAAGAAAATTATAACAAAGCCATCTTAAATTCTGAAGAAATAACAGGGCAAAAACCTACTTATGTATGGACTAATATGGATATTATGACTATAGATCATCTTCCTATAGTAGGTAAAATTTCAGAAGACAATAAAAATGTGTATATAGGAACTTGTTATAATACCTGGGGAATGACTAATGGAACAATAGCTGCTAAAATCATATCAGATTTAATTATGAATAAAAGTAATAAATATGAGAATATATTTAAAATAGATAGAGGAATAAATATAAAGAAAACCAAAAACTTTATGCTAGACGTTTTATTTTCTAATGCAAAATCATATATATTTAACTCTATTGTAAGAAATCCTAAATGGTATAAGAATAAAGTGCTAGTTACTAATGAAGGAAAAAACAGAATAGGAATTTACTATGATTCAAAAGGTATACCACACAAAGTTTTAAATACTTGCCCACATATGCATTGTCCTCTCACTTTTAATGAAGTTGATAAAACTTGGGATTGTCCTTGCCATGGCTCTAGATTTGATATAGATGGAAATATAATAAATGGTCCTAGTAAATATGACATAAAATTCAAAAATGAAGAATAAATAAAAAAACTGTAACATAAAATATATTAAATAAATAAAAAAATATTGACAAAGCTCATTTATAACTATATAATTGATTTGTATTTCCACTTGAGAAATGCAAAATGTTGCTTCAATAGCTCAGTTGGTAGAGCATCCGGCTGTTAACCGGCAGGTCGTAGGTCCGAGTCCTACTTGAAGCGCCATTTTTGCTTCAATAGCTCAGTTGGTAGAGCATCCGGCTGTTAACCGGCAGGTCGTAGGTCCGAGTCCTACTTGAAGCGCCATTTTGATATAAAAAGTAGCTTATTTAGTTACTTTTTTTATTTTTTTTGTTATAAACCTTGAAATTTATGATATAATCTTAATATATTTATTTTGCGTTGATGAGGAAAAGTAATTAAATGATTTCTTTATAGAGAGCTGGTAATGGTGGAATACTGGTAAGATAATTTGATGAAAGAACACCTTGGAGCTTCTTACCGAAATTTAACTAAAGTAGGCTAAGACGGAAGATAACCCGTTAAAGTTTCATAAAGTGACTATTTAAAAATAGTAAACTGGGTGGTACCACGGATATAAACAGCTATTCGTCCCTATGGGATGATTTGCTGTTTTTTTAAACTCTATAAAAGAAAGGAAACACAAAAAATGAGTACATATAGAACAAATACATGTGGAGAGTTAACAATTGAAGATTTGGATAAGAAAGTAACATTAGCAGGTTTCGTACTTGGTATAAGAGACCACGGTGGAGTTATGTTTATCGACTTAAGAGATCACTACGGAGTAACACAAATAGTTGTGCATGATGATGCTATGCTTAAAGGTGTAACAAAAGAAACAGTTATTAAAGTAACTGGTAAAGTAGTTAAAAGAGATCTTGATACAGTAAATAAAAAAATACTAACAGGAGAAATAGAAGTAGTAGTAGAAGAGCTAGAACTATTATCTGATACTGCAAAAACACTTCCATTTGAAATAGATGAATCTAAAAAAGTAGCGGAAGATGTGAGATTAAAATACAGATTCTTAGACTTAAGAAATCCAAAAATTCATGAAAAAATAGTTATGCGTTCTAAAGCATTCAACTTCTTAAGAAACAAAATGATGGAATTAGGATTTTTAGAAATAACAACGCCAATTATTACCTCATCATCTCCAGAAGGTGCAAGAGACTTTATTATTCCATCAAGAAAGCATAAGGGCAAGTTTTATGCTCTTCCTCAAGCACCACAACAATTTAAGCAACTTTTAATGGCATCAGGATTTGATAGATATTTCCAACTAGCACCATGTTTTAGAGATGAAGATGGAAGAAAAGAAAGACTTGTTGGTGAATTCTACCAACTAGATATGGAAATGGCTTTTGCAGATCAAGAAGACGTTATGGCTGTTGCAGAAGAAGTATATCCAGCATTCTTTAGAGAATTTGGCAAAAGAAAAGTAACAGAAGGACACTTTAGAAGAATTCCATATAATGAATCAATGCTTAAATATGGTACTGATAAACCGGATTTAAGAAACCCTCTTGAAATAATTGATATATCAGATGTATTTGAAGAAACAGAATTTAAACCATTTAGAGGTGCTATCGTACGTGCTATTAAAGTAGATAATATAGCATCAAAACCAAATAGTTGGTTCAATGAATTAGTAGACTATGCTAAATCAATTGATATGCCCGGTATTGGCTATATATCAGTTATGGAAGATGGAACACTTAAAGGTCCTATTGATAAATTCTTAACAGAAGATGATAGAAAAGCATTATTTGACAAGGCAGGTTTAACTTGCGGAAGTGTACTTTTCTTCATTGCTGATAAAAGACGTGATGTTGTATGCAAAAATGCAGGTTTAATTAGAACTGAATTAGGCCGTAAGTTAGATTTAATGGATCACAATCTATTTGAATTTTGCTTTGTAACAGATATGCCAATGTATGAGATTAGTGAAATAACTGGTAAATTAGACTTTATGCATAATCCATTTAGTATGCCAAGAGGTGGTATGAAAGCCTTAGAAACACAAGACCCACTAAGCATTTATGCAGACCAATTTGATGTTGTATGTAATGGTGTTGAATTAGTTTCAGGAGCAGTTAGAAACAATAGGCCAGAAGTTTTACTAAAGGCATTTTCACTTGCTGGATATACAGAGGAAGACATAAAGAAAAAATTTAATGCACTTTATACAGCATTTAAATATGGATGCCCACCACATGCAGGTATGGCACTTGGAATAGATAGATCACTTATGATGTTAGGTGAAGAAGAAAGTGTAAGAGAAACCGTTGCATTTCCACTTAACCAAAATGGTGAAGACGTACTTACAGGTACACCAAATGAAGTTACAGAAGAACAACTTAGAGAAACACACATTAAGTTAAGATAATACTTTAAAGAGATAAGAAAAGTTAGAAGGAGGATTTAAATGCAAAAAATAACTAGAGATAACATACAAGATTATGCATTAAAACTAATGTTTAAGATGAAACCAGAAGAATTCCCAGCTTTTGAAAAAGAATTTGAAACAATCTTAAAACATATGGATTTAATAACACAAATAGATGGAATAGAAAACGTAGAACCTATGGTATTTCCATTTAAGAATAAAGATGCACATTTAAGAAAAGATGTAGCAGATAGCACACTTACAACAGATGATGCTGTTAAAAACGCTAAAGAAACAATTTATGATGAAGTAAAGGTACCAAAAGTAGTAGGAGGTGCAGAATAATGGGTTTGAGTTATTTAGATAAAAGCTTAAAAGAAATTCATGAAGCTCTAAAAAATGGTTATGTAACAAGTGAAGAATTAACTAAAGAATCCATTAAAAGAGCACATGACTATCAGGGTGAACTAAATAGTTTTGTAACAATACTTGATGATGCTAAAGAAAAAGAAGTAACAGATAATGTACTTTCTGGAATACCATGTGCTGTTAAAGATAATCTTGCAACAAAAGACATACTTACAACTGCATCTTCAAATATACTAAAGGATTATGTTCCAGTATTTGATGCTACTGCTGTTAAAAAGTTAAAAGAAAGTGGTGCAGTTATAATTGGTAAAACAGTGCTTGACGAACTTGCAATGGGAGGAACTGGTACAACAGGACATACAGGAATAGTTAGAAATCCTTGGGATGTAACTCGTATGATAGGTGGTTCATCAGCAGGCTCTGCATCCGCTGTTGCAAAAGGAATTGTACCTTATGCACTTGGATCAGATACTGGCGATTCTATTCGAAAACCAGCAGGATATGGTGGAATTGTAGGATATAAACCTACTTACGGACTTATTTCTAGATGGGGATTATTTGCATTTGCATCAAGTTTAGATCACGTAGGATGTTTTGCTAAAACAGTAGAAGATGCTGCATATGTAATAGATAATCTAAAAGGAATAGATTCTAACGATATGACATCATTTAATTCAAAAGATATAAATATAGTTAGCAATTTAAATAATGATATTAAAGGTAAGAAATTATTTTATATAAAAGAAATAGTTGATGAATTAAAAGACGATAAAAAATATATGGATAACTTTAATAAGGTTTTAGATTACTTAAAAGAGCTTGGTGTTGAAGTAAAAGAAGAAAGCATAGATAAAAAGATACTAAATGGAATTTATCCATCATATATGGCAATATCTTGTGCTGAAGCAACTAGTAATAATTCTAATTTAACTGGAATTCCTTTTGGAAATAGAAAAGTTGGTTTAACTCCTGATGAAGTTATGATAAATACTAGAACAGAAGGTTTCTCAGAACTAATTAGAAGAAGATTTGTTATTGGATCCTTTATTCTTCAAAAAGAAAACCAAGAAAAATTATTTCTAAATGCAGGAAGAATTAGAAGATTAATAGTAGATAAAATGACTAGTTTATTTGAGAATTATGACGGATGTATATTACCAAATTCAGGTTCAATTGCACCACATTTCGATGATGAAATGGATCGTTTATCAGAAAAGTATTTACTACTAGAAAATCATTTAGCAATAGGAAACTTTGGTGGATTTCCATCGATTACAATTCCATCAGGATTAGTTGATAATATGCCAGTTGCAATAAATATAACTGGACCAATAATGAGTGATGATAAAGTATTCAACATTGCTAAAAAGTTAGAAGAAAAAATAGGTTTTGTACCATTATCATTAAAGGAGGAAAAATAGTATGTATAAAGTAACAATTGGATTAGAAGTTCACTGTGAGCTAGAATCAAATTCAAAAGTTTTTTCTCCAGCTATTAATGGATACACAGAAGCACCAAATAGCCATGTTGCATATCAAGACTTAGGTTTTCCAGGAATACTTCCAGTAGCTAATGAAGAAGCAATTAAAAGAGCATTAAAAGTTTCTATGGCACTTAAGTGTAAGACCCCAGATGAAATAATATTTGATAGAAAAAACTATTATTATCCAGACCTACCAAAAGGATATCAAATAACTCAAACGACAAAACCAGTTGGTATTAATGGATGCCTTGAAATTGATGTTAATGGTGAAATTAAGAAAGTTGATATTCATGATATTCACCTAGAAGAAGATACTGCATCATTGGATCACTATGATACTTATTCATTAATTGACTATAATCGTGCTGGTATCCCATTAATTGAGACGGTAACAGAACCTTGTATGCATTCTAAGGAAGAAGCTTTAACTTTTCTAGAAACATTACGTTCTCTTATTGTATATTGCGGTGTATCAGAGGCTAGAAGTGATAAGGGTCAAATGAGATGCGATGTTAACGTATCAATTTCTGATACAGATGAATTGGGTTGTAAGGTCGAAATTAAAAACGTAAACTCATTTTATAACGTAGGACGTGCAATAGATTTTGAAATTCAAAGACAAATGGAAATATTAGAAGCTGGTGGAACTGTTGAACAAGAAACAAGAAGACTAGATGATGAAACTGGTGAAACATTCCATATGAGAAGTAAGGTAGATGCAGTTGACTATAAATATTTTATAGAACCAAATATTGCACCAACACCTGTAACTGATGCGATGTTAAAGGAAATAAAAGCGACAATTCCAATGCTACAATTAGACAGAGTAAAAAAATATATGAATGATTATGATTTATCAAAATATGATTCAGAAGTTCTTGTTAAAATAAAAGAAGTATCTGATTTCTTTAATGATGTAGTAGCATTAGGATGTGACCCAAAGAAGGCTTGCAACTGGGTAACTGGTATGCTTATGGGGTACTTAAACGAAAATGAAATTAAAATAGAAGATGTTCCAATCAAGCCTCAAATGATAAAGGAATTAGTTAATTTAGTTGATAAAAAAACAATATCATCAAAGCAAGCTAAAGAAGTATTTGAATGCATGATTTCATCTGGAAAAGAACCAAGTGTAATTGTAAAGGAAAAAGGTATGATGCAAATTACTGATGATTCTGCAATTCATGATGTTGTTATGGAAGTATTAAAAGAAAATGATGAACAGGCAAGAGAATATAATCCTGAAAAAACTAGGATGATAGATTTCTTCGTAGGACAGGTTATGAAAAAAACTCGCGGAAAGGCAAATCCAGCTAAAACAATGGAAATGCTAAGGGAAGAGCTTGGAAAGTATAATAAGTAGTATTTTAAAAGAAAGCTTAAATTTTTGGCTTTCTTTTATTAATTAATATATAGAAGTGGAATTTATCATTAACGTATGTTAAAATAAAAGTATATAAAGGGCTAGTACAGACTTAATAATATCTTGGTCGTACTAGCTCTTTGTTGTTTTATATCATAAAAAAATGGACTTCTAGAAGTCCAGGACACTAAGTGAGCATTTAGGCTTAAAGCTTTATTTTAACTCTCTATGTCATCTTAAATGGTATTAAGACAACTTAAATATAGCATAAATATGGAGGCATGTCAATTGAAAAAAAATTATGTAGTGTTACAATTGATGTGACACCATTTCTATATACAAAAAGCGATAGATACTTTAAAATAGTTATTGCAAAAT
>CAKOWI010000010.1 GCA_934122275.1 uncultured Bacilli bacterium | reverse complement strand
AAACCCCAATTGATTATAAAACTCAACTAGGGTTTAAATAATATTCTTTTAGTGTCTACTTTTTATTGACAAGTTCAATTAAATCCTCTTTCTTTTAAACCTTTAACTAAAGAATCTATATCTTTATAAATATATACATTGAAAGATAAATCTAAATTAGGAAAATTAAAAAACTCAAATATATCTTTCTTATTACTTAGTATTATATTATTTATTTCGTCTTTATAATTAGATTTCTCATTTTCTACTATGTAATTTATCATTTTAGAAACACCTTCTTTAATTTTTTATTTGTTTTTATGCAATTATCTTTCCATCCAAATTACAAATGTAACAGTTTGGTAATAGTTCTTTTATTTTAGACAACATTTTTTCATCAGATTCATATTTTCTACCAACTAAAATACCTTCTATAAAACATGAAGGAAGCCCAAATATAATTGCACTTTCTCTATCAGTAAAAAAGTCATCTTTATTCTCTCTGTCATTTAAAAATTTTTCATAATACCATTCATTTATGAATGGTTTAACATCTTTATCACTTATGTTATTATTTAAAATATCACCATTTAATAATTCTTTTGCATATTTATTGTTACCATCAAAAATAATACCCACTTGTACATTTTTCTGTTGATAACTAGGCATAAATCTAGCTTCTTTAGTCTGCTCCATAGACCACATAAAATAATCATTTCTTATTACAATATTTATAATATCAGACATTTTACTATATGGAATTACAGCGGTTTCTTTTAAGTTTTCACCCTTAAACATAATAGTTCCACCACTATAAAAATCAATATAATCTTTTAATAAACAATCTTTTTTTAAATTCCAAACCCCAACCGTCATAGGGTATTTAGATTTTCTTCCATCTGAAAATAAGTCACAAATTAATCCTTCTTTAGCTATCTTTTCTAACCCTTCAATATTTTTATAAGTTCCATGAAGAAGTGTTCCTTTATCTAACTTAACTAAATCTCCTTTTTTAAAATTACGGGATATCTGTTTATAGTTGTTAGTAGCTTCATAAAACAAATCGATTTGTTTTAATAATATATCTTTTGCACTACCACTTATCTTTTCATCTACTTTTTTTATATAATCTTGTTTGTCCAAAATATGCCTCCTTATAAAAAAAGAATTACACTTTATTTATAAATCAATAAATAAACCATAATTCTCCTTACTATATAAATTCCATTAAATTATCTTATATTATACTGTAGGATATATTCCAACACCTATTGGTAGACCTATAACATACCAACAAATTATCATTGCTATCCATACTAGCATTACAGTTAAAAAATATGGAATTACTGCTCTATAACACTCTTTTATACTAATATCATTTTTATTTTTAGTATATACTTCAACAAAACCTACAAATATTGCAAAATATACAAATAAAGGAGTTATCATATTAGTTATAGAATCCCCAGCTCTAAATATTAATTGAGCAAATTCTGGAGTAATATTAGCTTTTATTACAACGTTCATAATATTTGGAGCCATAATAGACCATTTTGCAACAGAGCCAGTATAAAATACATTTGAGATCATAGTAAATACAAATATAATTAATACAAGCGGTATAAACGAAAAATTAGATGCTGCAACAACATTTGATAATGATGCAGTTATTATAGTACCTAAATTAGTTTCTCTAACTATAGCTACTAGTTGTGATGCAAAAAATATTATTACAAATACACCACCAACTTTTTTTAAGTAGTCAGTTGAAAAATTAACCATATCTCTTATTTTTCTTATAGTACCTGCTATTACACCATATACAAAGCCTTGAACTCCTACTATAAGTGATATAATAGGAACTATATTAGCAATGAATAGTGAATCACTACTATATATCATTTGCATATAATTAGACTGTGACTTATCTAGTAATAAACCTACAAATCCATCACCTGATGAAGGAATAAGCATAATAATTATTGGTATTATTATTACTATAGTAGCTATTAATGCACCTATAATTCCCTTTTTTTCTGTCTTTTCATCAAGCATAGTTTCATTATCATCTTCAATTTGATTTCTACCAAACATTCTAACTAGTAATTTTTCACAAATTAATGTACATACTGCTGAAATTATGATTGAAATAATAATCATAAATATTAAGTTTGAACCATATGAAACCGTGTATTCACTATCTAATAATCTAGCACTAGCTTCTGTATAACTTTGCAAATTATAATCCAAAGAAGTTGCAAATAATCCAATGCCATGTCCTGCTGATGTCATAGCAAATCCAAGAGCTAAACCTCCTATTGGATTTCTATTCATTGCCATAAATAAAACAGCACCGATTGGAAGTAAAATTACATATCCTAAATTACTATCTATACTAAATAATACACAAAATAAAGCATATAAAAATACTAATACAAACTTTGGCACTTTACTTGTTAAATTCCTACATAATACTTTAATAAAACCAGAATTTAATGCTATTCCAAAAGCTATTGTAGCTATTAAAAACATTCCAAGTGGCATAAATTCATTTAAATTAGAGTATGCTGATGTAAGTAGAAACTTAAGACCATCTAAACTTAGTAAAGAGTTAACAGCAACAGTTGTTGTTGATACTTCACCAGAAATTGTAGTTAATCTATCATAAGTAACCTGTAAGTTAAGAGCATCCGCAATTCCACTTATTATAATAACTAAAATGGATAAATAAATGAAAAACATTACCGGATGAAACGAACGTTTTATTTTACTATTTTTAATCATTTTGCACCTCCAACACCTTTTTAACCCTTTTATTAAAGCTTAATCTATCAAGCATTATAGTTCTACCACACTTTTCACATGTGATTTTAATATCCACACCTGTTCTAACAATTTTAAACTTATCACACCCGCAAGGATGCGTTTTTTTCATTTGAACAATCGTTCCAATATCATACTTATTAATCATTATGAACCTCTATTTGCGGATAAGGAATCTTTATTCCATTTTTATCTAAACAATTCTTAAATTCTTTTTTTAATATTCTTTCAACTTCAAAATGTTTTGCTGGTTTGCACTTTGCAGTTATCCTGAAAATAACAGAAGAATCAGACAACTCTTGAACACCAAGTAAAGTAATATCATCAACTAAATTAGGTATCTTATCTTTAATATTTGAAGCACAAACCATAAGTATTTTTTCAACTCTATCTATCTTTTCTTCATAGGAAACACCTATATCCACAACAGCTAAAGTATTATCTATACTATAGTTAATTATATCTACTATATTTCTATTAGAAATTATTTTAACTTCACCCGTATATGCTTGAATTCTAGTCGTCTTTATACCAAGCGATATAACAGTACCACTAAAATTCCCTATTTTAACATAATCACCAACAGAAAATTGGTTTTCAAAAATAATTGATATACCAACTAAAATATCTTTTAACATATCTTGAAATGCAAGTCCTATAACTAAACTTACTACTCCAACACCAGTTACCATTGCAGTTGTATTAACACCAAAATAACTAAGTATTAAAAATATAGCAATTACTAACACAATATACTTTGTAAGATTACATAATATACTTCTAGTAGTTTTTACCTTTTTAATATCAATTTTCTTATGTTTTTTTAATGGATCAAAAGTTTTCTTTATTATAAATTGTAATATCTTATTAACCAAGAAAGCTACAACTATAATTATTACTGGAACTAATTCTTTTGCAATTTCTATTCCAAATAATTTCATATTATCACATCCTACTCTACTTCAACATCAAGTATTTCAAGAATTCTATTTAAATCTTCTTTTGTTGCAAATGATATTTTTATCTTATTGTCAGATATAGAAACTTTAGTTCCAAGTTTTTCTTTCATTGCATCTTCTACATATTTGTATTCTTTACTCTTTTTAGGCTTATTAATTACTACCTTTTTAGTCATATCATTATTACTTGAAATCTCTTCTAATTCACGAACACTTAAGTTTTCATTTACTACTTTATTAGCCAAATCTTCAATTTGACTATGATTTTCTAACTTACTTAATACCCTTGCATGTCCCATTGATATTTTTCCATATAATACCATATCTTGAACACTTAAAGGAAGTCTAAGAAGTCCTAGCATATTAGTAATGTGACTTCTTGATTTACCTAATTTTTTAGCTAATTCTTCTTGAGTTATTCTAAGAGATTCAATGATAGACTTATAAGCTTTAGCTTCTTCTATAGCACTTAAATTTTCCCTTTGCAAGTTTTCTAAAAGTGCAATTTGCATCATTTCATCATCAGTAAAATCTCTTATAATAGCTGGAATTTGAGTTAAACCAGCAAGTTTAGTTGCCTTAGCTCTTCTTTCACCAGCGATTATATTATAACCTTTAACACTTTTCTTTACTATTATTGGTTGAAATACGCCATGTTCCTTTATTGATTCTGATAATTCCTTTAATGCATCCTCATCAAATACCTTTCTAGGTTGATATGGATTGCTCATTAATTCATCTACATTTATTAAAACTATCTCATCTTTGGGAGTTTTATTAACTATATCTTTTTCAACTTGATCAAAATCAAGCATTTCTGTACTAAATAGTTGCTCTAACCCCATTCCAAGAGCTCTTCTCTTACTGTTTGTTTCTTCTTTCATCTGCCTCAATAACCTCCTTTGCTAAATTAAGGTATGCTTCAGTACCACGACTCATAGGATCATAAGCTACAATTGGCTTACCATGTGATGGTGCCTCTGTCAATCTTATAAGTCTAGGTATTAACGTATTATATACTCTTTCTTTAAAAAATCCTCTTATTTCCTCAACAACTTCTAATCCTAAGTTAGTTCTAGAATCTAGCATAGTTAAAAGAACCCCTTCTATTTCAAGACTAGGATTTAATTTCTTTTGTGCTAACATAATAGAATTTAAAAGTTGCATAATACCTTCTAATGCAAAAAACTCACACTGAACTGGAATAAGTACAGAATTAGATGCAGTTAAAGCATTAGTAGTTAAAAGTCCAAGTGATGGTGGACAATCTATAATTATAAAATCATATAAATTAGATATTTGTGATATAGCAAATTTCAACTGAAAATTCTTTTGAAATTCAGGATTTAGCTTACTTTTTTCAATAAGTTCTATATCAGCTCCTGCCAAGTTTATAGTAGCTGGTATAATAGATAGGTTTTTAAAATTAGTTTTAACTATAGCCTGATTTGCTAAACATCTACCAAGTAATAAGTCATATATACTCTTATCTACATCACCTTTATTTATTCCAACACCTGTTGATGCATTTCCTTGAGGGTCTAAGTCAATAAGTAAAACTTTTTTATTTAAAACACCCAAAGAAGCAGCCAAATTAATACTAGTGGTAGTTTTACCAACACCACCTTTTTGATTTACTAAAGCAATTACTCTTCCCACAATGACACTTCCCCTCGACTACTTTACCATTATAATTAATATGTAATATCATTTTACCAAAAAAATTAATTTTTTTAAAGACTATTTTAATTATTTAGTATCTTTTAACTTAGAAGCATACTCCTTTATCTTTCTAAATCTATGATTTAAGCATGATTTACTAATTTTTGTACCAGTTTCCTTACTTATTACATCACTTAATTCAAGAAGAGATAGTTCAGGAAACCTAAGCCTATATTCTGCACTCTCTTTTAATTTTTCATCCATTAAATCAAACATGTTTTTTTCTTTTATATAATTAATTTCCTTAACTAATTTATTTGCAGTAGCAATTGTTCTTTCTACGTTAGCTTGCTCACAATTATTAAGTCTATTAGTCATATTGACTTTTTCTCTATATACCTTTATTTCCTCATAATACATTACACCATTATATGCTCTAATAAGCCTTAAAAAATCACTTATCTTCTCTGATTCTTTTATGTATATCATATAACCTTTTTTTCTATGTAATATCTTACTATTTAGATTATTATCATTTAAAAGATTGTTTAAAAAGTTAGCATACTTTGTATTATAAATTAAAAATTCCAAATGATATCTTGAAGTTTTAGGATCATTTAAACTCCCTGATACTAAAAATACACCCCTTAAATATGCTCTTTTTAATTCCTCATCAGACAATAATGATTCACTTGGAATCATCAAAAATTCATTCTTATCATTTATTATACCAAGATCCCTTAATACTTTAAGCGTATCTCTTTTAAGTTCTAATACATAAATTTCATTTTTCTTAAAATTATAATTCTTTCTAAGTGATATATTTAGATTAATATCATATAAGATTTTAAATAGCCCAAATATACGATTTGCAACAAACTTATTTTCAGTTTGAATTTTAATGTTATATATTTTAATTTCAGCACTAGTTCTAATTATTCCTGAAAGTTCTGATATATATTCCGCTCTAGAACACTCTATTATACTTATTTCTTGCTTTATTTTACTTGAAAAAGTCATATCATCACCTACTTTCATTACAAAATAGATTATATCAAACAAAGCAATTTATTTCAACATATCCAGGTGTTTTTTATAAAATAAATAAAAACACAGAAAATCTGCCTATTTAGCTTCATTTCTATGTTTCTTAATTATTTCGAAGGCTGCTTTTGCTCCTTCTGATGTAGCTGTAACAACTTGATATAAATCTTTGCTTACTATGTCACCCGCTGCATAAACGTTTTTGCAAGATGTTTCCATATTTTTATCAACTATTATTCCTTTATTATCACCTTCAAGATTAAGTGCCTGATAATATGCAGAATTAACTTCTTGACCAATACATACAAATATAGCACTTAAAGGTATTTCTCTTTCATTATTAAGAATTATCTTTTCAACATAGTCTTTTCCAATAATATCGGTTATCTTACTATTATAAATTATTTCAACATTATCTTTTTTTATGACAGAATCTATCTCCTTTTCATCCGCTCTTAACTTAGAACTTCTGTTAACTATATATACCTTATTTGCTATCTCACTTAGATAATTAGCCGCTAAAAAGGCAGAGTTACCTCCTCCAACAACTAAAACATCTTTATTTTTATATAAACTTCCATCACAAACTGCACAGTACGATATACCCTTACCTTCATATTTATTTGCATTAGATACATCTAATTTTCTAGGAATCTTACCAGTTGCTAATATTAAATATTTTACGTTAAACACTTTATCGTTAGCATAAATTTGATATATATCATCATACTTTTCTATCTTCAAAACAGATTCATTTATAAGTTCTATATTTAATTCTTCTATCTGACTATACATTCTAAAAGCAAGTGTTGGACCACTATCATCAGTATAACCAGGATAATTTTCTATCTTTAAAGTTTTGTTTAGCATTCCGCCTGGTGCTTCACCTTCAAATATAATAGGAGAAATGCCAGCTCTTTTTAAATAAATTCCAGCACTTATTCCGGCAGGACCAGCACCTATTATTGCAACTTCATAATCAAGCTTTTTTTCCATGGGATTTTTCCTTTCTATTATCATAATATTCACACTTTTTATTAGTTACTATAAATAATACAATTCCAATAATTATCATAGCAATAGAAACAAACCTAGCTGCTTTTAAACTTCCAAACATCAAACTATCAGTTCTAAGACCTTCTATAAAAAATCTAACTATTCCATACCAAACAAAATAAAATGATGTTATAGTTCCTTTTTTTATTTTTATATGTTTTCTTAAAAATATCATAATTAAAAAGCCTATTACACATAATATAGATTCATAAAGAAAAGTAGGATGATAATATACACCATTTATTTTCATGTTTTCAATTATAAATTTAGGTAAATGAAGTTTTTCTAAAAATACCTTAGTAACTACACCACCATGACACTCTTTGTTAAAGAAATTACCCCACCTTCCTATAGCTTGTGCTAAAATAACGGCTGGTACAGATATATCAATCATCTTTAATATACTTACATTATTTTTCTTACAATATATAACTAAAGTTATTATACCTGCTAATATTCCTCCATGAATTGCTAAACCACCATTCCATATCTTAATAGCTTCTATTGGAGATGATACATAATAATCTAAATTAAATAAAACATAATATATTCTAGCTCCCAATATTCCTATACAAACACACCAAAAAATCAAATTAGATGCAAATGAAGTTGGAATATCGAATTTTTCAGACTCACGTATGATTAAAATATACGCTAAAACTATTCCAATTAATATGCATAAAGAATACCATGTAATTGATAAGGGTCCTATACTTATTGCAATCTTACTCATATTATCTCTTGCACCTTTCAATAAGAGGTTTTATAATGAATCCTTCCATTATAACATTTGTAATACTTATAAATATAGAAACCACAAATGGTGATATAAATCCAGTCAAATAGAAATGCTTGCCAAGTATCAATGTAACTATAAGTAAGATAATTACGTTTATAACAAAGTAAAATAATCCAAGAGACATTCCTATTAACGGAAGGGATATTGTAACTAAAATAGGCTTTACCGTTTTATTTAGTACATATATTATTACTGCCGCTAAAAATCCATACAAGAAATTCTCTACGTATAACGATCTAAATATATTAGATGCAATTAATAATACTAAAGCATAGCCTACCATATATATTAACCACTCTATAAAAAGATTTAATCTATATTCTATTTCTTTGCCAGTTTTATTATTCTTATTATTATTTTTATTCTTTTGTTCATCAACTATAATTACTTTCATAAAATCACCATTATAATTATATCATATCAAAACTATTTTATATAAATAATTTTACGACAACTTATACAAGTATTCTAAATAAAAAAACTTTAATTTCTTTTTGATAACTCCTCTACTCCAAGAGAATAAGCAAAAGTAATTAAAGTTTCTTTTTTCTTTATGTAATAGTAACCAAGAGAAAATCCTAAATTATTCGCTATATAACTATCATCATAATTTTTTTCCTTATCTAAATACGTCCAGTATATTATTTTTCTTTCACAACAATTTAACTTATTATAAGAAAACCTTACATAATTTATGTATTTTACTCTATCTTTTATTTCCTCACTTGATAATCTTATATATGCATCATTTATATCTCTTTCATCAATCATATT
Organism: uncultured Bacilli bacterium; assembly: GCA_934122275.1. Lineage (GTDB taxonomy): Bacteria > Bacillota_I > Bacilli_A > RF39 > UBA660 > Aphodocola. The sequence goes on along the minus strand of CAKOWI010000010.1, from coordinate 24,926 downwards.
ATAAGAAAAGTCTTTATTAATTTTAAATTCGGAGCTACTATCTAGTGACAAATTATAATATATGTACTTTTTTATTACGGATTCAACATTTTTCTTCGTTTCACTCCAAGAAATATTAAGAGGTTTTATCATGATAGTATCTCCTTTCGTGATTATTTTATCATCTAAACTTAAATAAAAGTTAACATTAAACTAATGTAATTATCAACAAAAAATAAGATAAAAGTAATATATCTTCTATCTTATTATTCCTTATTTATATAAATTTCCCTCTATTTTAATAAATCTTTTAAAAACTTCCCTGTGTATGATTTGTCACACTTAACTATTTCTTCTGGAGTACCTACTGCAACTATTTCTCCACCTAAATCTCCGCCTTCTGGTCCTAAATCAATTATATAATCAGCCATCTTAATAACATCTAGATTATGTTCAATTACTATTACTGTATCTCCATTATCAACAATTCTGTTTAATATAGCAAGCAATTTCTTTATATCATGACTGTGTAATCCTGTTGTAGGCTCATCAAGTATAAATACACTCTTTCCAGTAGGTTTTTTTTGAAGTTCTTTAGCTAATTTAACACGAGATGCCTCTCCTCCTGATAAAGTTGGAGCACTTTGACCCAAAGTTATATAACCTAAACCAACATCCTTTAAAACTTCAAGTTTTCTTTTTATTTTGGGATGGCTAGAGAAAAACTCTAGTGCATCTTCCACTCTCATTTGTAATACATCATATATTGTCTTATCTTTATATTTTACTTCTAAAGTTTCTTTGTTAAACCTCGTACCACCACATACTTCACAAGGAACATAAACATCTGGTAAAAAGTTCATTGAGATTTTTTTAACTCCATCACCCCAGCAAGCTTCACATCTTCCACCTTTTACGTTAAATGAAAACCTTCCTTTATCATACCCTCTTATTTTAGCTTCTTTAGTTTGAGCAAAAACATCTCTTATATCATCAAATACTCCAACATAAGTTGCAGGATTACTACGAGGTGTCCTACCTATAGGATCTTGAGTTATATCAATTACTTTATCAACATTTTCAATTCCCTTTATACTTTTGTGTTTACCAGGAATAACTTTTGTTCCATACACATTTAATGCTAGTGACTTATATAAAATTTCATTAATCAAACTACTTTTACCAGAGCCAGAAACTCCAGTTACTAATATTAATTTGCCAAGAGGAAATTTAACATTAATATTTTTTAAATTATTTTCTTTTGCACCTTTAATTTCAATAAATTTTCCATTGCCTTTTCTTCTAGTTTTAGGAACTTCAATTTTCTTTCTTCCACTTAAATAATCACCAGTTAAACTATTTTTATTTTCCATAACCTCTTTTGGAGTTCCACATGCAACTACATATCCCCCGTGTTCTCCAGCACCAGGACCTATATCTACTAAATAATCTGCTTGGAGCATAGTATCAGTATCATGTTCAACCACAATTAAAGTATTACCTAAATCACGCATTTTTAATAATGAATCAATTAATCTTTGATTATCCCTTTGATGTAAACCAATACTAGGTTCATCTAAAACATATAAAACACCAGTTAGTTGTGAACCTATTTGCGTTGCAAGCCTTATTCTTTGAGCTTCGCCACCAGATAGTGTGCTAGCACTTCTTGATAACGTTAAATAACCAAGTCCAACATTACGCAAAAACTCTAATCTAGATTTTATTTCTTTTATAAGAAGCCTTGCTATGTCTTCCTTTTCTTTACTTAGTTTTAAGTTATCAAAGAAATCATACAATTTATCTATATTCATATCAGTTAAATCAATTATATTCTTCTTATTTATTAAAACTGATAGTACACTTTTCTTAAGTCTTTTACCAGAGCAAGTAGGACATGTGAGTTCAACCATATACTTGCCTAACCAGTCCCTTATAAATTCACTATTGGTTTCAAAATATCTTCTTTCTAAGTTATTTAAAACCCCTTCATAAGGTTCATAACTATTCATAACATTTCCACTTCTAGTTTTAAACTTAAATTCTATTGGTTCTTTCGTTCCTCTTAAAATGATATCTAATTCCTTTTTAGTTAAATCCTTCATCTTTTTATTCATATCGATACCATATTTAGCACATACTATTTCAAGTTTCTTTATGTATATGTTTTGATCATCCATTCCTGCTAAAGGTTCTATACCACCCTTAGCAAGTGTTTTATCTTTATCTGGTATAATTAGTGTTTCACTTATTTTCTGTTTAAAACCAAGTCCCTTACACTCAGGACACGAACCATAAGGAGCATTAAATGAAAACATTCTAGGCTCTAATTCTTCTAGTGAAAAATCACAATGAGGACACGCAAAAGATTCACTCATTACTATTTCTTCTTTACCAGGTATTTCTACCACTACTTTACCCTTAGATAATTTACAAGCCAATTCTATAGCTTCATATATTCTACTTCTTACTTCTTGCTTTTTTATAACTCTATCAATGACAACTAAAATATTATGTTTCTTATTCTTATCAAGTACAATTTCTTCACTTAAATCTTTTACTTCATCATCTACTTTAACACGTACATATCCATCTTTTCTTAAATTATCAAGTAATTCTTTATGAGTACCTTTATCCCCATAAACAACAGGAGACATTATAATAAGCTTTGTCCCATCTTCTTCATTCATTATTTGCATAGTCATTTCTTCTATTGATTGACTAGATATTGGAATATTATGATTAGGACAATAAGGCACACCTATACGTGCAAATAAAAGTCTTAAATAATCATATATTTCAGTTACTGTTCCAACTGTAGATCTAGGATTATTATTGGTAGTTTTTTGATCTATTGAAATAGATGGTGAAAGTCCTTCTATTGAATCCACATCTGGTTTTGAAGTACCACCTAAAAACTGTCTTGCATAGGCTGACAAACTTTCAACATACCTTCTTTGGCCTTCAGCATATATTGTATCAAAAGCCAATGAAGACTTACCACTTCCTGATATTCCTGTCATTACAGTAAGTTTATTCTTTGGTATTTCTATATCTATATTTTTTAAGTTATTTTCTCTTGCACCTTTTATTATAATTTTATCCACAGCAATCACCTTCAGTTTAATATTCTATCATAAAATCATTAAATTTGCACAATAATTATATCAAACATTTGTACTGATTTCAATTATAGAAAAAAGTTATGCAAAACATAACTTTTAACTTACTTTCATTTCAAATATAATATCACGTAATTCCATAGCTCTTTCAAAATCTAACTCTTTAGCAGCCTTTTGCATCTCTTCTTCTAATTTTTTAATAACTTTCTCATTAGCTTTTGTATCCTTAGCTTTAGATTTCTTAGATTTTTCTTCACTTTCATTTATACTTACAACATCCATTATTTTCTTCTTTATAGTTTGAGGAATAATGCCATGTTCTTCATTATATTTAATTTGTATTTCACGTCTTCTTTTAGTTTCATCTATTGCAGTTTTCATAGCATCACTTAATATATCTCCGTACATAATTACTCTACCATCAGCATTTCTAGCACATCTACCAATAGTTTGAATTAAACTTCTGTGACTTCTTAAGAAACCTTGCTTATCAGCATCCAAAATTGCAACTAAACTAACTTCTGGAATATCAAGACCCTCTCTAAGTAAGTTAATACCTACTAATACATCATATTTTCCTTCTCTTAAGTCATGTATTATCTTAAGTCTTTCTAATGTCTTAACTTCACTATGTAAGTATGCAACCTTTATGTTAAGATTCTTTAAATAAGAAGTAAGTTCTTCAGCCATACGAATTGTTAAAGTAGTAACCAGTGTTCTGTCACCCTTATTTATTTGTTTTTGTATTTCTTCCATTAAATTATCTATTTGATTATAAGACTTTCTAACTTCTATTGTTGGATCTAATAATCCAGTAGGTCTTATTATCTGCTCTACAACCTCGTTATTTACTTTTGATAGTTCTTCATCACCAGGTGTTGCCGAAACATATATTACCTGATTTAATTTTTCTTCAAATTCTTCATATTTAAGAGGTCTATTATCAAGAGCTGATGGAAGTCTAAAACCATAATCAACAAGCATTTGTTTTCTTGCCCTATCTCCATTATACATAGCTTTAACTTGAGGTAAAGTTACATGTGATTCATCAATAACCATCAAATAATCATCTGGAAAAAAGTCTAATAAACAAGTAGGAGTTTCTCCTTCTTTTTTTAGTGCTAAATGCCTTGAATAGTTTTCAACTCCAGAACAAAAACCAGTTTCTTCTAACATTTCTATATCATATTTACATCTTTGTTCTAATCTTTCAGCTTCTAATAATTTCCCATTATCTTTAAAATACTTTAGTCTTTCTTCTAACTCATCTTTAATGTTTACAATGGCTTTTTTTAATTTTTCTTCACTAGTTACAAAGTGTGAAGCTGGCATTATAGAAATAAATTTTTTATCATTAATAACTACTCCAGTTAAAACATCAAATTCTGAAATTTTTTCCACTTCATCACCAAATAATTCTATTCTAATTCCATGTGATTTTTCATATGCTGGTATAATTTCTATGACATCCCCTTTAGCTCTAAATGTACCCCTTACAAAGTCCAAATTACTTCTTTCATACATCATATCAACTAATTTTGATAAAATAATATTTCTATCTATTTCATCACCTACTTTTAACGTAAGCATATGATTTTCATATTCTTCTTTGTCACCTATACCATATATACAAGATACAGAAGCAACTACTATTACATCTTTATTATTTATAAGTGAAGATGTAGCATAATGTCTTAGCTCATCTATTTCATCATTTATAGATGAATCTTTTTCTATATATGTATCACTAGATGGAACATATGCTTCAGGCTGATAATAATCATAATATGATACAAAATAACAAACATGATTATTAGGAAATAGTTCTTTTAATTCTGAATAAAGTTGTCCTGCGAGTGTCTTATTGTGTGCAAGTACTAGTGTTGGTTTATCAACTTCTTTAATTACATTTGCAATTGAAAATGTTTTACCAGTTCCAGTTGCACCAAGAAGCACTTGATATTTTTTATTATTTTCTATTCCATCAACTAACTTTTTTATAGCCTCAGGTTGGTCTCCCGATGGCTTAAAGTTTGAAACTAAATCAAACATATGTAACCTCCTAGCTCAATAATTATTTATATCCTTTATAAATTATTTTGCATTTTCTTTTTTAACTCTTCAGCTAAATCATCCTTTAATATCACATCATCAAATCCATCTTTTATATAATGACTTTTTAAATGTTCTTTATTTTTGTTTAACATAATAATAACTTTAGAGTTAAATCTTTTTATTTTAATTAATTCTTTTAAAGTACCTAATCCGGATTCACTTTTAAGTTCATCATCTATTATTATCAAGTTGTAAATTTCTCCAGCTTTTATTTTATAAATACAATCTTTTCCGCTCATAGTAGTATTAATATCAACGTTATATTTTGATAATATATCAGAAATCTTAAATAATTCTTCTTTATCATCATCTACTACTAGTACTCTTTTTTTACCAAATACATCTGATGAATATTTTTCCATATTTCTCATTATATCTGTTTTATTCTTTATATCACACTTCTGATCTATTACAATAGTAAAAGTTGATCCCTTATTTTCTTCACTTCTTATATTAAAGCTTCCACCTAATAATTTTATTGATTTAATAGTTGCTACCAAATCCATATCAAGTTTATCTAACTTTTGTACCTCTTCTTTAGTAAGTTCTCTATTATCATCTAAGATGGTATTTATTTTATCTATACTCATTCCACATCCAGAGTCTTCTATTTTTATAATTAATCTTACAATATCATATCTTACTATTGAACTTAAACTTAAATTTATAAATCCTGTTTTAGTGTTACTTATACTATTAGACAAAACTGATATTAAAATCTGTTTTAATCTTACATCATCACCATATAGCATAGTTGGTATGTCTGAATTTATATCAAATTTTAAGTCTACGTTTTTATTTGTATTTAAGTTTTTTGCAATACCCTCTACTGTTTCAAACAAGGTATAAACATTATATTCATTATTAAATATCTTTATTTTACTTGCATCCATTGAAGATATATCTAACACATCATTTATTTTAAATAATACTGAGTTTGCATTACTTCTAATGATTTTTATAGCATCCTTTTTATCTTTTTCATATAATTTATCAAATTTATCTGATACTGCTAGAATATTTTTCATTGGTGTTTTAATATCTTCAGTTACTTCAAATAAAAATCTAGATTTATCTTCCATTTGTTTTTCAACTAATTCTTTGTTTCTTAATAACTCATTTACCATTTTTAAATCTGGATTTTCTATGGTAAAATACATGATAAACTCAACTAAAACAGCTATCGATGGAATAATTATCAATGATGGTATATTTTTTTGAATTATTGCCGCTATCATGCCTAATACTATTAAAGAAAATAATGGTATTATTTTTTTAAATTGTTTTCTAGCAATTAGCAAAATAGAAGTAATAAAAGATAAAGTCAAGTAAATTTCAGAAATTAAGTATACCAAATTTACACAAGTTCCAATTGCATAACCAGCACTTTCTGTTATAACAACTTTAAATGGTAAAAATACTGTTAAAATAGTAATAAATACATTTATAGCTAAAACAATTTTTTTTATTTTAAAATACAACTTTTTCTTTTGATTAGTATTCATATAAACATACAATAAATATATGTACATCATAGAGGACCACCAAAAATAAAGCGGTAAATCGAAGTGATTCAGAGTATACAAAAAATCAGAAACACCATCAAAATATCCTAATGAAATTCCAATTATATTAAAAATAACATTAAAAGTACTTAGAATTACAAGAATAGAATATGTTTTTGTTTCGGCACTCTTCAACCTTTTCTTTGTAAAAAAAGCAAAATTTAAAATAATAAGTAAAAATATAGAATAAATTGGTAAAATAAGATTCATAATTCCTCCTATGTTATTTGATATCTCACTATAAGATTAACATAAAAAATAAAAGTTATCAATAACGACAACTTTTATTTATTTAGGTTATTTTTTAAAACTTTTTCATTATAACCATATCCAAACATTTCATCAAAATCAGAATATTTTATAAAAGGTTCATAGTATCCATTTTTTTCAGATGAAATTCTTTTAACATAAATTCCATTCTCATCTTTTCTTACAACACTATTAAATATTTGAAAAAAAGCATAATCGTCAGTTTTTGGAGTAAAGATAAATTGTGATTCAAATTCTCTTACCTTGCTTTTATCCTTTCGTGCTCTTTTGTAAGCTTCATACCTAGAATTTATATTATCATTCCAATAATTCAAATCAAGTGTTTTTCTTTCTTCATAATAATAATCTTTTTCATCTATTATTTTATGACGAATATCCATAGCACCATTTTTATATTTTCTTTCATTTTCATTTAGAATTTCTTCATATATCATAGATCCCATAATATCCCTTAATCTATTTATAGAATCAACTAAATCCGAAGTTGGATAAAACGGTTCACCTATAATAGTATGTCTATTTTCATCATTAAATGATGTAACAACTGGTATGATTGGAACGTTAGAATTTAAAGCAATTCTAATACATCCATAATTCATGGGTAACATAAGCAAATTAGGTGATAAGTTCCAAGTGGCCTCTGGATACATTGCAAAATTTTTTCCCAATTTCAGTATTTCTTCGGCATTATTACTTGATGTCCTTCTGCTATCCTTATCTAATCTGTGAACCCACTCTGTACCATTTAATGTCAATCCTAATCCATCAATTGTATTTTTATCCTCATCACTAACTAATAAATAAAAATGTTCACCTACTGCTTGTCCTAACGTCGGAATATCTTCAATACAAAAATGATTTGCCACAATTAAATAATTACCATCTTTAGGAAACTTTCCTTCCAAATCTAATTCACCTGTTACTTTCGAAGTTAAAACTTTTAATAATAAAGGATGAATTTTTTCTTTAAATTCAGAATGCTTTATAGCATTTATTTTTTCCATATTCTCCCCCCAAAAAAACAAATATTTTTATTTACTACTAAAGTTTACTATATCATTTTTAATGTTAAAAGTCCATATTAAGATAAATGAAAAGATGGCATTGATAAATTACCACTGTATACATCCATCATTGTGATAGACATTTTATAAATGTATTTTCCTTATAATTATCAAAAGGATATTTCTTCATTAGTTCTTTTAAATCTATTCCAAACTGTTTCTTTAATACACCAGGTTGATAAGAAAAAATTCTATTTAGTTTATTATCTTCTACAAGTGGGCAATCGTTATCAAGTAAGTAATTTATTTTGGCATAGTTTTGACTTGGTGCTGCTAATAGAAAATTTGTTGTTAAATAATCAGTTATTCCATACTCTTCTGCTATCTTAAATTGTATTGGTAATTTAATAATCATTTGTCTACTGTTTGCAACAATAGATGAAGTTAGTAACTTTTTATATTTTTCTTCTTGCCAATATGGTAAAGCTAACAAAGTTCGAATATCTTTTAGATTACTATGTGCTAATACTTGTGAAGTAAATAATTTCGGATAAGCTTTAAATTCATCGCTTTTTAACATATCTTTGATTTCTTTTAAATCACCGTGTGATAATACTGTTGAAGTAAATAATTCTGGATGGCTTTTAAATTCATCGCTTTTTAACATATCTTTAATTTCTTTTAAATCACCTTGAGCTAATACTTGTGAGGTGAATAATTCTGGATGGTTTTTAAATTCATCGCTTTTTAATATATCTTTGATTTCTTTTAGATTACCTTTGGCTAATACAGTCGATGTAAATAATTTTGGATAGTTTTTGAATTCTTCACTTTTTAATATATCTTTTATTTCTTTTAAATTGCCTTGAGCTAATACTCGCGAAGTAAACAATTCTGGATGGTTTTTAAATTCATCGCTTTTTAATATATCTTTGATTTCTTTTAGATTACCTTTGGCTAATACAGTCGATGTAAATAATTTTGGATAGTTTTTGAATTCTTCACTTTTTAATATATCTTTTATTTCTTTTAGATTGCCTTGAGCTAATACAGTTGAGGTAAATAAATCCGGATGAGATTTAAATTCTTTGCTTTGTAACATATCCTTTATTTCTTTTAGATTACCTCTGGCTAATACTTGTGAGGTAAATAAATCCGGATAAGCTTTAAATTCTTCGCTTTGCAATATATCCTTTATTTCTTTTAGATTACCATGTGCTAATACTTGTGAGGTAAATAATTCGGGATGAGATTTAAATTCATCACTTTTTAATATATCTTTGATTTCTTTTAGATTACCTCTGGCTAATACAGTCGATGTAAATAAATCCGGATGAGATTTAAATTCTTCACTTTTTAATATATCTTTGATTTCTTTTAGATCGCCTTGAGCTAATACTCGCGAAGTAAACAATTCTGGATGGTTTTTAAATTCTTCGCTTTTTAATATATCTTTGATTTCTTTTAGATTGCCTTGAGCTAATACAGTTGAGGTAAATAAATCCGGATGAGATTTAAATTCTTCACTTTGTAATATATCTTTGATTTCTTTTAGATTACCTTGGGCTAATACAGTTGAGGTAAATAAATCCGGATGAGATTTAAATTCTTCACTTTGTAATATATCTTTGATTTCTTTTAGATTACCTTGGGCTAATACAGTTGAGGTAAATAAATCCGGATGAGCTTTAAATTCTTCACTTTTTAATATATCTTTGATTTCTTTTAGATTACCTTGGGCTAATACTGTTGAGGTAAACAAATCCGGATGGTTTTTAAACTCTTCACTTTGTAATATATCCTTTATTTCTTTTAAATCGCCTTGAGCTAATACTGTTGATGTAAATAATTCCGGATGATTTTTAAATTCTTCGCTTTTTAATATATCCTTTATTTCTTTTAAATTACCTTGAGCCAATACAACTGATGTAAATAAATCCGGATGAGCCTTAAATTCTTCGCTTTGTGATATATCTTTGATATCAGATATTTCATTTCTACCAACTGAAATAGATATTATATCTTTTTTCTTTATACATGGAATATTTAAATTTTCAATTGCTATTATCCTACTTGTTGGAATACTTAACACACTTACTGTTTTATTTATTATATCTACTCCATAATTAGTTAAAACGTAATTATATGTTTTAATTAATTCATCATTATCAGTACTTAATACATGTAAGCATTTTTCTACTTTATCAAAATTTACTTTTGATTTTTTTAAAAACCCAGCATTCTTTTTTATATTATCTACAGAATAATACATTACACTAGGACATTTTTCTATATTTTTTCTATCTATATGTAATTCATTAATTAAGTAATCTAAAGTATCATCTATTTCTTGGTATTCTCCACGACTCAATAGTTGTTCATTTAACGCCACATTAATATTTATATTATATTTTTTTAATAATTCTTCTAATTTATACTTTTCTATCATACATTTAATCCCCCACCTGAAAAAAATCATATTAATTACTAAAAAGTTTTGATTGTATTATAGTATAACATAAACCTTAGAAAAATTACAATCATTTATTTTAATTGCAAATCTTAGAACATCAAACAAAAAAGTGACAATAATACATAAAGTATATGTCACCTAAAAAATATCATTACATTATATATACATTATCTATTTGAATAACTGCTTCCTTTTGGAGGGAATACTATAACGTTTCTAGGATTAAATGAGTGACTAATGAATCCATTACTTCCATAATATGAATAATAATCAGTATACCATCTACCATTAGCCAATCCCAAGTGTAAATGTGGTCCAGTAGAATTACCAGTATTACCACTCTTACCAATTACAGTATCTTTAGTAACTATTGATCCTACAGAAACATTAATTGCCGATAAGTGACAATAATATGAAGTATAATATTTACCATTTATCATGTGATGAATTATTATCTGGTTACCACCACCTTTATTACTATAAATAACTTTAGCAACACGTCCAGATGATACTGAATAAACTGATGTTCCTATAGGTGTTGAAATATCAATTGCAGCATGATTATTAGGACTACCATACAAGGTTCTCCAACCATATTCACTAGATATTCTTCCAGATGAAGTAGGTCTATAAAAAGTAGAACCAGATGGTAAATAACCACCACTATATTTTCTATTTAAACATGCTGTTTGAGTTTCATTTGATTTACACCCTAATTTTTTCAAATAGTTTATAGAGTTTTGCATTTCCTTTATTGATTCAGATAAAGAATGTCCTTCACTATCTAATGATTCTTTTGTCTTATTTAAGTTTGCAACTTGAACATTTAGTTCTGATTCTAACTTAGCTAGTTCCGTTTTCTTGCTAGCTAATTCTTCTTTAACTTGATTATTCTTTTCAATAAGAGCATTCATTTCTGAAACTTTTTTCTTATTATATGAAGTTATTTGTTCTGTTATAGATAACCTATATATTAAATCAGAGATACTTTTTGCACCCATTAAATATTCTAAAACTACAGACCCGGAAGAAGAAATTTGATAATATCTCATCAAATCTTTTGATTCATTATTCTTCTCTTGAATTTTCTTTCCTAACTCAATACTTTCATTTGATTTATCTTCTATTTCCTTATTTATACTTTCTACTTGTGAATATATTGAATTAATCCTTGCTTTTGTATTATTAATATCTTTTTCATTTTGATTTTTCTTTGCATTTGTTTCATCAAGTTCTTTTTGAACTTTGTTTAATTCTTTTTCCCACTCTGCAATAGTTTTTTCTTTAGCATTAACTATCATAAATGGAGTTAAAAGCACTAGTAAAAACGTTAATATTTTTTTACTCATTATATCTTTAAATACTTTCTAACTGCTCTATAACTACCAAACATACCAACAATAATACCTAGTGCTAATAATATTAATGATACTATGTAAACAAACGGTTCAGCATTAACTAATCTAAAGAATGGTGAGAATAATTGTCCATTAAAGTGTTTATATAAAGCAGAATATCCATAAATTGTTACTCCTATTGGTATTAACGATCCTAAAAATCCTAATATTAAACCTTCTATAACAAATGGTTGTTTTATAGAAAAGTTAGAAGCTCCAACCAATCTCATTATCTCTATTTCTCTTTTTCTTGAGAATATAGTTATTTTAATTGTATTAGATATTAAGAATAATGTTACTAAAAGTAGTGCAATCATTGCTATTACAATTCCTTTTTCAACAACATTAAATACAGTCATCAAAGATTCAACCATACCTTGTCCATATCTAACATCAACAATTTTTTCATTTTCTTTTATTTTATTAGCTGTTTTAGTTATTTCTTCTGTTTTATCAACCTTTACCTTAAAAACATCATATAAAGGATTAGTATCATCAGACCAACTTTCTATAATACCTGATAATTGACTAGAAGTATCTTTCATTTCTAGTGCTACATCTTTTTTTGATTCATATGTAACAGATGAAACATTATCATACTTTTCAATATCACTTTTTAAGTTATTAATGTCATTATCAGTAGTTTCATAATCAATAAATGCATATATAGTAAAATCTTCTTTAACCAAATTAGTTACGTTTTCTATATTAGATGCCGCAACTAATGCTGCTGCTACTATTAATAAAGTAATTGTTATACAAGATATTGAAGCTATCGACAAACTTAAATTTCTAGCAACGCTTTTAAATGCATCTCTTATATTTCTCCTAAATATTCTAATTAACTTCATGATCAATATAACTTCCCTTCTCATAATCTTTTGCTAATTTACCATTATCTAATAAAACAACTCTTTTTTTCATTTTATTTACCATTTCTCTATCATGAGTTGCCATAACTATGGTAGTGCCAAGTTCATTTATCTTTTCAATTACTTTCATAATTTCTAAACTAGTATCTGGGTCTAAGTTACCAGTGGGTTCATCACATATTAATAGTTTAGGTGAATTAACTATTGCACGAGCTATTGCAACACGTTGTTGTTCACCTCCTGATAATTCATTTGGATAACTCTTTGTTCTAGATTTTAATCCTACTAAATCAAGAGCTTTTAATACTTTTTTTCTAACCTCATTAGTAGGTAGTCCATATATTTCAAGAGCAAATGCAACATTTTCATAAACAGTTAATTTAGGTAATAATTTATAATCTTGAAATACTATTCCTATTTTTCTTCTTAATTTATAAACTTTACTATTTTTAACCTTTGCAACGTTTATTCCACCTAAATAAATCTCTCCTTTAGTAGGTTTTTCTTCTCTATATAACATTTTAATAAGAGTAGATTTTCCAGAACCTGAAGCTCCTATTACAAATACAAACTCACCCTTTTTAATGTCTAAATCTAAATCATAAATTGCATTAACACCATTTTTGTATGTTTTTTCAACATCCTTAAACTTAATAAATTCCATTTACTTCGCCTTCCCTTAATATTAATTTATTTCTGTATAACCATCATGATATGTTCTAGATGCTTGATATGCATCAGTAACTAATATAACAGCTTTAGGATCTATCTGTGATATACCCTCTTTTATTTCAAAATACTGACTAGTTGGTGCAACACACATAATCATTTGATTTTTTTTATTAGTATATCCACCTTTTGTTTCAATTAATGTAATACCTAATTTAAGCCCGTTAAGTAAATAATTGGAAACCAAATCCTCTTCTGTCGTATTTATATATATTGCCTTATTATTAGAAATTCCTAAAACAACTTTATCAACCATTATATTTATTATGTATAGCACTATCATTGCATATAAAACTTTTGTCCAACCAAAGAAGAATCCCCCTACTATCACTATAAGACCATCAGTCATAAGCATAGCTGTTCCAATAGAAGTTTTGAAATATTTAGCAGCTATTTGATTTAATATATCAGTACCACCAGTAGTAAATCCACTTTTAAATACAGTACCTGAAGCAAACCCTACTAATACGCCACCTATTATGGATATTAGTAATAAATTATCATTATCAATAGTAATGTAATTACCTATATTTGAGGTCAATTTAATCATTAAAGGATATAAAAGAGAACCTACTAATGAATTTATTGTCTGCTTTCTTCCAAGTAAGAAAAAACTCAGCGTTAAGAAAAATAAATTCAAAATAAATAAAGCTATGTATGGATCTAGTACATTTTTTAATATTATAGATATACCACTTGCACCACCATAAACTATGTTATTCTTATAGAAGAATAGATTATATGATATTGCATATAATGTAACACCTATTATAAGAAAGAAATATCTTTTAAATAAATGTGCACCTTCTACTTTTCTAGCTAATAGTTCAGCTTTTTTAATCTTTATCTTTTCAAACAGTCTCATTTATTACATCACCTCTTAAATTACTTTCAATAAATTCATCTATATATCCATCAAATACTTTATTAACATTAGAAGTTTCATATCCTGTTCTATGATCCTTTATCATTGAATATGGATGAAGTACATAACTTCTTATCTGAGAACCAAATACTATACCACTATGATCACTTTTCATAGAATTAATTTTATCTTGACTATCTTTTATCTTTATTTGATATAGTTTACTCTTTAATACTTTTAGAGCTGTTTCCTTATTTTTTATTTGACTTCTTTCATTTTGACACGTTACTACAATACCAGTAGGTATATGTGTTATTCTAACAGCAGAGTCAGTCGTATTAACACCTTGTCCACCAGCTCCAGTACTTCTATAAACATCTACTCTAATGTCAGAGTCTTTTATTTCTATTTTATTATCATCTTCAAATTCTGGTGTAACATCAACCGCCGCAAAAGACGTATGTCTTCTATTGTTAGCATCAAAGGGTGATAATCTAACTAATCTATGAACACCTTTTTCATTTTTTAAATATCCAAATGCGTAAGTTCCTTTAACTAGATAAGTTATATTCTTAATGCCAGTTTCTTCTCCTACCTGTTCATCTAATACTTGATATGTGTAACCTTTTTTATCAAAGTATTTAGTATACATTCTAGAAAGCATAACAACCCAATCACAACTTTCTGTTCCACCAGCCCCAGCATGAATTTCAAATATAGCATTTAAATTATCATATTCACCATTAAAATACGTCAATGTCTTTAAACTTTTAGTTTTATTTAATGTATCTAAATATATTGATTCAAATTCATCATATAGTTCATTAGATGTGTTTAAAAGTTCAAAGTAACAATCTAATAATTCTATATTATTTTTTATTTCCATTACTGGCTTAACTATACTATTCAAAGAATTTAATTCTTTAATTACCTTATCACTATTACTACTATCATTCCAAAATGAAGGATCATTATATATTTTATTTAATTCATCTATCTTTTTTATTTTTTTATCTACGTCAAAGTAGCCTCCAGATATTATCAAATTCATGTTTCAATTCGTTAATATCTTTAAGTAAAATTTCCATATAATCACCTATTTTTAATTATAACATATATTTTTCCAAACAAAAAGAGAAAACAATTAGTTTCTCTTAGTTAACGAATGGTAATAAAGCTATCATTCTAGCTCTTTTAACTTGCATAGCAATATATCTTTGGTGTTTTGCACAAGCTCCTGTTACTCTTCTTGGTAAAATTTTACCTTTTTCATTTATATATTTTCTAAGAATTTCAGGATTTTTATAATCTACGCTTTTACCAGCACACATTTGACATATTTTCTTTTTCTTTCTATAAAATTCTGCCATATTATTCCTCCTATATTAAATTAAAATGCAATGTCGTCATCGCTTATTTCTATACTGTTACCAAAATCCGCAAAAACATCATCAGAAACATTGGTTTCTTTAGGTGCTTCATTTTGAAAATCAGCTGGAGATACATTATCGGTAGTATTTACTGCTACACTATCAGACTTAGAACTAAGGAATTGAACTCTATCAGCTACTACTTCAGTAACATATACTCTTTTTCCATCCTTATCTTCATAATTTCTAGTTTGTATTCTTCCATCAACTGCAACTAAAGAACCCTTAGTTAAATACTTTTTAATGTTTTCAGCTTGTTTTTGGAATGCTACAATGTTAATAAAATCTGTTTCTCTTTGTCCTTGATTATTAGTATATTGTCTATCAATTGCGATAGAGAAATTAACTATTGCAGCGTTACTTGATGAATATCTTAACTCTGGATCTCTTGTTAATCTTCCAATTAAAAATGCTTTATTCATTTTATATCCTCACTTTATTAATCTTCTTTTATGATTATATGACGAATAACATCTTCACTAATTAATGCTAAACGATCAAATTCTTTGATAGCTTTTGCATCATTATCTTCAATATTAATTAGAAAGTAATAACCAGTTTTATGATCTTTTATTTCATATGCTAATTCTTTTTGTCCAAGATCTTTAGATGATACTATTTTAGCACCGTTATCAGTTAAAATCTTTTCAAATTTCTTAGCAACTTCTTTTATTGAACTTTCTTCAATATTTGGTCTTACTATGAACATAATTTCGTATTTCATTTTTATTCCTCCTCTTTTGGTCTATTCGGTCCTTAAATTAATTAAGAACAAGAGAGTAAAATAAATTACTCAGTATGTATTATAGCAAAAAAGAAGGCTGTTGTAAACCTTCTTTGGAAAAAATATTTATCAGAATTTGTTATATTTACTAACTATTTTATCCGTATCCCTTTTTATATCTCTCTCTTTAATAGACATTCTCTTATCATATACTTTTTTACCCTTACATACACCAATTAAAATCTTTGCTCTTCCATTTTTTAAATATAATTTTAATGGTATTAAAGAGTATCCATCTTTCGAAACATAATCTCTTATTTTATATATTTCCTTTTTATGTAAAAGTAACTTTCTTTCTCTTCTTTCATCATGATTAAATATGTTTCCTTCTTCATAAGTAGAAATAAACATATTTATAACGTATACCTCATCATTTTTTATTCTAGCATAAGAATCTTTTAAATTGCAGCTACCTTTTCTAATTGATTTAATTTCAGTTCCTGTTAAAACTATACCAGCTTCGTAGGATTCATGAACAAAATAATCAAATGTAGCTTTTTTATTTTTTATTTCTATCATTATTTCACCTCTACTACATTTGAATATCTAGTAAGTACTGCTTTATACTTATCATAATACTTTTCATACCCATTTAATAAACTGTTATTTAGTTTAGTATACGGATATACTTTAAAATTAGTAGCATTCTTAAAGTATGTATATATAAGATCAGCTTTTACGTTATTAAACGTTATTTTGCCATTATTATCTTTTTTTACATTCAAAGATACTATTGCACCAGTTTGTTTATCTACTGTATCTTGTGCTGCTATAAAGTTACCAAGAGCATAAAATACTAACGTATCATTTATCATTTCTACTGGCTGAAGAGAGTGTGCATGATTACCAACAATTAAGTTAACTCCCATTTTTGATAAATCACTTGCAACTTGTTTTTGATTCAAACTAGGATTAGTGGTATATTCTTCCCCCCAGTGCATTGCAACTATTATAAAGTCAGCCTTATCCCTTACTTTATTTATGTCGTTTTGTGCTTTTTCTTTTGAATATATATTAGTTAAATATTCTTTACCTGTTGGCGGTAATAAGCCATTTGTTACGGTTGTATAAGAGAAAAATGCATATTTTATGCCGTTTTTTTCTAGCACTTTAATGTTACTTTCTCTATCTTCCCAAGATAATGCTTCTCCTGTATAATAAACTCCTTGCTTAGTTTTCCAGTAGTTAACTGAATTTATTACTCCTTTTTCACCCTTGTCCATAGTGTGATTATTAGCTAAACTTATTAAATTAAATCCAAGGTTTAACATATCATCACCAATTTCTTCTGGTGAATTAAACCTAGGATATGCAGATAATCCAAGCGATTTACCACCTATATTGCTCTCTTGATTATAATATGCTAAATCATGATCTTTAATTAAATCAGACACTTCAGTAAACATCTTACTAAAAGAATAAGTTCCATCATTATTAGATGCATCTGTATATACATATCTATGTATTAAACAATCTCCAACTAATACCATTGATAATTCATTTGATGGCTTCTTTTCTGTTGTCTTACTTGTTGTACTACTTTTTTTAGTATTTTCTTTTTTACCACTTGGTTTAAGACTTAATAATATCAATCCAAATAATGATAATAGGATTAATATTAGTAACACCTTAACCCACTTTTTCAACTTTCTCTTCGTTCTCATTCTTTTCTTCCTTTATTTCAAAATCAATAAATGCTTCTTCTTTTGATGCTGATTTTACAACTACCTTTACTTCATCCCCAATTCTATATCTCTTTTTTGATTTTTGACCAACTAAAGACATACTTTTTTCATCATAGTTAAAGTAATCCCCTGAAATATCACTTATATGTACTAAACCTTCTATCATGTTAGGAAGTTCTACAAATAATCCAAAAGATGTAACTCCACTTATCATTCCACTAAATTCTTCTCCAATATGATCCATCATATATTCTGCCATCTTCATATCTTCAACTTCTCTTTCACACTCTATGGCATCTCTTTCTTTAATAGACGCATGTTCCGCTAAAACCGGTAAATATTCTTTAAAATAATCTATCGTTTTATTAGATTCGTCATTTTCAAAAAGATAAGTTCTAAGTAATCTATGAACGGTTGTATCTGGGAATCTTCTAATTGGTGAAGTAAAGTGAGTATATACCTTACTAGCTATTCCAAAGTGGCCTATGTTCTCTGGTTGATATACTGCCTTTTGCATTGCTCTTAGTAACAAAGAAGACAATATTTTATATTCTTTTTTATCCTTCAATTGTAACAAGACATTTTGTATAGAAGACGGATACTTAATATTAACTTTTCCAGTTATCTTATATCCTAGTGTACCTATAAAATCTAAAAATTCATTTATTTTATCTTCTCTTGGAGTACCATGAACACGATATACAAAAGGTAAGTTCATCCAGAAAATATGTGATGCAACTGTTTCATTAGCAACTATCATAAAATCTTCTATTAATTTTTCACCAACTCCGCGATTTCTTAATACTACATCTATTGGTTTACCGTTTTCGTCTGCAATTATTTTAGCTTCATCAGTATCAAAATCAATTGATCCTCTTCTTTCTCTATTACTTCTTAATATATCTGCTAACTCTTTCATAATGGTTAATTTATCTACGTATGGTTCATATCCCTCGCATATAATTCCTTCTTCTAACCATTTATTAACCTTTTTATATGTCATTTGAATTCTTGATTTTATAACACTTTGATATATTTCATGTGATACTACGTTACCTTTTTTATCAATTTCCATAACACAACTTTCAGTTAATCTAACTGTATTCGGGTTTAATGAACAAATACCATTTGATAATTTATGAGGCAACATAGGAATAACTCTATCTACTAAATATACACTAGTACCTCTTTCATAAGCTTCATCATATAATTTAGTTCCTGGTTTAACATAATAAGATACATCTGCTATATGAACACCTAATTCATAATTACCATTATCCAACTTTTTAATTGATATAGCATCATCTATATCTTTAGTATCATCACCATCTATAGTAAATATAACTTCATCTCTAAAATCTTTTCTACCTACTATTTCTTCTTCTGATACTTCATCTGGTATTGACTTAACTTCTTCTAAAACTTCATCTGGAAACTTTGGTGAAAACATATGTTTATAAACTATTGCAAGAGTATCCACCCCTACATCATTTTTATGACCTATTATAGTTGTAATTTCTGCTAGAATAGTATTTCTATCTAATTCCTTAATTACATTTAAAACAACAATATGGCCATCTACTGCATCTTTAGTACTTTCTTTTGTTAAAACTATTTTTTGCTTAATTTTTTTATCATTAGGAATAACTGTTGGTTTTCCATTATTACTTACATACTCACCTACTATTGGTCCATAACTTCTAGCTGCTATTCTTAATATTCTTCCCTCTAATTTAGCTCCAGAGTTCTTATCTATTATTTCTGCTACTACCATATCACCATCAGCAGCACCATTAATGTTGGAACCAGCTACATATATGTCAGGTTCATTTTCCATAAGTATAAAACCATATCCCTTTTCTGACAAAGATAATTTTCCCTTTTTTAAATGACTATATTCTAATGCCATATATTTATCTTTGTTAGTATGATATATAACTAAATTGCTTTCTAAATCATTTAATTCTTTTAGTAAAGACTCTATTTCTTCTGTAGTACTTAATCCTAATATATCTTTAAGTTCAATTACTGTATATGATTTTTCTTCTCGTTTTAAAACACTTAATATTTTATCTTTCATGTTAAACACCTCTATTTATATTATAAAGCAAAAAAAGACCTTTACAAGCCTTTTTTTATATTACATGTCTATTACTATACACAATATAAAAAACACAATTCCTAGTACATAAGTAAGTCTAGTTATAAATAATTCTCCACCACGTTCTTTTCTATTCATAAATAAATCAGAGTTTCCACCAGATATTATGTTTCCTGATTCAGCCTTACCACTTTGTAACAAAACAATTATAATTAGTAATACTGATACTATAAGTAACATTGTTAACATAATCATTCCTCCTTAAAACTACTATTAGTTTACCATAATACTAAATAAATATCAAATTAATTATCTCTTTTTAATAAATAATTAGCAAATCCAGTAAATAAATCCTTATTTTTAACATCCATACTATTTATTATATCAATACCATCATTAGTATATTTTAAAACTAATTCTTCTGCATTTTCCTTAGCCTTCAATTTAATGAATAAATCGGTTATTATCTTATTTTCCTCTTCTGTAACGTTTAAATTACCATAGTACTTATTTATTATTTCAAGTTCATCACGGTTAGCATGATCTATAGCATATTTATAAATAATGGTTTGTTTTCCCTCTTTTATGTCATTTAAAGTTTTTCCCATGCTATCATTCTCTGAATATAATCCAAGCAAATCATCCTTTATTTGAAATGCAATACCCAAATTAGTACCTGCTTGAATTAATTTTTCTTTATCTTCATCTGATGCATTAGCACTTGCTGCACCAATTAATATAGGTCCAATTATTGTATACCATGCTGTTTTATTAATGTATATATCATATATTATTTTTTCACTCATATTCTTGTGATAATTCATATCCTTTAATGGTAATTCAACATCAACTATTTCACCATTTACCGTATTATGTAGTGTTTTAGAATATATTTTCGTTATTTCATTTTTTAGTTCTTTACTAATACTAGAATTATTAATGATTCTGTATGAAATAAAAAATCCTAAATCCCCAATACAAATACCTTTAGCTATTCCTATGTGACCTGGATACTTTGAGTTTATAGTCTGCATTCCTCTTCTTTTATCAGCTTCATCAATTATATCATCATGAATAAGTATTGCAGTCTGAAATATTTCTAAAGCTGCTGCTATATCAATATAAGAATCATCATCTATACCAAATAACATTTGTCCAAGTTTTACAAGATATCCTCTTACTCTTTTTCCACCTTGTGATAATCTTTTAAGTTCTTCTATAGAAGACTTTATAAATTCATTATCACTATACTTTTCTATTTCATTATCAAGTATTTCGTTTATTTTATTTTCTATTTTTTTTTTGCTTTCATTTAATAAATTATTATTCATTTCATTCACCCTTCTGATAGATTATACCATGTATGTACTAATTAAGTAAATAAACCAATATTGATTTTAATGTTTAATGTGTTATAATCATTATGATAGGACTGTGTATTATGAAGAATAACAAAAATGATATCTATAAAACAGAATTTCTTTTTGAAAGTGATGCTGAAAAGGTAGTATTAAAAGAAGCTTCAAAAAAAATAAAGCCAAAACTTTATAAAAAAATAGTTGGTCACAGCTTTATTATTTCATTGTTCATATTAAGTTTCTTTTTAGGTGTTGTTTTTCAAAAAGAAAACGAAATATTTAAAATTAAAGCAAATGTTATGAGTGAAAAGGCCAAAAAAGAGGTTAATGAAAAATTAAATTCTTATAGCAATGACCTTACAACAATTGAGGTAAAATCTCCTAATAAATATGAAATACTTATTAATAAAGCTAATCCTATAGATGAAGAGTATTTAAGTAATTATGAAATTATTGATGTACAAGATAATTTATTTAAAAACATTAAACTAGAAAAAGAAACATATGAAAATTACTTAAATCTTAAAAAGAATTTACTTGAAAGAGGATATTACATAAATATTAGAAGTGGATTTAGAACATTTGATGAATCTAATAATATATACTTTGAGTATATGAAGGAACGTGGAAAAAGTTATGCTGAATCCTACGTTGCTAAAGCTGGAACTTCAGAACATAATGCCGGATTAGCTTTTGACTTTGTTATATCCTCAAATAAAAATTCATATAAAACAGATTATAATAGTGATGAATATTTCTATATAGAAAATATAGCTTATTTATACGGATTTATAATTAGATATTCAAAGGAAAAAGAAACCATTACAGGATATAATTACGAGCCATGGCATTTAAGATATGTAGGAAAGAATTTAGCTAAATATCTAAAGAAAAATATGCTAACACTAGAAGAATACTATGAAGGTACTATCAATTAGTATCTTTTATTTTTTTCGAATTTTTTGATACATATATTACTTTACTTACTGATGAAATTAGCAAATATATTGCAAATGCGATTATTAAAATTAAAGGCACTTTATCATATAAAAGTAATAAACTATCAAATAATCCATGAATAAGTATAGGAACTAAAATACTTAAGGCAAGATATTTATTCTTTCTTTTAATCCAGTTTCTAGAATCAAATTTTTTAGCAAGACCAAAATAATATCCAGATGATATAGCAAAAAAAGCATGAGCTGGAACTGTTAGTAAACTTCTTTTAATTAAAAGTAAAACATTATTATTGTTAGCTAAAACAGCCACTATATTTTCTGCTGTTGCAAAACCAAGTGAAACAAAAACGGCATAAACAATCGAATCATAAGTATAGTTAAAATCTTCTTTGGCCCAACAAAAAACATACATAAAAAACCATTTAACAAATTCTTCAACTAAAGCCACTAAGAAAAATGATCTAACGATAATGTCAAAGTTATCATTATTATCCAAAAATGGTAATAGTTTTTCTAAATATATTTCGAAAAAAAGTGCAACACCAGATGATAATATACCAAATATAAATAATTTAATTAAAAGAAGTATAGGTTCTTTTTCTATTTTATCCCTCTTATATATAATAAATGCAATTATAAAAGATGGTATCATAGCTAGCAAAATTAATATATAATGACTTTCGAAGTTAACTAAATTTTTCATGAAATCACCTACATTAATTTTATCAAAAAGATTATATAAATCACATAATTATTGTTTCATTTTAACTAATTTTACATTTATATACAAAAAAGTCTTTATTAGCAAAGACTTTCATATAATGATTTAAAAATTTCTAAGTGTCTTTTCTCATCTAAAATAATTCTTGATAAGATTTCTTTTATATATTTATCATCGATGATATTTTTATGCTCCTCATAATTTTTAATAGCAGCCTTTTCTGATTCCATATCTATTCTAAGCATTTCCTTTAAATCAGAATCATAGTTTATGTATGAAGACTCCCACATAATACATTCACCTCTAGTAGCTTCACAAGTTTTATATACCGGGTTTCTACCAAGTAATCTAATTATTTTGCCAAGAATTTCTAAATGCTTCATTTCTACTATTGATATTTGTTCTATCGTGTCAGAAAATTCCTTATTTTCATTGAACTTATCAAAATGTTGATATGAATAAAGAAGGGATGCTGTAGTTTCACTAACTCTACCAGCATAATCCTGACTTAATATATCTGCATAATATGAGTTTTTTTCCTCTACCCTAATTTCTGGATATGGTATATCTAAATTTACTTTCATTTTATCACCAGTTAAATATATTCATATTAAAGCATAAAAATAACATATAATTTATTGGTGATATATAATGAATAAAAATATTCTTAAAATTAATGAGAAATTCAAGTATAAAATTAATATAAATTATCCTGTGGAAAACCCTAAAATAGCTAACAAAATTATATACAAAGTAATTAGTAATATTGAAAATAAATTTATAAATAGTTCAAAAAGAAATGCAATGCTTAATATTTATTACACGCTTTATGTCACATATGATAAATATAGATATAATAACATTACCTCTTATATATTTAAAGTTAGTGAATATACTGGCGGAGCTCATCCAAATAATTATCTAGTTAGTTTACGAATAAGAGATAACGGAAGTGTAATAACAATAAATACTCTTCTAGATAAAGCTCCAAATATATTAATTAAGTTATCTAATTTTTCTAGAGAAAAGTTAATATCTGAAAATAAAAATAATAATGAAGATACACTATCAATGATAATAAATGGAACAAGACCAAATGTTAAGAACTTTAACAATTTTGCTTTCACTAATGATGGTCTTTTGGTATTTTTTGACTATTATCAGGTAGCCCCTTATTATAGTGGAATACAAAAAGTATTAATTCCTTACGATAATCTATTGTAAATTATATTATTTTTGTGATATAATTTACTTGTTCTTTATGGGATTAGTTAAATGGTATAATAATGGTCTCCAAAACCTAACGACTTGAAACAATTTGAAACGATTAAAATTAAATTGTTAAAAATTGATTAAGTCCTTTAAATACTTGGAGAAAACCATTCTTATCCTGCTAATAAAGTTCAAATAAATAATTGTTAAAAAATAGATTTTGTGCCAATTTTTGTGCCACTTAGTTCTAAATGTGGCAGTTATTGAAAAATAACAAGAAATATG
>CAKOWI010000009.1 GCA_934122275.1 uncultured Bacilli bacterium | reverse complement strand
TCACCTGTAGAATACAGACTTAAATATTCATAATTAAATATTTTTATTTAGTGAGTACTTGACAGGTAGTATTATCTAAACTTTCTTTTTTTAAATATTATTTTGTGTGTTATAATGTTTTTGGTGATAATAAACATGAAAAAGAAAATTATAATTTCATTATTAGTTTTTTTAGCAGTTCTTGCTACTTTATTTATTTCATTTAAACTAGTTAATTATTACAAAATTAAAAATGCTAAAATATTGGTTAAATTAAATGATAATTTGGATGTGAACTTTCTAGAAAAAAGAAAAGTATCTAGTTTTATAAAGAGTATAAATGGAAAAATAACTAATGATTATTTAGTTGATACTAAAGAAATTGGAAAGAAAAAAGTTAAAATAAATTATATAAACGATGATAATATAAAAGTATCTTATGAATTTAACGTAAATGTAGTAGATAAAGTAGCACCAGTTATATGGCTTTCTAACAGCTATAACATATACTTAGGTGATGATTCTAATTTAGCATCTAAAATACTTTGTGGTGATAATTATGATAGTAATCCAAAATGTTATATTGAAGGTTCTTATGATCCTAATGAGATTGGTAGTTATAAATTAGTTTATAGAGCTGTAGATAGTAGTGGCAATGTAAGTAGTAAGAATTTTACTTTAAATGTAATAAAAAAAAATAACAGTAAAAAAAACAACAAAGAAACTAAATATGTATACTTTAATGATGTTATAAATGAATATAAGTCTAACAATAACTTAATTGGTATTGATGTTTCTAAATGGCAAGGAGATATTGATTTTGATAAGGTTAAGAAAAGTGGAGCTTCTTTTGTTATGATAAAAGTAGGTAGTAGTAAGTTAAATGATAAGAACTATATTTTAGATCCTAAATTCAAATATAATATAGAAAATGCAATTAATAGTGGACTTAAGGTTGGTATTTATTTTTATTCATCAGCTAATAGTAATTATGATGCTAAAAAAGAAGCTAGGTGGGTATTAAAGCAAATAAAGGGATATAAAATAGATTTACCAATTGCATTTGATTGGGAAAACTTTAGCTACTTTAATGAATTTAATTTAAGTTTTTTTGGACTAACTTCTATGGCTGATACATTTATTAATGAAGTTAAAAAAGAAGGATATGATTCTGTCATATATGGTAGTAAAAACTATTTAGAAAACATATGGCTATTAGATAATCAAAAGGTTTGGCTAGCACATTATACTAAGAAAACTAATTATAATGGTAATTATATAATGTGGCAATTAACGGAAGACGGCAAAATTGATGGTATAAATACTAAAGTGGATATTGATATACTATATAACTAAAAATCAGCTTACAAACTGATTTTTAATTTGGCAAAATTTTACTGTAAATTTAGTATTCAAAATTCGTCAAATTTCTTGACTTTTAAATTCCATAGTTTATAATAAAGAGTAAAATTTATGTTTGAAGGAAGAGAGGTTAAATATGAAAACAAATTTACCAATAATATTACTTAGAGGGATTATAGTTCTTCCTTATGCAGAACTTAAAATAGATTTAATGGATAAACTTGATGTTGATATAATAGAACTTGCGAATACTAATTATGATGGTAATGTTCTTTTGGTATCACCATTTAATTATTTAGAAGAGAGTATAGAAATAAAATCTTTACCTGATTTTGGAATTATAGGTAAAGTATCAAAAAAAACAATATTACCTAATGGCTGTACAAGAGTTACAATAGAAGGTATTAAAAGAACTAAAGTAGACGAGTATGAAAAATCAGGTGATGTAACTGGAGCTTTTTTAGGAAAAATATCGTCTCCTGTTAGATATGCTATTGATGCTTCTGATGAAAAAGCACTAATTAGAAAATTAAAATTTGAATTAGAAAATTATATAGATAATGTTTCTTATGCATCAAACAGTATATTATCTAGAGTAAATGAGATAAACAGTGTAAGTAAATTAGCAGATGTTATAGCAAATTATTTACCGCTAACTTTTGAAAGAAGATATGAGTACATTGAAACTATAAATCCGCATACTAGAGTTATGATGTGCTTAGAAGATATTCAAAAAGAAATTAACATAAATGAAATGGAAAAGAAACTAGATTTAAAGCTAAAAAAACAACTAGATAATTCTCAAAAAGAATTTATATTAAGAGAAAAAATTAGAATAATAAAAGAAGAATTAGGAGATGTTTCTTCTAAAGATACAGATGCTGATGAATTAAGAAATAAAATTGAAAAACTTAAAGCACCAAAGAATATTATTAGCAAACTAAAAAAAGAATTAAATAAATATGAGTCAACACCAGCTGCTTCACCTGAAATAGGTATTATAAGAAATTATATTGATTTATTGGTAAATTTACCTTGGAATACTTATACAAAGGATTCTACTGATTTAAAGAAAGCCAAAGAAATATTAGATGCTAGCCATTATGGTTTAGAAGATATAAAGACAAGAATAATAGAGTATTTAGCCGTTAAAGCAAGAAGTGTTAGTAATAAAGCACCTATTATATGTTTAGTAGGTCCTCCAGGTGTTGGTAAAACTTCTTTAGCTAAATCAGTTGCAGATGCTATGAATAGGAAATTTGCTAAAATATCAGTTGGTGGTGTTAATGATCCAGCTGAAATAATTGGACATAGAAGAACTTACATGGGAGCTAGTTGCGGAAGAATAATAAATGCAATTAAAAAGTG
The DNA here is from genome assembly GCA_934122275.1 of uncultured Bacilli bacterium. Lineage (GTDB taxonomy): Bacteria > Bacillota_I > Bacilli_A > RF39 > UBA660 > Aphodocola. The sequence goes on along the minus strand of CAKOWI010000009.1, from coordinate 33,378 downwards.
TGGTTCTAGTAATCCAGTATTTTTAATAGATGAAGTAGATAAGATGACTAAAGATATTAAAGGAGATCCAGCAAGTAGTTTATTAGAGGTATTAGATCCAGAACAAAATAGTAAGTTTTATGATAATTATGTTGAAGAACCTTATGACTTATCTAGAGTATTATTTATATTAACTGCAAACTATGAAAATCAAATTCCAGATGAATTAAAAGATAGATTAGAAATAATTGATTTATCTAGTTATACTGAATATGAAAAGCTATTTATAGCAAAAAAACACTTAATTCCACTTGAGTTAAAAGATTATAATTTAACGGTTGATAACATTAAATTTAGTGATGAAATAATACTTAAAATAATTAGAAATTATACTAAAGAAGCAGGAGTTCGTGAACTTCAAAGAATAATTGGAAAAGTAATTAGAAAATATGTTAAAGAGATGGTAGAGTCTAATAAAGATTCACTTAATGTTAAAGTTACTGATAAAAAATTAGATGAATATTTAGGAAAAATTAAGTACGAAAATAATAAGGTGCTTGATATAAATTCTCCTGGAATAGTAAATGGTTTAGCATATACTGTATACGGCGGAGATATTTTACCACTTGAAGTTGTTATGTATCCTTCAAAAGATAACGTTAAATTAACTGGTAACTTAGGCGATGTTATGAAAGAAAGTGCTGGTATTGCTTTAGGATACATTAAAAGTCATGCAAAAGAATTAAAAGTAGACTTATCTAAATTAGATAATATGTGTATACACATAAATGCCATTGAAGGAGGTATTCCAAAAGATGGTCCATCTGCAGGAACTGCTCTTACAACTGCTATAATTAGTTTACTTAACAATATTGTAGTTGATTCTACTTATGCAATGACAGGTGAAATGACTTTATCTGGCAGGGTACTTCCAATAGGAGGATTAAAAGAAAAATCCATTGGAGCTTATAGAGCGGGTATTAAAAAAATATTTATTCCAAAAAGAAATGAAGCAGATATTTCTGATATTCCAAAAGAAGTTAAAGAAAATCTTGAAATAGTATTAGTTGACAGCTATAGTGAAATTTACTCAAATTTATTTAATAAAAAGAAGAAAAATTAACATTTTCTTCTTTTTTTTGCATACCTTTAAGTGAATGGAGATGAATGTATGAAACAGATAATACCTTTTGTAAAAGATTTAAACTTTAATACTAGAATATCTGAGATTACTAGTATAGCTTTAGAACATAATTTAAAACTAGAAAACAATGATTCTGTTGTAGGAAATTTTGAAATAAGTGGTAAATATAAGATAAATGATATTAGTGTTAATGAAGAAGTTTTCTCATTTGATATACCTTTTGATATAACTTTGGATGATAAATATGATGCATCAAAGATTAAAATAGATATTGATAATTTTTATTATGAAATATTAAATGATGAAGTATTAAGGGTACATATTGATGTTTTAGCAAGTAATTTAGTTTATTATAGAAAAGTAGAGGAAGAAAAAGAAGAAACTTCTAATTTAGAAGAAGAAACTTTAAGAAACGATGATAGTATAGAAAGGAAGGTAAGTATGCCAGAAGAAGTAATAGAAAAGAAAGAAGAAGTATTAAGCTTAGATGAAGAAGAAAAAAATGAAAATAAAGAAGTAAGAGAAAAAGAAGATGATACTATAAATTCTAATAATATAAGTAATAATTTAGAAAAAGGTTTTCTATTTGAAAATGAAAAGTATAGTACATATAAAGTACATATCGTAAGAGAAAATGAAACTATTGATACAATAAAAGAAATGTACAATGTTAGTTTAGAAGAACTAGAAAAATATAATGACGTAGATAAAATTACTTTATCATCAAAGGTTGTAATTCCAATTGAAGATGAATAGTAATTTTTCTTCTTTTTTAATAAAAAAACATTGTCATTCAGCTAAAAAGATATGTATTAATAAAAACTCGGTTTTGTATACAGATAGTAATGGTAAAAAATATGTTACAAAGAAAAATACTAATAACATGTTAAATATATATAATTATCTAAACTCAAGGGGATTTGGATATTTACCTAGATTAGTTTATTGTGATGATACATCTTATGTATATGAATATCAAGAAAATACGGATACACCAGATGAACAAAGAGTAAGTGATTTAGTTAAAATAGATGCACTACTTCATAGTAAAACGGTATATTATAAAGATGTTTCACTTGATGAAACAAAAGAAATATATGAAAAGTTAAGTGATAAGATAAAAAATACATTTACTTATTATGATGATCTAGTAACTATGATAGAGAGTAATGTTTATATGTCTCCTAGTGAATATATGTTAGCAAGAAACTGTAGTATGATTTTTTCTGGATTAAATTTTTGTCAGAAAAAATTAGATGAATGGTATAAAATAGCTAGTGGTAAAAATAAAAAAAGAGTTGTGCTACTCCATAATAACCTAGATTCTAATCATATAATAGGGACTAAAGATGGTATGTTAATAAGCTGGAATTATGCAACATATGATTTACCTATATATGATTTTATAAAACTTTATAAAAATAATTATGATAAATATGATTTTATCGAGTTATATAAAGAATATGTTAAGATATTTCCTTTGCTAGAAGAAGAAAAAAATCTTATGTATGTAATTTTATTTATTCCAAACAAAATAGTTTTTAATAAGTCACAATTTGATTCTACTATAGAAGTTGGAAAATTATGTAATTATCTTTTTACAACAGATAAGTTATTTATGGAAAACGAGACAAAAAATGGCAAAGTACAATATGATAATATCGATAAAAAGAAGGAAAACTTGAAATCTACCGCATAGTATTAAAGCAAGTATAGCTTGATAAAACGTAATAAAACAAAAAGCAACAAGTAATATTAAATATTTAGCTAGTTTTCCACCAAACATGTTATTGTTATACATAATATCACCTTTACCTTATTATATGTGACATATATCATTTGTGATAATTAAACCTAATAACTTTATGTTATAGTACATATAAAATATTGATATTTGATATATTTGGTAACTACTGTTAATATTGAAATATAAAGAGGTGATTAAATGGAAACAATTAAAATAGCATTAACAGGTGGACCAAGAGGTGGTAAGACAAGTATAGTAAATGAGATGAAAAAAAGATATGAAAATAGTGATAACGTTAATTTCATGTTTATACCAGAAACAGCTACTGAATTAGCTGATAATCTAGTTAAACCAAATGAGGTATCTTATCCTTTTAATTTTCAAACTAGTGTATTTGAAAGACAAGTATTTAAAGAAAAAGAAGCTAATAAGATTCTAACATATAATAGTAAAGATACTAATTTAATATTATGTGATAGAGGTATTCTTGATAATAAGGCTTATTTACAAAATCAAAAGGAATTTGATTTTCTACTTAGTTTGTATGACAGAAAAGAACTTGATTTAGCAGATGAATATGATTTAGTCATACACTTAATGTCTTCATCAATAAATGATGAGTTAGAATATGAACTAGAAAGTAATAAAGTTAGATATGAAGATAGAAGTGCAGCAGCACAGCTTGATGAAAAAACTCGTAATGCATGGCTTATAAATAGAAATTTAATAATGGTTAAACCATATAATGATTTTAATGATAAGATAAACAAAGTAGTAAGGTATATTGATGATGCAATTATGGATAAAAAAACTAATAATTATGATTACTATATGGTAGATAATATAGATTCTATATTAAGTACACTTAGTGATGAAAATTCTAAGAAAATAGAAGTTAATAAAGTGTACTTATGTAATACTAACATTAAACTTATGAAAAGAACTTATAAGAATTTTACTAGTTACTTTATTATGGATGATAATAGTAGAGATAAAAGAATAGATCATAATAAATATTTAGAGTTAATTTCAAAATATGGAGTTAATAATGAAATTTCATATACAGAAGTAAGTTTCTTTGATGATATAAATTTATGTAGATTAAACATTTATGGTGATAAGGCTGTTTTAGTGGTAGATAGTAAAGTTTCTGCTTCATTAAACACTGATGTACTAGATAAGATAGATGATATAGAAGAGTTTACAAATAAAAACAGTGCAAAAATTTTAAAAAAATATAAATAAATGTGATATTATAGATACAGGAGCAAGATATGGGGATATATAACAGTAATATAGATTTTAATAAGTATAAATATTTTTATGCAGTAGCGGATCAAAAGAGTTTTTCTAGAGCATCTTTTATGCTTCATGTTTCACAGCCTGCTATTAGTAGATCGATTAAAGAGTTAGAAGAACAATTAGGAGTTAAGTTATTCATTAGACAAACTAAGAACGTAAAACTAACTGAAAATGGTGAAAAACTATTAACTTATGTAACTAATGCTTTTAATAATATAATCGCTGGTGAAAAAGTGATTGGTGAAAATAAAAAAGATTTAAATGGTAATGTTAGAATTGGTATATATACTCATATTTCTCTTTTTATGCTTCCTGATTTAATCAAGGAATTTAGTAGTAAATATCCATATGCTTCCTTTGAAGTATATTCATCATCTTCTTATGAACTAAAGAAAAAAATACTAGCAAAAGAATTGGATTTTGTAATAGTGCAATATCCTTTATTCAAAGAAAATACAGAGTTTAAAGAAGATGTAATATGTACTTTGGAAAACTGCTTTTTCTGTAGTAAAAGTTACTACGATAAGATTAAAAATAATGGTAATTTAGAAGAGTATTCATTGCTTCTTCCAAAAAATGGTTATGAAGATATAAATAGCCTTGAAATGTTATTTAAAAATAAAAATATGATTATAAAAAATAATTATAGAATATACACCTCTGAACTTATGAAAAAATTTGTTTTACAAGATTTGGGAATAGGATGGTGTCCTAAAAAGTGTATAGAAGAAGAACTTGAAAATAAGATATTATATGAAGTTCCAACTAATTTTGAGAGTCCTAAAACTAAATTTAGTATTTCATATGACTTAAGATATCTAAATAATACGTCAAAGGCTTTCTTAAAGTTTTTGAAAGAATATTTTAAAGAAAACTATTAATTTTTTAAAAATTATAGTTTTTTTCTTTAAAAAATGTTATTATATGTTTATAGTATACGGAGGTATTTATGAATAATAAAGGTTTTGCTGTTTCTTCTGTTTTATATGCTATATTAATTAGTTTCTTACTTTTTTTAGGTGTTGCACTAGCTATGTTTTCATCAGCTAATAATATAACGTTATCAGCTAATGACGATATTGTAAATGGAACTGGTTTTAGTGTAAAAAGAGTAGCAGAAACTATAAATAATGAAAGTGTTTGTGATTCTAACGGTAAATGGATTTTAGCGTCTGATAGATTAATAAAGATAAACAGTAGATATGGTGTTGTATATTGGCCACATGATTTTAAGATAACCGAAACCGGTAATGAAGTGTGTTATGACAATAAAATATGTGCTACATCAAATCCTCCTGGGCTTGCAAAAATGTCAAAAGATAGTATAAAATCCCTTTATACGAATAGTAAATATAATGATGATGTATGGATAGAATTTAAAGATAAAATAAGTGGTGATACTAAAAAAGTTTACTTTTATGATATCTGTAAGTAACTTATTCTTGAAATAGTTTAAATTTTTTGATAGAATATGTTTAATTGCTATGACCAAGAGGAGTAAATAAATATTTATTGAAGAGAGTTAGTGATTGGTGAAAACTAATATGAGTATTTATTGAAGGTAGCTTGTGAGCATATATTCTGAAATGATAGTAAGATTATACGTATTACTGCGTTAAAGTATTAAGTAGCATATCATAAGATATGAATTAAGGTGGTACCGTGGACATATAAGTTCATCCTTTGTTTGGATGAACTTTTTTATATTTTAGGAGGGATAATATGTTAGATAAAAAATATGATCATAGTGCTGTAGAAAATGGCAAATATGAAAGCTGGCTTAAACATAATTATTTTAAGGCTGGTGATTTAACTAAGGAGGCTTTTAGTATTGTTATACCACCTCCTAATGTTACTGGAAAGCTTCATTTAGGACATGCTTGGGATACAACATTACAAGATATAATAATTCGTTATAAAAAGTTAAATGGTTATGATTGTTTATGGCTTCCTGGTATGGATCATGCAGCTATCGCAACTGAAGTAAAGGTAGTAGATAGACTTAAAAAACAAGGTATAAATAAAAGAGATTTAGGCCGTGAAGGTTTCTTGAAAAAAGCATGGGATTGGAAGGAAGAATATGCATCTACTATTAGAAAGCAGTGGGGAAAGTTAGGTCTTGCTTTAGATTATTCAAGAGAAAGATTTACTCTTGATGAAGGACTTAATAAGGCTGTTAATGAAGTATTTGTAAAATATTATAACGAAGGAATTATATATCGTGGTGAAAGAATAATAAACTGGGATCCAGTACAAAAAACGGCTCTTTCTAATGAAGAGGTTATATATAAAGATATACCAGGTGCTTTTTATCACATTAAATACTTTATAGAAGGTACTAATGACTATCTAGAAGTTGCAACAACAAGACCAGAAACTTTATTTGGTGATACAGCTGTTGCAGTAAATCCAGATGATGAAAGATATAATAAGTTAATCGGTAAGAACGTAATATTGCCAGTAGTTAATAAACTTATTCCAATAGTTGGTGATTGTCATGCTGATCCTGAATTTGGTACAGGTGTAGTTAAAATAACTCCAGCTCATGATCCTAACGACTTTGAAGTTGGTAACCGTCATAATTTAGAAAGAGTAGTAGTTATGAATGAAGATGCTACTATGAATGAAAATGCTGGAAAATATGCTGGAATGGATAGATTTGAGTGCCGTGATGCTTTAATTAAGGACTTAAAAGAACAAGATTTACTTATTAAAATAGAAGAAATGACTCATAGTGTTGGACATTCTGAAAGAACTGGTGTTATGGTTGAACCTTATTTATCAAAGCAATGGTTCGTTAATATGAAAGAGCTTTCCAAAAACGTACTTATAAATCAAGAAAATAAGGATAGTAAAGTAAACTTTGTACCTGAAAGATTTGAGAAAATATTAAACAACTGGATGAGTGATTGTCATGATTGGTGTATTTCAAGACAACTATGGTGGGGTCATAGAATTCCAGCTTGGTATAAGGGTGATAATGTATATGTCGGATTAGAAGCTCCTAAAGAAGAAGGCTGGGTAAGAGATGAAGATGTATTAGATACTTGGTTTTCATCTGCATTATGGCCATTTAGTACGTTAGGATGGCCAGATAAGACAGCTGATTTTGAAAGGTATTTTCCAAATAGTGTATTAGTTACAGGTTATGATATTATTTTCTTCTGGGTATGTAGAATGGTATTTCAATCACTTAAATTAACTGGTAAAAGACCATTTAAAGATTGCTTAATTCATGGATTAATTCGTGATAAAGAAGGAAGAAAAATGTCTAAATCATTAGGTAATGGTGTTGATCCTATGGATGTTATTGATAATTATGGAGCAGATTCACTTAGATGGTTTATTACTACTAATTCTGCACCAGGACAAGACTTAAGATATGATGAAGATAAAATTAAATCAACATGGAACTTTATTAATAAAATATGGAATGCATCAAGATATGTATTAATAAATATAGAGGATTTAACTGAAATTAATCTTGATAATTTGACTTCTAGTGATAAATGGATTTTAAGTAGGTATAATAAGATAGTTAAGAACATAACTAATTACATGGATAAATATAATTTTAATTTAGTTGGAAATGAACTATATAAATTTATCTGGGAAGATTTTTGTGATAACTATATAGAATTTAGTAAGGTTTCTTCTTCTAATTTATCTACTAAGTCTACATTGTTAATTGTTTTAACTGGTATACTTCAAATGCTTCATCCTTTTATGCCATTTGTTACAGATGAAATATATAATTCACTACCAATAAAAGAAGAAAATATATTGCTATCAAATTATCCAAAATATAATGAAGAATATGTTTTTGCTAGTGAAGAAAAAGAAATTGATTCTTTAATAAACATTATTTCAACTGTTAGAGGTGTAAAACTAGAAAATAATATTCCTAAAGATTTTGAGTTAGTTAGTAAGTTTGAAAATAAGTTAATAGATAATAATGAAGAAATATTGACAAAACTTCTTAAATGTGTTATTCTAAAATCTTCAACCGGAAAGAATTCTATGATTGAAGTTACGTTCCCATATGGTAAATTAGAATTGTATTATGATAGCAAAGAACAAACTTTAGAAGATACAATCATGGTTCAAAAGGAAATAGATTCATTAAAAAACAGTATTGAAAGAAGAAAAAAATTATTATCTAATCCTGGATATGTTAGTAAGGCACCTTCTAATATTGTTGAAAGTGAAAGAATTAAGTTAAAGGAAGAAGAAGATAAATTAAATTTACTAATCCAAAAAATATAAATAAATGAAGGGTGGTTTTAGTATGTTAGAATGTATGAATAGCATGGGAAAAAGAATTAAAGAACAGAAGTATTCTGATTTTGAGGATTTAACTTATACCTTATTTGAAAGAATATTTGCTAATTATCTTATGTTTGCAGATGATATGGAATATATACCGCTTTCTGAAAAAGATGCAAGTTATCTTATGGATTTAGAAGCTGAATATAGTATGTGTAAGTCAACTGATTGTTTAAATATGAATGAAATTGAGCTTCTTACTGATTCATTTGAATTCTATAAGGCAAAGGGTTTAGTAGTAAAAAAAGATAATAATTATTATTTAAATTCTGAAGAATTAAAGAGTTTTTCTACTCAGTATGAAAATTATAAAAATAATATAAGCTTAACAAAAAGACCAAACTAGGGTCTTTTTTCTTGCTATATTTTTTCATTTAATATATACTTTATATTGAAAGTTGTGGTGTTTTTATGAAGCTTAAAAATAGTTATTTTTATACATTAAGAGAAAATCCTAAAGATGAAGAATCTGTAAGTGGAAATTTACTCACTAGAGCTGGAATGATAAAAAAGACTTCTAGTGGTATTTATATGTATTTGCCACTTGGATATAAAGTTATAAAAAACATTGAAAAGATTATTAGAGAGGAAATGGAGAACGTATCTTGTGGTGAATTATTAATGCCTGCACTAATATCAGAAGATATATATGAGAAATCAGGTAGAAAAGATGTTTTTGGTAAAGATATGTTTTGTCTTAATGATAGATTTAATAAGCCGTATATTTTAGGGCCTACTCACGAAGAATTATTCACACAAGCTGCAGCATCAAAAGTTAGATCATACAAAGATTTACCTTTTAGAATATATCAAATACAAGATAAATTTAGAGATGAAGCTAGAAGTAGATATGGATTAATAAGAGTTAGAGAGTTTTTGATGAAGGATGCTTATTCTTTTGATATAGATGAAAAAGGATTAGATAATTCATATAATGAAATGTATAATGCATATAAAAAAATATTTACAAGATTAGGTATTAATTATAAGATAGTTAAATCTGATACCGGGTCAATGGGTGGTTTATTATCAGAAGAATTTCAGGCAATAACTGATATTGGTGAAGATAAATTAGTTATATGTGACAGCTGTGGATATGCTTCTAATAGTGATGTTGCTGTTTGTAGTACAATAACTAATAAATCAGACGAGGAATTAAAACCAAGAGAGCTTATAATGACACCTAATGTTGGCACTATTGATGAAGTATCAGAATATTTAAAAGAACCAAAGGATAAATTCGTTAAAACACTAATATATAAATCAGATGATAAGTGTTATGCTGTTTTAGTAAAAGGTGATATGGAAGTTAATGAATTTAAGTTAAAGAAGCTTCTTAATGTTAATGAAATATCACTTGCAGAGCCAGCTTTAGTAGAAGAAATAACTGGTGCATTAGTTGGATTTATCGGTCCTATTGGTCTTGATATACCAATAATTATTGATAATGAAATATTAAATATGACTAATTTTGTAGTTGGAGCTAATAAAACAGATTACCACTATAAAAACGTTAATTTATCTGATTTTGATTACTTGCTTGTTGGTGATATAAGAAACATTACAAAAGCTGATTTATGTCCTAATTGTGGTAATGAGTTATCATTTACAAATGGAATTGAAATAGGTAATACTTTTAAACTAGGAACAAAGTATTCAGAAAGTATGAATTTAACGTATTTAGATAAAGAAAACGTATCTAAATACGTATGGATGGGCTGTTATGGTATTGGTGTTGGTAGATGTATGGCAGCAGCTATCGAGCAGCATAATGATGATAAAGGAATAATATGGCCTATTGAAATAGCACCTTTTAAAGTATCTGTGGTAGTAGTTAATACTTTAGATGAAGCACAAATGGATGCAGCTAATTATCTATATAATGAGCTTAAGAAAAATGGTATTTCAACTATTATGGATGATAGAGAAGAAAGAATAGGCGTAAAATTTAATGATATGGATTTAATAGGAATACCAATTAGAATAACTGTTGGTAATAAAATAAACGATCAAATAGTTGAAATAAAAGAAAGAAGTAAGGCAGATTTTGAAGAAGTATCATTATATGATGCATTGTCAAAAATAGAGGATATTTTAGAATAAAAACTACAAAATAAAGTAGTTTTTTCTTTTTTTTTTAAGAAAAAACGAGGAAATTATCAAAAAATGGCGAATAATTATATTGGGAGGAGTTTATGGAGAAAATACCTTATGATACAATTCTTGATATACAAAGAAAAGTTGATATAGTATCTGTAATTGGAGAATACCTCCCTTTAGAACAAAGAGGTAAGAATTATTTTGCGGTATGTCCATTTCATGATGATCATAATCCAAGTATGAGTATTTCAAAAGAAAAACAAATTTATACTTGTTTTGTATGTGGGGCATCTGGAAACGTATTTAACTTTGTATCTAATTATGAAAAGGTTAGTTTTTCAAAGGCAGTTAGTATAGTAGCTAGTAAAATAGGAATAAAAATTGATTCTTCTTATGAAGAAAAAGACACTATAAGTCCTAATCAGAAATACTATGATATATTTAATTTAGCTAATAAATATTATCAAAATAACATTAATACTGTATATGGTAAGGAAGCCATTAAATACTTAAATAACAGAAAATTAGACGATGATGTTATTAAAAACTTTGAAATTGGATTATCTTTTGATGATAATGGATTAAGTAAACTATTAGAGTCTAAAAAGTATTTAAAAGAAGACATTAACTTAATTGGACTTTGTGGAATTAAAGATAACTTTACTTATGATATATTTAGAAACAGAATAATGTTTCCTATACATGATAGTGAAGGTAGAACAATTGGTTTTTCTGGTAGAATATATACTAATTCAGGTGAAAATAAATACGTTAATTCAAAAGAGTCTATAGTATTTAAAAAGGGAAATACATTATATAATTATAGCAGAGCAATAAAGTACGTTAGAGAAAAAAAACAAGTGATTATTGTTGAAGGATTTATGGATGTTATAAGGCTTTATACAGTTGGAATAAAAAACGTTGTTGCAACAATGGGAACTGCTATTACTAAAGAACATGCAAGTTTAATAAGAAGGTTATCTAGTGATGTAGTTTTGTGTTTTGATGGTGATAAGGCTGGTGAAAAAGCTACGGTAAGTGCCATAGAAGCTTTAGAAAAAATAGATATAGAACCTAAAGTTATTAGATTAGAAGATGATTTAGACCCGGATGAATATATATTAAAAAAGGGATTTAATTTATTCTTAACTCATTTAAAAAATGCAACTTCGTCATTTGAGTTTAAAATAAATAAGAATAAAGAAAACATAAATTTTAATGATGCTACTGAAGTTTCTAATTATATTAATGAGTCCGTAAAGGAATTATCTAAGATAAATGATAAAATTGTTTATGAATTAACGATTAAAAAGCTTTCTAAGCAAACTGGTGTTGATGTAGAAACGATAGAATCATTAATTGATAAAAAGGAAGAAAAAAAGAAAATAATAATTACGAAACCTGTTTATAATAATAATAAAAAAAATAGATATATTAAGGCAGAAGAATATTTGATTTATTATATGTTAAGAGATATTGACACGATTAAAATATATAAAAATAATGTATCTTATTTATCAAACCGTTTATTATCTAGAATTGCTTGTGAAATAGAGGATTTCTATGATAAGAAAAATTACATTGATGTTACTGATTTTACGGTATTCTTACAAGATAAAACTGATTTAATAAATGAGGTTCTTAAGATAGATTCATTAATGTTACCAAATAAGGTTAGTAACGATCAAATATATGATTATGTAAAAACAATAGATAATGGAGTTCTCAAAAATGAAATTAATCATATAAAAGAAAAAATTGAAAAGGAAGATAGTGTTGCTAAAAAAGTTGAGTTATTAAAAAAATTAGCAGAACTAAAAAAGAAAGAGAGTGTGTAGTATGAAAGATACGAAGGAAATAAAAACTTTTGAACAAAGAAAAAATGAATTAATAGAAAAAGGAAAAAAGCAAGGATTTTTAACATATGAAGAACTTGCAGAAAGTCTAAAGGGACTTGAAATGGATGCTGATTCATTAGATGAATTATATAATGCATTTCATGATAATAACATTGATGTTACTTCAGAAAATTTCGAGGATGATGAAGATAATGATGAGGGAGAAGAACTATCTTTAGAAGATATTGCTATTCCTAAAAATGCTAACATAAATGATCCTGTTAGAATGTATTTAAAAGAGATTGGTAAAATAAGTTTACTTAGTCTAGATGAAGAGCTTGCTTTGTCTAAAAGAGTTGAAGAAGGTGATGAAGAAGCCAAAAGAATACTTGCTGAATCAAACTTAAGACTTGTTGTTTCTATTGCAAAAAGATATGTTGGAAGGAACTTATCATTTCTTGACTTAATTCAAGAAGGAAATATTGGTCTTATGAAAGCAGTAGATAAATTTGATGCATCTAAAGGATATAAATTTTCAACTTATGCAACATGGTGGATTAGACAAGCTATAACTCGTGCAATAGCAGACCAAGCAAAAACCATTCGTGTCCCAGTTCATATGGTAGAAACCATTAATAAGTTAAAGAAAGTTCAAAGACAGTTAACACTTGAATTAAATAGAGAACCTACTGAAGCTGAAATTGCCAAGAAAATGGGTACTACTGAAGAAAAGGTAAGAGAAATATTTAAAATATCTCAAGATCCATTATCACTTGAAACACCAATTGGTGAAGAAGACGACTCACATTTAGGGGATTTTCTTAAAGATGAAAGCAGTATGAGTCCTGAAGAATATGCTATAAATGAAGTATTAAAAGATGAAATATCTGATGTTTTAAAGACTCTAACTCCACGTGAAGAAGAGGTTTTGAAACTTAGATTTGGTTTACATGGCGGTACTTGTCATACACTAGAAGAAGTTGGTAATATGTTTGGTGTAACTCGTGAAAGAATAAGACAGATAGAAGCTAAAGCATTAAGAAAATTAAGACATCCATCAAGATCTAGAAAATTAAAGGATTATTTGAGTGACTAATATTAAATTGTCAAAGAGACTTAATGCAATTGCTAGTATGGTTACTAATACTAAATATCTTGCAGATATTGGATGTGATCATGCACTTCTTGATATATATTTAATTAAACAAAAAATAATAGAAAAATCTATAGCATGTGATATAACAGAAGGTGCACTTAATCAAGCTAAAAAAAACATTATGATAAATAATATAACTAAAATAGAAACAAGGCTCGGTGATGGTTTAGAAAAAATTACAGCTAAAGATAAAATTGATACCATAGTGTTATCAGGACTTGGTAATGTTAAAATAAGGGAAATACTATTTAATGGTAAAGATAAACTAAAAAATATTAATACTATAATTATTCAATCTAATACTAATTGTCCAGATATAAGAAAAACTTTAATAGATTTAGGATATAATGTTAGCGATGAGGTAATAGTAAAGGAAAATAATATCTTTTACATAGTAATTAAATTCGTTAAAGGCATAAAAAAGTATAGTGATAGAGAAATATATTTTGGGCCTGTATTATTAGCTAATAAAGATAAATTATTTAAAGAAATGTATGGTGCTGAAATTAAAAATAATAACAAAATTATAAGGAAGTTACCATATAATAAGATATCTAGAAAAATTAAATTATATATATTAAACTTTAAAATAAAAAAAGAAATAAAAAATTTATAACTAAAAAAGCACTAGTTTGATGTATCTTAAGCTTTATTTACATCAGTTAAGTGCTTTTTTATATGAAAAATGTTGGTGTAGGAATATCTTCATTATCATTTTCACTAGATGTATAATTATTATTTTCTACTATATTATTACTTACTTCATTATTTAAACTGTTTTCACTACCTATATTTTGGTTGTTATTTCCTATTTTTGCAAATTCTTTTCCTATTTTTCCTATGGTTCTTATGTTTTTAAAAACTGGTTTGATCTGATAATATAAAGGTACTGCTTGGTTTACTACATTTAAGGTTTTTTGAGCATTAGTAAGTAGTGATGACCAATTAATTTTTCCAAGTAGTGAAGCTTTAGTAGCTAAACCTGTAGCATTTGTACCTGGCATCATAAAAGGTATTTGATTATACATATGTTCCACCTCTAAAGTAGTATATGCCTAATTGATAAAATGATTGAAAAAAATCTTTTAGAATTTGAAAATGTATGATATAATATTACAAGAATAGGAAGGTGTATGTTAATTATGAAAATATTAGATGCAGTTTTAACTCCGTTCGTATCTTTATATAGAGGAGTTATGTCACCATTTCAGAAAAAGAAACCAGTTAGTAATAACGTAAATACAAATCAAAGTATAAATGTTTTTACGTCTAATACTAATAATGTTCCAACTGGTCCAACTGATGTATTTAATAAAAATAAAAAGTTAGAAGAAATTAAACCAGATGAAAAAGTAATTAATAGAAATGAAGTAAGATCTGCATATGAAACTCCTAAAAAGCCTGAAGTAGAAACTAATCCTGTAATACTTGCTCAAATGAAACAAGTTGAAGCTTTGAAAAAACAAAAAGGATATAACGAATTAGTAGCTAAAATAAGGGAAGAAGAGAGAAAAAAAGTTGCAGAACAAGAACAAATTAGAATTCAAAATGAGAAAATAGCTAAAGCTAGATTAGAAAAAGAACAAGCTATGGAAAAGAAAGATCAAGAAGCTTTAGCAAAACAAGAAGCTATTATTGCTGAAAAAAGAAAAAAAGGAGAAGCAACAAGCTTATCTGAAAGAATTAAATTAGCTCGTAGTAAATCTGATAATACTCCTAAAAAATTATTAGAATATGAGGCTAAAAAACAAGTTTTAACTGAACAATTAAAGAGTAATACTGAAGCTGCTAGATTTGAAACACCTATGGTATTTAATTATTTAGCCAGAAACTCTAAAGGTGAACTTGAAAAAAGTAGTATAGAAGCTAATTCTAGAGTAGATGTTTATTCATTTTTAATAGCAGAAGGTTATGATGTTTATGAAATACATGCAGCTAAACCTAAGTCAATAAATATTGGTGCATTTAAGTTTTCTAAATCAAAATTAGTGTTTTATTTGTCACAATTATCTGCATATTTAAAATCTGGTATTGCATTAGCAGATGCAGTAAAATTGCTAGAACAACAGTGTAAGAATGTTAATGAAAAGAAAGCTTTAAGGGCTGTATATTATGATTTATCTAATGGTGATGTTTTATCAGTTGCAATGGATAAAAGAGGTGAAGCTTTTCCTAAATTATTAATTAACATGATTAAAACTGCTGAAATGACTGGTAATTTAACTGAAACATTAGATGACATGGTAGAATATTATTCTGAGTCTGAACAAACTAAAAAACAAATGAAATCAGCTATGACATATCCTATTGTTGTAACTGTTTTTGCGGCAATAGTTATCACATTTATCTTAATGTGGGTTGTACCTCAGTTTGTTAGTATATATGAAGACTTAGGAAGTGATTTACCTGGTATTACTAAAGTAGTTATAGCAATAAGTGACTTTTTAAAGAATTATCTACTATTCTTATTGATAGGCATAATTATTTTATGTTTAGTATTTATATATTTATATAAAAACGTTGTTGGTTTTAGAAGAAAAGTGCAAGAATTTACGATGAAATTACCTATATTTGGAAACATTATAATATATAATGAAGTTACAATATTTACTAAAACTTTTGCTAACTTAGTAAATCATAACGTATTTATTACTGACTCAATGAGTGTATTAAGTAAGATTACTAATAATGAAATATACAAAAAATTAATACGTGATACTGCTAAAAACTTAACTAAAGGTGAACCTATTTCTAAGGCATTTAAAGATCAGTGGGCATTTCCATTAATAGCATATCAAATGTTAATTACTGGTGAGAAAACTGGTAGATTAGGTCCTATGCTTGAAAAGGTATCTGAGTATTATCAAGAACAACATAGAAATATAATAAATCAAATGAAATCACTTATAGAACCTGCTCTTATAGTATTCTTAGCAGTTGTAGTAGGTGGCATATTACTTTCAGTAATTATTCCTATGTATGGAATGTATGATGCTCTATAGGAGGAATATATGAGCTATGAAGTATTTATTAGTATAATGATATTTATATTTGGACTTGTATTTGGATCATTTTTTAACGTAGTAGGTTATAGAATACCAAATAATATGTCAATTATATTTCCTGAATCGCATTGTCCAAATTGTAATCATAAGCTTAAATTTTATGAACTCATACCAGTATTATCCTATGTATTTTTAAAAGGCAAATGTAAGAAATGCAAAAAAAGGATATCCATATTTTATCCTTTTTTTGAATTATTAACTGGTATATTATTTCTATTATCATATTTAGTTTTTGGTTTTAATATTAAGTTTTTTATCTCAATAACTTTTATCTCAATACTTATAATTATAAGTATTAGTGACATAAAATACTATATTATACCTGATGAAGTATTAATTACTGGATTTATACTACTATTAATGGAGTTTATAATTAATATGTTTATAAACAAATTAGGCATATTTAATGGCTTAATTAAGCCTATATTAAACGGATTAGGATCATTTGCCATATTATATCTATTTAAAGAATTAGGAGATTTTATGTTTAAAAAGGAAAGCTTAGGTGGTGGTGATATAAAGCTAATGTTTATAATAGGACTTGTATTAGGATTTGATATGTCATTAGTAACGCTATTTATATCATCATTTATAGCACTTCCTTTATCTGTAATTAGTCTTATTAAAAATGATAATAATATTTTACCATTTGGTCCTTATCTTTCAATATCTGCAGTAATTTTACTGCTTACACAAATAAACATAGTTGATATTTTAAACTTTTTTTAAACAGATATTTATCTGTTTTTTTTGCATTAAATTATGTGAAATTCCTCATATTTAATGTATCAGAAATTAAAAACTGCATATAATATAAATGTATCTATTATATATCTAGTGTATATATAATAGATTGACAAATTATAAAAGATTTAGGTTTAAATATGACTACTTTAATTAATATGACCTTAAAGCAAGTTATAAAAAGAAAAGCCGTACCTTTTGAAGTTGCTAATCCTTTATATAGTGACGAATTAGAAAATGCACTAAAAGAAAGTGTAATTATATAAAATGAATACAAAGAGGGCAAAAGAAAAGTGTATAACAATGCTAACGAAATGATTAGGTCCATTTTAAATGATTAATTTAGATTTAAACACAAAATGTAAAATAGATTATACTAACGACTTCAAAAGGCAACTAAAGAAGATTGTAAACAGGGTAGAGATATTAATTTATTACTAGAAATAGTGACAAGATTAGCAAATTATGAGGAATTAGAGTCAAAATACAAAAACCGCCATTTAATAAATGACAAAACTTATAGGAATTGTATGGAGTGCCATTTAAAACCTGACTGGCTACCTGTATATAAATATATTAATAATAATTTAGTGTTTAAGAGGGAGAGCCTCTTTTTATTTTGTATTTAAGTTAAGCCTGACTAAAAAAGACAAAAAGCAAATAATTTTTTCATGATAAAAAAGTGTATAAAGAAATAGTGTATTTACTATAATGACACATAATAAATAAAGCACAAAATAAAAAAAGAAAACCAAAAGGTTTTCTTATACGTCTAATATTTCTAAATTATTATTATTATTGTTATTAAATACATCATCCATAATGTTTTTTGGTGCTGGATTTTGAACATTATTTTCATACTGATTATTTGTTACCTGATTATTAATAACAGGTGGTACATTTACTTGAGTATTATTAGGTTGCACTACGTTAGTAGTATTTAAGTTATTATTAGTAGGTATATTAGTGTTAGAATTTATATTGCTATTAGTAGTCATGTTAGTGTTTACATTATTAGTTACATTAGAAGTTATATTACTATTAGTTTTATTTTCTTTTTCTTTTTCTATTTCTTCTCTAATTATTTTTGCGTTTTCACTTTCTGACTCAAGAGCTCCATCATCATCACCATTTTCACCTAGAACTATTTTAGCATTTTCGTCATCCAATTCTACAACTCTTAATACTTCTTCTATTGTGGTTTTTCCTTCAATAACTTTTTGTAATCCATCTTGTAAAAGAGTAGTAGTGTCACCCTTATAAACTAATTTCCTTAAGTTTTCTTTTGACATACCATTAGCTATTGCATCCCTTATTTCTTGAGTTATAACTAATACCTCATGAAGTGCAATTCTTCCTTTATATCCAGAAACACACTCAGGGCATCCTTCAGCATAAGAAAGTTCTGCAACATCCATACCAAGATTAACCTTAATTAATTTTCTTTCATAATCAATAGCAGGTCTTTTCTTGATACAATGTGGACATATTCTTCTTGCTAATTTTTGTGATACAATACCATTTAAAGAACTTGCAAGTAAGTATCTTTCAACGTCCATATCAGTTAAACGTTCTATTGTATTTAATGCATTATTTGTATGTATTGTAGATAAAACTAAGTGTCCTGTAATTGATGCTCTAACTGCTATTTTAGCTGTTTCATCATCACGAATTTCACCAATCATTATTATATCAGGGTCCTGACGTAAGATAGATCTTAAAACACTTGCAAAGGTAAGACCAATTTCACTATTAACTTGTATTTGATTAATACCTTCAATATTCATTTCTACTGGATCTTCAACTGTAACTAAGTTTACTTCTGGTGTGTTAAGTATTTGTAAAAGAGAGTAAACTGTAGTTGACTTACCAGAACCAGTAGCTCCCGTAACTAATATTATACCATTAGGTTCTTTTATTAAATTTTTCATTTTTTCTAAATTATGCGGCTCAAATCCTAAACTTTCTAATCCTTCGGAACTAGCAGAATAATCTAATATACGGATAACTATCTTTTCACCAACATTTGTAGGAAGTGATGAAACACGCATATCTAAGTTTAAGTTATGAATTATTGTTTTAATAGCACCATCTTGTGGTAATCTTGATTCAGTAATATCCATACCAGATATTATCTTTAATCTAGCTACTAAATTCTTTCTTACAGATTCTGGTACTACCGTATAATCTACTAGCATACCATCTATTCTAAATCTAACTTTAATAGTTGTTTCAGTAGGATCAAAGTGTATATCACTTGCCCCAGCTTCAGCAGCTACATATATAATCTCATTAACTATATCAGTTATAGGCATTTTATTAAAATCTATCTGTTTTAACATATATATCGCTCCCTATTTTACTCTTTTTAAATCTTCCTACTAGATTTTATTATAAGAATATTATATAATAAACTTGTTAAGATAGCAATAAAGAAAAGGTGATAAAATGAAAAAAAATAATAAAGGATTCTTTTTAGCAGAAACTATAGTTGTTTTAGCACTAGTTACAACTGTAATAGCATTTGTATATCCAAATGTATCTAAATTATATGAAAATTATAATACAAGGATTAAATATTATGATCAAACTGAAGATTTATTATTATTACAAGAAGTTTATGAATCATATAAAGACGAAATTAAGAACAAAGTTAGAAAAGAGGATTATTGTGGTGAAAGCTATAATGTAGGATTGGTAAATTATGATAATGGAGCCTATAATATTAATACGTTAATTACTAGGGCTAGCGCTCCTAATGCAATTATAATTCAAAACAAGATTGGAGATTTAGAATTGGTATATATAGCAAACTATATGGGGAATCCTAGGTATGAAAAGTTATATGGATTTAATAGATATTTAAAAAGACTTAGAAAATCTTCAAATGATACTACATCTTATAGGTTGATTGGTATATTTAGGAAAATAGATTCAAGCAACAATATTTTAGAAGAGAGATATGCAAGTATCAGAATAGATAACCCTTTTGGTAGAATGTGTAATTAGTGTAATTGGAGGAATTTATGAAAAAATTAAATAATAAGGGATTAACATTAGCAGAATTAATAGTTAGTTTTGCACTAGTTAGTGTTGCAATGTTATATTTTTATCAGACAGTAAGTACTGTAAGTAGATTGTATAAAAAATCTAAGGATGAGACAAATTTATTTTCAGAAAGCACTTATACTTTAAGATTGCTTAATTCATATTGTAATAAAAACAGAACAGACTGCAATAACACGAACAAAATAAATGAATTTTTAAAAAAAATTAAAAGTGAGTTAGAGGCAAAGAGTGTTAATGAATTTACTATTAATGGTAAAATATATAATAAAATAACATTAGATTATAAAGATGAAGATGAAGATAGAGTTTATACTTTATATGCAAAAAGAGCGGATGTAGCTGTTTCTAAAGTAATTATTAATGGTAAGGTAGATGTAGAAGATGTTACTTGTTATGATAATGTACGTTGTAATATAGTTTCTCAAATAAAAAATAAGCTTAATGCTGGCTTGGACTATGTTATTACTGTTGCTGAAGAAAAATTAGTTTATTATGATTTAATAGGAACGAAATATATTTATGCAGGTAGTGAGTTAGAAGATGGTCGCATTTTTCATAAAAATCAAGTACCTAATGGAACAATAAATGTTGATTCTCCACCCGATTATAAGGAAGCGATATCGTATGATGGAGGAGAATATAAGGCGTACTTAGATAATGGTGGCTGGAAAGTTAAGTTTTTAAAATCTGGAACATTAAAATTATTAGTACCTGTAGATAAAATAAAAATAGATGCCTTCTTAGTTGGTGGAGGAGGTAGTGGCGGTGATTCACCAACAAAACTATCATATTATGGTGCCAATGGCGGAGGTGGTGGTTATACTGAAACCTTAAGAAAGATTGATTTAAACACACCTATTACTTATCAAATAACTATTGGTGCTGGTGGAACAACTGGTGATGGTCAGTCAACTATCGCCTTTAATAAGGAAGCAAAAGGTGGTATTAAGGGTGCAAATTCGGGCATTCTTAATACCAAGAATTGTTCTGGTACTGCCTGCCTTGCGTATGCAGGATCTGGAGGTTCTGGCGGTGGAGGCGGCCAATACTCTTGTGATTCAGAAATTCTAGGAGGAATTGGTGGTATAAATGGTCAAAACGGAAATGATGGTAATAAGAACAAAAACGGAAGAGGCTATGGCAGAGGAATTATTACCTGTGAATTTAATGAAGGAAGTAAAACGGAATGTAATAATGGTAGCTATTATTCTGCAGGTGGTAATGGTGGTGCTGGAATGAATTTTTATGGTAATTTTGGTAAAGCGCAGACTCGCGGCCATGGAGGCGCTGGTGGTGGTGCTGATTCTGTATGTAAAGGTGTTGATACCCACGGCTATAATGGTGGCAACGCGAAGCCTAATACGGGATCTGGCGGAGGCGGTGCATCAGCAACACCTGCTTTCGTTGAAAGAACTGGTGGATACGGTGGCTCTGGCATTGTAATAATTAGAAATGCAAGATAGAACTATGATGTTCTATCTTTTTTTATCATACTAATCGTTTGTAATTTAAGACATATACCACCAAACATTATAAAACAAAAGGAAAGTAATACTTTATACACATATTTAATATTAAGTAATTTAATGTATAAAATTCCACCAGTCATTTCAAGTATTCCATTAATTATAGTTTTAAATAAAAGATTTAATTTAAATATACTACATAATAAAGTAACTAATATATTAAATAGTATAATGATACCAAATATTAATAATAATGATTTAATACTTTGCATGATAGAATCACTAACTATGGTTATATCATTACTATTTTCTTTCATATGTACAGTATGTTTTTTAAATGTATTTCTATACAAAAACGCTTTTATAATACTTACAAAATACATTCCAAGTAATAATATTAAGCCTATTTTAAAGCTATTTAATACGTTAATACCTACTGTACCAATTACGAATAAGGGATTTATAAAATGAGTTATTTTAAGCAAACTAGAAGCCTCATCTTTAGTTAGAATATTCCTTTCTAAATAATCATTTATAAATATAGCATTAGATGGCATACCGCATAACATGGACATAATATATATGCTTGTAGTTACATCATCAAAGTTAAATAATTTATTAAATATCTTTCTTATAAATTTTGGTAAGATTTTATATACATTACAACTAACTAATATTTTTCCTATCACCATTGTTGGAAAAAGACCTGGAAATACATTTAATATAAATAATTTAGAACTATTAATTACACTATTAATTACGCTTTTAGAATTAAATAATATAAGTATTTCAAGTACTATAAAAATATATATAATTAAAATATCTTTCTTTTTGCTCATTTTTTCTATACCTTTCTAATAAATTATTTATATAAGATATTATTTGGAGGGTTATTATGAATGATAAAAAAATAATAATATTAAAGTGTGATGCATGTGGTGAAAACTTAGGAGAAATTGAATATATTAAGTTTTTAGATGATAATAATAAAGCTTATATATATGATCCTTTATTAGCACCTAGATATTTAAAATGTTATTTAGAAGAAAATAACTATGTTATAGGTTATGCAATTACTGATGAAAAAATAATTAAAAAGTATGAAGATAAGGTATATACGTTTATTAAAGATGATAATTTTTATTATGTTTTTAAGGGTATAGCACCTATTAAAAAGAGAATATTATTAGTTAATAAATCAATGAATACTAATATTAATTTACCAAGGTATAATTATGAAATAACTGATAAAGGATTAAAAATTACACCAAGAATGGATGAAGAATCAGATAATTTTTGCTACGTAGAAGATGAAGATAAAATAACAGATGATTTAAAAAATATCATGTTACCAGTTCTTGAAATAGTTCCAGGATATTTAAGTTCTAATAATTATAATATAGGGAAAAAATCAAAGAGATTAAGCAAAAAGAAAAGAAAGAATTAATGGATTTTTTTGTTTATTTATTATATAATACTTCTAGGTGATTTAAAGTGACTAGAAGTGAAGTAGATAGATCAAAGGTAAGCCCTATGATGAGACAATACCTAGAGACAAAGGATAATTATTCTGATGTTATCCTTTTTTATCGTATAGGTGATTTTTATGAAATGTTTTTTGAAGATGCGATTAATGTGTCCCGTGATCTAGAGCTTACTTTAACTGGTAAAAATGCTGGATTAGAAGAGAAAATACCGATGTGCGGTGTACCTCATCATGCTGCTAATATTTATATTGATAAATTAATTGATAAGGGATATAAAATAGCAATATGTGAACAAGTAGAAGATCCAAAAGATGCTAAAGGGATAGTTAAAAGAGAAGTAATAAGAATAGTATCTAAAGGTACTGTTATGTCAGATGAAATGCTTAATGCTAAAGAAAATAATTATATAGGTGCATTAAAGGATTTAGGACACTGTTTTTCACTTTCTTTTGCTGATTTATCAACTGGTGAGTTTAATTCTGTACTTGTTGAATATGAATTTATGAAAATAATAAATGAAGTTGTTAATGATAATATATCTGAATTGGTAGTAAATGGCAATATTGATTCTAGGATAATATCTACTTTAAAAAGTAATTATAATATTACAATATCTCATGAAACTGATGATAATGAAATTAGTGAATATAAACATTTGTATAATGATATAAGTGATGTTAGGATAATATCTTCTGTTTGTGTTTTACTTAATTATTTAGTAAAGGGTCAAAAAAGAAGTTTAGAACACTTACAAAATGTTTCTGTAAAAGATTACAAAACATATTTAAAGATGGATATACATACTAAAAGAAATTTAGAGTTAACTGAAAATTTAAGACTAAAAGAACGTACGTTTTCTTTATTATGGCTTCTTGATAAAACTAAGACTGCCATGGGTTCTAGAATGCTTAAAAATATGATAGAAAATCCATTAGTAGATAAAGAAGAAATAGAAGAACGTTTTGATATGACATCTAAATTATTAGAACAATTCTTACTTAAAGATGAATTAACTAATTTACTTGATAATGTATATGATTTAGAAAGATTATGTGGCAGAATTTCTTTTGGAAATGCAAATGCAAGAGATTTACTGCAACTAAAATCATCTCTTAAAGTGCTACCTAGATTAAAGGAAATAGTAAATGAATTAGGTTTTAATTTAATTATAGATGATTTAACTGATATATATAATTTTATAGATAAAAGTATATATGAGAATCCACCTATCGGGTTAAAAGAAGGTTATTTAATAAAAGAGGGTTATAATGATACTTTAGATGAACTTAAAGAAGCTAGACGTGGTGGTAAAGATTTTGTATCTAAATTAGAAGAGAAGGAAAAACAAAGAACTGGTATTAAGAACTTGAAGGTAGGTTATAACCGTATATTTGGATATTATATAGAAGTATCAAAGGCAAATAGCCGTCAAGTAAAAGAAGAATTTGGCTGGGAAAGAAAACAGACACTTGCAAATAATGAAAGATTTATTACTCCTGAATTAAAGGAAAAAGAGCAACTAATACTTGGTGCTGAAGAAAAAATAATAAACTTAGAATATGAATTATTTACTGAAGTTAGAAACAAAATAAAAGAGGTAATACCTACTATTCAGTTAACTGCTAAAATGGTAGCTAAACTTGATGTTATGCAATCTTTTGCAACTGTTAGTGAAAAGAATAATTATGTAAGACCAGTATTTAATGATAAAAGGGAAGTTAGAATAATTGATGGTAGACATCCTGTTGTTGAAGCTGTATTAAATGGTGAGTTTGTATCTAATGATATAATATTTGATAAAGGAATTAATCTAGAGCTTATAACAGGACCTAATATGGCTGGTAAATCAACTTATATGAGACAAATGGCAATGATAGTTATTATGGCTCAAATTGGTTGTTTTGTACCTGCAAAAGAGGCTT
Source organism: uncultured Bacilli bacterium (assembly GCA_934122275.1). Classification (GTDB taxonomy): domain Bacteria; phylum Bacillota_I; class Bacilli_A; order RF39; family UBA660; genus Aphodocola. The sequence continues at coordinate 8,033 of CAKOWI010000009.1, read as the reverse complement.
TACTACCTATATTTGATAAGATATTTACACGTATAGGTGCATCTGATGATTTAGTTTCTGGAGAATCTACTTTTATGGTTGAAATGAAAGAAGCTAATAATGCAATACAAAATGCAACAAAAAATAGTTTAATATTATTTGATGAATTAGGACGTGGTACTGCAACATATGATGGTATGAGTCTAGCTCAAGCTATTATTGAATATATACATGATAATATTGGAGCAATAACTCTATTTTCTACACATTACCATGAATTAACCAAATTAGAACAATATAAAAAGCACATTAAAAACGTTCATGTATCAGCTCACGAAGAAAATGGAACTATAACTTTTTTACATAAAATAAAAGATGGAAGTGTAGATAAAAGTTATGGAATACATGTAGCTAAACTTGCTAATTTACCAGATAGTCTAATTAAAAGGGCTAATGAAATATTAAAAACATATGAAGAAAATGGTAACAAACATAAAGTAATTAATCAAATTAGTTTAGATCTAGAACAAAATGTAGAAAATAATGATAAATATGATATAATTAAGGCAAAGTTTGATAAAATTAATCCATTAGAAGTATCTCCTATGGATGCACTAAATATCTTATATGAATTAAAAAAAGAAATGAATAAAAAGGACTAGGTGATTATAATGAATGAAACAAAAGATATTAAAATACCTATAAAAGCAATTGTAGAACAGCAAATGAATATGAATGGTGCAAAGTATGAAGAAGATGAGTTTAACTTACTTAGAAAGTATTTTATAGCTTGTTTAAATTTAGGATATTTAAAACCAGATGATTTAAATACCATGGTTGGTAAATTTGCTAGTCAAATTAAGTTTATTGTTCTTAACTATAACAACATGAATAAACTTGATTACTATGTTATAAATGGTAGTGTATTATATATAAATGGCATGGTAAAAGATAGTAATTCAGAGTTATATGAAATTAGTTTTTATAAAGCTGTTTCTGAAGTTATCTTTAAGGCTAGTGATAAATATGTTTCATTTAGTACTTTAATATGTCAAATGGTTGCTGAAAAAATTTACAATATGGATACTAATGCATCTAGAATAATATTACCTAGCTTAGTATATGAAAAAATAGGAGAAGTAACTCATAATGTAAGATCTGGATATTTAAATTATTCTCTTTTAATTTCTCTTTTAAAGCAATTATTAATAAGTAAAAAAATAAATGAGAATATATTAATTAGGAATTTATATTTTGAAGGTATAGAAAAAGCATATAATACGTATTTTGAAGATTCTACATCTAGGCTTCTTCTAGAAGTATTAGACAAGATACTCTTATTATACATAAATTTCAGGATGAAAAATGATACTAATCCTTCACTAAATAAATTAATTGAAAAATATCAGATAATAGTAAATGATTTCTTTAAAAATAAAGATGTTGAATATTTTGCTTTTTTAGCTTTAGTTACTACTGATGAATTAAGAGAAAAACTAGCAAAAACAATTAATAATGATGAAAGTGGTGATAAAGATGAATAGAGCAGAAGCAAGAGTAGTTATAATGACGATACTATATCAAATATTTTTATGTCAAAAAAATAAAATGGAATATGACATAGATGAAATAATTAATGAAAATAAAGAATCTACAGATGAATTTATAGATAATACGGTAAAAGGTGTATTAGAACATAAAAAAGAGATATTTGATATAGCTAATAAAAATTTAAAAGATTGGAAAATAGAGCGATTAGGTTTACCAGATCAAGCTATATTATCTATTGGAATATATGAAATCTTATATACTGATACTCCTAATGTGGTTGCAATCAACGAAGCAATTGAACTTGCAAAAAAATATTCAGATGATAAAGTTAAAAATATGATAAATAAGGTATTAGATAATGTACATCATGAAAAGTAGATTAAATCTACTTTTTTTCGTTAATGGCAAGGAAAATACTAATTTATAGATAATAATATAATTGGAAGTACTAAAAATATAGGTTAGTTAGTGTTTTCCTTTTTTTAAATAAAAAGGGAGTGATGCTTATGAGAAAAGAAAATTTATTTCTTAAACTAATAATCATCTTAGTATTATTAATAATATAATAAAACACGGCTAACCATTAGGATAGTCGTGTTTTCAAATATAACACGGAAAACACTAATTCTAAATTTTAGTGCTTCCTCTAATTAAATTATACGATATTTTTTCTTTTATGTAAATTCCTTTTTTAAAATATCTAAAACATGTGATGATGCCCCTAATAGTTCTTTTCTTTCACATATGGATAAATGATATTTTAAATATAAATCAAATGTTTTATCATCCATTTTATTTATAATTGATCTTATGTAATCAGAAGGTCCATCTTGCGAAATTATATTAACTCTAGTTAACCCGGTTTTATTCTTTAGATAATCAATATCTTCTAATCTTAACATACTATATAAATCTGTATCTTTAGGTGTTATATGAAACTCTTTATCAATTTCACCATTTTCAATTGCTTTTAATATATTATTATCTTTAAAACCATGAGTAATTACTGCATATTCATTCATGTAATAACTTATTAATATATAACCATTTTCTTTTACTATTCTTTTAGCTTCCAACAATGCTTTTAATTTATCTTCCATGCTAATTAAATGATATAATGGTCCAAATAGTAGTACCATATCAAAAGAATTATCTTTAAAATTAGATAAATTAATTGCATTTCCTTGATAAGCTTTTATGGTTTTATCTTTATTTTTTAATGTCATTAAATTATGCTTAATAAGTTCAATAGCAGTTACATCATAACCTTTATTTTTTAGATAAATTGAGTATTCACCGCATCCTGCACCAACATCTATTATTTTAGGATTATCTATTTTATCTAGTATTTGTTCAATATATTTAATAGCGGTTTTAAATTCGACAATACCATGTCTTCTACTAAGTCTTTTATCTTCATTAAATTTATTATAGTAAGTTATTAGATTTTCTTCATTCATATAAATCACCTTAATTATAATAACTTATGCATTTAAACTTATCAAGAACTTTACTAAAAATTATGTATTATATTTGATTATATAGTATAAAAATGTTACAATGTAATTGTAAGAAAAATAGGTGGAGATATGGAAGACAAATATATTAGTGTTACGGCACTAACTAGATATATTAAATATAAATTAGATAATGATAAAAACTTACAAGAGATATATTTAAAAGGTGAAATATCAAACTTTAAGGCCCACACAAGAGGTCATTATTATTTTACACTTAAAGATGAGAATTCACGCATTAATGCAATTATGTTTAGCTTTAATGCTACTAAAATGAAATTTATGCCAGAAGATGGAATGAAGGTATTAGTTAAGGGAAAAATAAGTGTTTTTGAGTCTACTGGTAATTATCAAATATACGTTGATGAAATGCAGGAAGATGGTATAGGAAATTTACATATTGCTTTTGAGCAACTAAAGAAAAAGTTAGGTGATGAAGGTTTATTTGATGCAAAATATAAAAAAGAAATACCTAAAATTCCAATGAAGGTTGGTATTATAACTGCACCTACTGGAGCTGCTGTTAAAGATATTTTATCTACCATAAAAAGGAGATTTCCTGTATGTAAAACGATTCTTTTTCCTTGCTTGGTACAAGGAGAACTTGCTAAGGATGATATTGTAAAAAAGTTAGATATTGCTGATAATTATGGATTAGATGTAATAATATTAGGCCGTGGTGGTGGTTCTATTGAGGATTTATGGCCTTTTAATGAAGAGGTAGTAGCACGTAAGGTATTTGCTTGTAAAACTCCTATAATAAGTGGAGTAGGGCATCAAATTGATTTTACAATATGTGATTTTGTAGCTGATAAAAGAGCTGAAACTCCAACAGGAGCTGCAGAAAGGGCAGTACCAGTACTTTCTGACTTACTTCTAGAAATAAAAAATAAAGAAGCAATGTTAACTAAAATAATTAAAAATATATTGGATAGTAATAACTTAAAACTTAAAAAATTTCTAGATAGTTATGTTCTTAAAAATCCAATGGGATTATATGAAATAAAAGAGCAAAAATTAGATAATTTGATTGATAAACTAAATACAAATATTAATGCAATTTTATATACTAAAAGAGCTAAATATGAACTTTCTACGTACAATATAGTATTTAAGAATCCAAGTATTTTATATGAAGAAAAACTTAATAAAACTAACCATTTAATTGAAAAATTAAGTATATTAAACCCGCTTAATTCTTTAAAAAGAGGTTATACTATAACTAAGCATAATAATAAATGTATATCAAGTATTAATGAAATAAAGATAGATGATAGTATTGATATTTTAATAAAAGATGGAAATATAAAAGCAAAAGTTACGGAGGTTAAAAATGGCTAAAGAAGAAAAGTTTGAAGATAAATTAAAAAAATTAGAAGAAATGGTAAATGAATTAGAAAAAGGTGACGTTGATTTAGATGATGCAATTGAAAAATATACTAAAGCAATGCATCTTGCAAAAGAATGTTCAAAAAAGTTAAAAGAAGCTGAGGAAAACGTTAATAAAATATTAACTGAAAATGGCGAAGAAGATTTTGTGATTAATGAATAAGAAAAAGGAGAAATAATATATGACATTAGTAATTATGGCCGCAGGAATGGGTTCTAGATTTGGCGGCTTAAAACAAGTAGAACCAGTAGGACCAAATAAAGAATTTATATTGGATTATTCAATTTATGATGCTATAAAAGCTGGATTTAATAAAGTAGTATTTATAATAAAAGAAGAAAACTATGACTTATTTAGAGAAACAGTTGGTAAAAGAATAGAATCGAAAATTGATGTTGAATATGTATTTCAAAGGTTATCGGATGTTCCTGATTTTGTTAAAATACCTGATTCAAGGGTTAAACCATGGGGAACTTCTCATGCTATATTAGCTGCTAAAAATGCTGTTAATGAGCCATTTGCAGTTATTAATGCTGATGATTTTTACGGTTTTGATCCATATGCTAAAATTAAGAAATATTTTGATGAAAACAATAGTGATAATAGTTTTTGTATGATTGGATATAAAGCGAAAAACACGATGAGTTTAAATGGTTCAGTAAAAAGAGGAGTTTGTACAAAAAATAGTGAAAACTATTTAACTAAACTTACAGAATCATCTATAGAAAGAGTAAATGGAAAAATACTTGCGACACCATTAGATGAAAAAATCGAACCTTTTAAAATTCACGAAGATGAATTAGTATCTATGAATATATGGGGATTTACTCCAAAAGTATTTGATTACCTAGAAAAAGAGATGATTAACTTCTTTAAAGAAAATGAAAATAATTTAGAGAAATGTGAATTTTTACTTCCTGATACAATATATCATGAAATAATAAAGAATAATGTTTCTGTAAAAGTTTTAGATACAGACTGCAAGTGGTATGGTGTTACTTATAAAGAAGATAAAGACGATTTAGTAAATGCTATTAATAAAATGATTGAAGAAGGTATATATCCTAAAAACTTATGGGACTAGTTTTACTAGTCTTTTTCTATTGTTGCATACCAATTGTATTGCATAAAATTTTTCCAATTATTTTCACTTATTATTAATTTTAATTAACACATATTAATAATGTAATTCGAATTACAAAAAGGAGCATAAAAATGTTTAAAAAAATTAAAAAAACTTTAGCAATATTTTTAGTTGCTACATTTATTATGCCACAAAGTATACTTGCTTATTCTGACCATATAATAGCAGGCGGTGAAAACATTGGAATACAAATTAATAATAAAGGAATCATAGTAGCTGGATTTTATAAAGTAGATAATAAATTTCCTGGAAGAGATGCTTCATTAAAAAAGGGAGATATAATAATTAAAGCTAATGATAAAACCATTAATTGTATAGATGATTTTGTATCTGCTATAAAAGATTCTAATCAAATAAGTTTAGATCTAACTTATATTAGAAATAATGATACTCAAAGTACAACATTAAATATGATTAATATTGATAATGTTGTTAAAACTGGACTATATGTTAAAGATATGGTATCTGGAATAGGTACACTAACTTTTATTGATCCTGAAACAAAGTTATATGGTGCCTTAGGGCATGAAGTTGTTGAATCTAATTCAAGAGTTTTAGTTGATGTAAAAGATGGTAAGATATTTAATTCTACGGTAAACGGAATTGATAAAAGTATAAGAGGGGAACCAGGAGCTAAAAATGCAACAATTGATTCAAATGATATATATGGTAATATAAAAGAAAATACTATATCTGGTATTTTTGGAAATTATACAAAAGAAATAGATAGATCAAAACTCTATAGAGTTGGGAAATATAATGATATAAAAACAGGTAATGCAAAAATAATTACAGTACTAGAGGGAAACATAAAAAAAGAATATAATATTAATATAATAAAAGTAAATAATAACAAAAATGATAATAAGAATATACTATTTGAAATAACAGATGAAGAACTAATTAAAAAAACTGGAGGAATAGTTCAAGGTATGAGTGGTTCTCCAATCATCCAGGGTGATAATATAATTGGTGCAGTAACTAATGTCGTTGTTAATAATCCTTTAAGAGGTTATGGTATTTTAATTACATCTATGCTTGAAGAAGCTGAAAACTAATTAAAAGAGCTACCTTGTAGCTCTTTTAACTTATAGAGTTTCTATTTCAGCTATATTTAAGTTATTTTTATAATTTTTTATTATAATATAAAAGCCTATTAAAGCTGAAACAATTGCCAATATAGATGAGTCAACTTGCAAAAGTAAATCTTTTTCATCAGAATCTTTTGTTTCTTTTGATATTTTGTATTGATTATAGTTTATATATAAAAAAGTTAGTGTTACAACTATCAATAAAATACTTTGAAAAAGAACAATATTTTGTGATTCTTCATCAGTAAATATATCTTTTTTATTTTCTAACGATAATTTTTTATCGCAGGTGAGTAAAAAAGATATAATTAGTGATACCATAAAACCTAATATTGCAATTAATTGTATATTTAATAATTTTACTTTTTTTTGAGTTATTTCATTAGTATTCATATTAAATTATATTTAAAAAAAATAAGAATACAACAGTATTCTATCTAAATAATGGTGATAAAATAGCCATAACAGCTGATCCTACCATAGCTAAAAGAGCAATCCATATTATTATTTTTTGACCATTTATTTTTAATTTTTTCTTTTGATTTTTCTTAGACATCTTTTCACCTCATTATAATTATAATATAAATACTTAAAAAATAAAAGTAATATTATCTCTCTTTTATAATATAGTTAATTAGGAGAGAAAAATGAAAAAATTATTATCAAACTTAATTGAAACAATAAAAAAAGAAAAGGCATTAGTAAGATTTGTATTTGCATTATATTTTATAGGTATTACTGCAGGAACTTTATTTATAAATTTTGTTACTAAGGATGATAAAAAATTATTAATATCACAAGTAACTGTATTTTTTAATAGTATTAAAAAATTATCAAGTGATGTATTTGGTTCTTCTGCTTTTTTTAGTATACTAATAAATAATTTGACTCAATTATTTATTATATTTGTTCTTGGAATATCAATAATTGGTATTTTAGCTGTTATTGTAATAATATTTTTTAAAGGATTTACGTTAGGTACTACTTTATCTAGTATACTTTTAAAATATAAATATAAAGGTACATTAGCCATTATTTTGTACGTATTTCCAGTTACAGTAATAAATATATTTATATACTTTTTTATGTCATTTTTTGCCATTTACGTATCTTTAAAATTTATAAGGGCATTTATAAAAAAAGATAATTTAGACTTCAAAAAGTTTTTAGGCAAATATGTGTTATCTTTTATAATAAGTATTATATTTATTATATTATGTTCACTATTAGATGCTTACTTAACTCCTTTTCTATTAAGACTATTTACATATCTAATATAGGTGTAATTGTGTGGTTGTAAATGATGTGATACCAAATTTATAAAAAAATTTAAGCAATATGATACAATAAATTTGTTATTG
>CAKOWI010000008.1 GCA_934122275.1 uncultured Bacilli bacterium | reverse complement strand
AAGTAGATTTTAATAAAAATTTATATATTATTGCATCATTAGAATTATAGTCGCCATTAAAAACAATTTTAAGCATATTGTCTTTTCTTGTTTCTAACATTCTTTATAAAATCCTTTCTTATACTGCTTTTACTTTACTACATAGGTCTAGTATAAAAACCATAGGTAAAATATTACAAATTATTTTACCACCTCAAGTAGAACCAATTATTAAAGTATGATCATAAGAATCAGAATAATAATATTTACCATCCATAAATGTTACAGGAATACCACCACTTGAACGGTTACTTCCAATATTACAAACTTTAATTTTTTTACAAATAACACCTCCATAAAAAAAGTCTTGCTTTATTTAGCAAAACTTTTAAAACTAATTTAATCTTTTGAAATAACTATTTTTTTAACATTAGATAATTTGGCTGGCTCACTAGGTAACATTACATCAGATGAAGTAATAGTTACTTTTTGATTAGCTTTTAATTTATCTGCAGTAGAATCTTCATTGTTATAAACTATTTTTGTGTCTTTATTTATTTCAAATTCATACTCTATAGTATATTCTTTTTTCTTTTTATCATATTCTTCTACTAAAATAGTATATACATTATTATTTACTGTTACTTCTTTAACTCTTGCTTCAAAAACCATATCTTTTTCTTTTGAAACATAATTTGCAAATACTAAGTATCCTACACCAGCTAGAACAACTACTGCTATGATTATTTTTACTAGTAAATCTTTTTTCATTTCTTCCCTCCTTTCCTAAATTAATTTATTTAAACTTATATTATAAGAATCTATCCCAATAATATCTTCCTGCATTAGACAATGCGTTAAAGTGCTCTTTATTTTGTGAACTAATTAATTTTGCTTTTTTGTTTATTGGAGCACCATCATTGTAATATGGTTGTTTTGATGATCTAGTCATCATATCAGAAAATAAAACAGCTCTATCTTCTAAATAATTTCTTTTTCCATATGCTGATAAGAAGTAAGCATTATTTATACTCGCATAATAATAAACGAAATGTGATTTACTTCTTGTATATTAATTATATCATAAATTTTCCGATTTCGAAAGAATTTTTAATATAGTTGTTTTTTAGGTGTCAATAATTTAGAAAAAAAAGACCAATATAAATTGATCTTATCTATAAAACATATTATTAAATTAACATTTCCCACCGTTATCTTCAAAATATGATTCAATATATTTTACTAATACTTTAGCTTTGTTAAACTGCTTATCTTTAACAACATTTATAATATAATCACTACCACTTGCATCAATAATATTATCATCTTTATCATATTCTATTAGATAAGTGTACTTTTCACTATTCAGTTGACAATTAAGAAGAACAGTTTGATTTTCTTTTATAGTCATAGAGTCTTTTTTAGCACCAAACATAATATTTATGAAAATAGTAATAGCAAAACCAACAACAAAAATTATTCCCAAGACTTTTAGTATTTTAATTATTATTTCAGCAAGTTTTTCGGTATTATTTACTTTTTCTACTAATACTTGTTTAATGTCATTATTTAATAATTCATCAATACTAACATTAAGTGCTTTAGATAATAATTTTAACTGTTCAGGATTTGGAGAAGTTTCACCAAGCTCCCAATTTGATATTGTTTGTCTAGTAACATCAACTTTTTCTGCTAATTGTTCTTGTGAAAGTTTACAATCTTTTCTTAATTTTAAAATGTTATCTCCCAATTTCATTCTATCTCTCCTTTCACTTACAATTATATATGAGTTGATATTTGCATTCTACCAAATGTCTTTGGAACTTTGTCAAAGACTTTTAACAATTATAATACAAATAACTATTATTCTACATCACAAGACCAAAGTCCATGCTTATTACAATATGCATATAATTTTGATCCTTTTATATATTTGAATTTACATTCTGCACTTTGTTCTGGTAATAATTTAACTTTGCAAATATCTTTATCATTAACTAGTGCAATCCATTCAATAAAGTGTTCCTTTTCCATAACATGATTTACTTTTACAAGTATTTCATCACCTCTATTTTCAAAAGTTGGAATGTGTTTTTCAAACGATGCATCAACACTATTTGAAATTAACTTAACCATAGGTTCACCACAACAAGTTATTCCACACTCATCATAGGTACAGTCATTGATTACCTCAACCAATGCACCACATTTTAAACATTTTTTAATTATTAATTCATTTTTCATTTGTTTCCTCCTTCTATAACAAATTTATAATTTAACTAAATAATTGTTATTTAATTTTTAGATTTCTTTATGCTTTTGCTAATAATAATTAAAACATATACAACCATTAATAACTCAGGAATAATAGCTATTAGATTAATTCCATTTATTTCTATGGCATCATATATCAAAAATATTAAATTTGATGCATTAGAACCTAAATTGAAAATCTAACCCTTACTAACGGACCTTTGGTACTGGAGATTTTGGCAGCTTTTGGGAACACTTGGCTCATTAATTCGGAACTTGGTTGCACCCATGAGCACTGTGCAGCACTCAGCAAACCTAGCAGAGCTTATCTAAAAACTTATCCAAAATAATTTGATTTTAATTTTTTACAATTCTTAAGTAATACTAATTATTATTTAAAAATTACTTTTAAGAATACTTTTTTGCCTTTTTGAAGAATTAATGAATTATCAGTTAAATCTTTATCAGTAATTATTTGATCTACTGAACTAATTTTTTCTTGATTAAGTGATACACCGTTTTGTTCTATTAATCTTCTTGCTTCTGATTTTGATGTTACTAGCCCAGATTCAGCAAGTAAATCAATAATATTAGTATTTAATAAATTTTTAGATAATTCTATACTTGGCATATTTTCTGATACACCTTTATTAGTGAATAATTCTTCTGCAGTTTTTTGTGCTTTTAAAGCTTCTTCTTCTCCATGAACTAATTTAGTTACTTCAAATGCTAATAGTTTTTTAGCTTCTCTAATATCCTTTTTACAAAGTTCTTTAATATCAGATATTTCCATTCTTGTGAAGAATGATAAGCTTCTTTCTACATCTTCATCAAATGAATTAATCCACGCTTGAAAAAAGTCGAATGGTGTAGTCTTATCTCTTGATACCCATAATGTACCACTAGCTGTTTTTCCCATTTTTTCTCCATCAGCTTTAATTAGTAATGGACAAGTCCATCCAAATAATGGATCTATTTTTTTGCCCTCACTAAACCCTATCTTTCTAGATAAGTCAGCTCCAGCTAAAATATTTCCCCATTGATCTGAACCACCAATTTGTAGTCTACAACCAAATTCTTTATTTAAATGTACAAAGTCAAATGCTTGCATTAACATGTACCCCATCTCTAAGAATGTTAATCCACCGTTTTCTAATCTCTTTTTGTAACAATCTGCTGCTAACATATTATTAACATTGAAATGAACTCCAATATCTCTCATAAAATCTACATACGTTTTATCGCAAATCCAATCTGCATTATCTACTATAATTGCTGGATTATCTCCATCAGTTCTTACAAATCTTTTTACTAATTCTTTTACTTCTGCTTTATTGTGTGCAACTTCTTCTTTTGATAACATTTTTCTCATATCACTTTTACCTGTTGGATCTCCAATTAAAGCAGTAGCTCCACCAATTAGTATAATTCCATGATGTCCAAAATCTTGTAGCCATCTAAACATTGTTAATGCAAAAAAGTGTCCTATATGTAGACTATCTGCAGTTGGGTCAATTCCTAAGTAGAAAGTCATAGGTTCCCCATTAACTAAATCAATAATTTCTTGTTCATGTGTAAGGTCTTTAACATAACCTCTTTCTTTTAAAATATCAAATAATTTCTTTTCCATTTCTATTTTCTCCTAAATAATTTGTATAGTTAATTAAATTACAATCATCAAAGTAATAATAGTAATATTCACTATCCATACAAATCACCTCCTTGAAAATAAAAAAAAAGCAAAACATCCATAAAGGACGAATTGCTCGTGGTACCACCTTTGTTTGTAATAATAGTTTATTACCTCTTATTGATAACGGATACTATCCGACTTAAAATCATCACTTGTAATTCATTATCCTAATTTTGTCTGTTTCCACCAACCACAAACTCCCTATAAATCATATTAAAATAATTACTTCAATGAATCGCTTTTTAATTAACTGAGTTAATTATAATACATTTTATGCTTTTTTGCAAATGTGTGATCTTAAAATCCTTAATTTATATAGCCAAATACTTAAATATAAATGGCTCCAAAATGGCTCCAGCCCCTATTTTGGGGTATTTTTTGATAAAAAGAAAAACTCGTGTTTTCCCTTTATTTATGGGACTTTACGAGCTTATTTTCCGCAACACTGTTTATATTTGCGTCCACTGCCATATGTAGTGGACTTTCCTTTATTATCAATATTATTAGTATTTATAGTATTATCAGTATTTTCTTTAATACTAGTACAAAGTAATATCCGTATTATTGGTATTATCTTTACTATAAATACTTTATCTACTGTGGACAAATTGTGGATACTGTCCACATCCGTTCACTGAATGAGTATAACATATTCTGGTATTTTATAAAATGTGTGATTCTATACCTCTACTAAACCATTTTCTGAAATTGCTTCATAAATTTTTAATTTCATCTCTTCAGATTCAAATATTTCATGCAAAAATTCTTTACTAATTTTTCCTGCTACCACATGATAACTTATGTTTTCCATGTCTACGATAAATCTTGATGCAATCTTTAAATATCCATTTAGTAAAAGAAATTGTGTACTTAATGATAATGCTAATCTTTTGTTTCCATCAGCAAAACAATGAAATTGACAAGTACAATAAAATAGGTGTGTCAATTTATCTATAAAAGTTGGATAATATTTATCATTTTGAATATTTTGTAAAACTGATTCTAACTGACCAAAATGAATAACATCAGTTATTCCACCACCACTAATCTCAACAGTTATCTTATGAATGCTCTTGGCTTGTTTACTAGTAATATAGTACATTACTCTCTCTCCTTCAAGCGTTCAAAAACATCTTTTGCTTCTTCTAATCTTTCTTTTAAATCTTCACTTTTTTCACCCAAAAATCTTTCATATTCTGTCGCTTGTAATGGTGAAATGTAGTCAGTTAATTTTACATGAAGAGCATCTCTAAATGCTAAATCTCTGCTTGCCATTTTAACTCGTGCCTTATTAATTAACGGAATATAAAGAGATTGTTTTTCAAAATCAGAAAAAACATTATCGGTTTCTTCTGGTGTTAATTTTCTGCCTAATTCCACACTCTTATTCTCAATTACTTCTGCAAGACCACTTTCGTAAGAAGCAATTAAATCAAGTATTTCAGAGTAAAAAGTATCTCTTGTTTTATCTTTCTTTTCAAGTTTTAATATTCTTCTATATTCAGCAGATTTTTCTCTAAATATACTTTCATATATTTTATCTGTATATATAGGATATTTAAAATCACCCATATCCACAAAATTTTTTAAAGCATCTGTAAATTCTCGTCTATAATTTTCTTCTTCAAACCATGAATTTATGAAATCTTCATGCTGATAATCCAAATGAAAAATGGTATACAGATGTTACAGAATTTAATCTTCGTGGTGAGGAATGCTATTTATCTCCAATTCTAGATGAATATAACGGAGAAGTAATATCTTATAATACTTCTAAATCACCTAATCTAGAACAAATAAATGACATGTTAAATAAAGCCTTCGATAAAAACAATAAACTTGATGGATTAATATTTCATTCAGATCAAGGGTGGCAATATCAACACGAATCATATCAGCAAAGATTAAAAAATAAAGGGATAAAACAAAGCATGTCTAGAAAAGGTAATAGTATGGATAATGGTATGATGGAAAACTTTTTTGGACTACTTAAAACTGAAATGTTCTACGACCAAGAAGATAAATATAAAACACTAGATGAATTAATTACAGCTATAGATAACTATATTAATTATTATAATTATGATAGAATTAAAGCAAAATTAAAAGGACTGTCTCCTGTGAATTACAGGTTACAATCCTCTAATTAGAAACTATTTATAAACTGTCCAACTTTTGGGGTTCAGTTCAAACTAGTCGTTTTTTTATACGGTTTTTCAGAGTAAATAATCTTAAAAATCAAAAGTCAGAACGAAATAGGTGTAGTGGAAAGCGGTTCTTTTATTTTAAATTTTTACAAGCAACAATAATTTTAAAATGAAAAAAATATCGAATTTTGATAAGTGTTTTCATTTACTTGAAATAACTTTACTTTTAAGCAATAATGATATATAATTTCAGTAGAGGTGAAAAATATGATAGAACGTACAGAATATTTAAATTTTCTAAAAAAACTAAAAGATAAAAACATAATAAAAGTTGTTACTGGAATAAGAAGATGTGGTAAGTCAACATTATTTGAATTATATAAAAAGTATTTATTAGAAAATGGTGTAAATAAAAATCAAATAATTAGTCTAAATTTTGAAAATCCAAAAGATATGATTTTTAATGATTGGAAAGAATTATATACCTATATAGAAGATAAACTATTACCAGATAAAATGAATTATATATTTTTAGATGAAATACAAGTTATCCCAAATTTCGAAAAAACAGTAGATGGACTTTTCATAAATAAAAACGTTGATTTATATATAACTGGTTCTAACTCTTACATGCTATCTGGCGAACTTGCAACTTATTTAACTGGTAGATATATGCAAATTCATATGTTACCATTATCATTTAAAGAATATTTAAATCATTATGGTGGGGATAATGAACTCAAAAAGTATGATACTTACATACAAAATGGCGGTTTTCCATATTTATTAAATTTAAATGAAGATAAAGATCTAATAAGAAATTATTTAGATGGAATATATAATACAGTCTTAATGAAGGATGTTATCTCAAGAAATAACATTAAAGATACAATGATGTTAGAAAGTATAATAAAATTTATATTTGATAATATTGGTCAATTAGTTTCTACTAACAAAATAAGTAATACCTTAAACTCTAATAACAGAAAAAACTCTGTTAATACGGTAGAAAGTTATCTAACCAATTTAATCGATAGCTACATAATATATAAAATATCTAGATATGATATAAAAGGAAAAGAATATTTAAAAACTGGAGATAAATATTATGTTTGTGATTTAGGATTAAGAAATTATTTATTAGGCGGAGTTAAAGATTATGGTAGTATTTTAGAAAATATAATATTTTTAGAATTAAAAAGAAGAGGTTATGAAATATATATAGGTAAGTATGATGATGAAGAAGTTGATTTTGTAATTAAAAATAATGATGGAATAAAATATATACAAGTAGCCTTATCAGTTCGTGATGAAGATACTCTAAAAAGGGAATTGACTTCTTTAAAAAATATAAAAGATAATTATCCTAAATACTTAATAACACTAGATTATGATACAAATGATTTTGATGGTATAAAACAAATAAGTGCTATTGATTTCTTAACTGAAAGAACAAATTTATAAATATTAAAAAATTATGTATCAATTAAAAGAACTGCTTTTCCCGTACCCATTTACGGGTTTTGATTTTTAAAAGTTTTATATACTTTTAAGAAAAAGAATTAACTATTTCAGGCGTCAACTCCAAAACCAGATGTCGTGAGTTCAAGTCTTACATTCCCTGCCATTTGAAAGCAAATCGACTTTTTAAAGTCTTTTTTTTATGTGCTTTTTAGCGGCAAACAATTATCCGAAAGCCCACTGTTGTTATCTTCATATCATACTGGTGGCACTTTTGGTGGCAAAATCAAAAATTTGATTCAAAATGAAAAAGAATAAAACAACCTAAAAAGTAGCAAATATCTATCAGTTATGATATAATAAAAATTACAAGGAGGCTAGTTATGGATAGAGATTTTATTAATGAAATGAATTTAGAAGAAGCAAAAAAATATGAAAGACCATTTGTAATAACTTTCGTAGCATTACCTGGTTCCGGAAAAACAGAAATAGCTAGAGAATTATCAAAAAAATTAAAAGTTTATTTATTAGCTAATGACTATATTAGAAATTATTACTATCAATTTGCAAATGATTATAGTGAAGAAAAAAGAATCGAAATAGAAAATGAAGTAAAAGAAATTCAACTAGAAAGAATTAAAAAATTAGTTAATAACAAAGTTTCATTTATATTAGATGAATGCTTCAATAATGAAGAAAGTTATGATAAATTAAGAGAAAATATAGGCGATGAATATAAAATTTATAAAATTAAAATTAACAGTAGTGATGGATTGAATATTAAAAATATTAGTAATAGAAATATGAATTATAATTATGTTTTTGATGGTGTAATTGGTGATAACGTTGAATATTTAAGTTCATTTCCAAGTGAAGTTTATTACCAAATTAAAGAAAGAAAACAAGTATTAATCTCTGATGATAACGTAGACGCTGTTGTTAATGATATTTCAGATATTAAAAAATTAGAAAAAAATCTAATAAATTTAATTAATTAAATATAATAAAAACCTATAAAGTAAATTCCGATTTTTTAGAGTCTACTTTATAGGTTGTATTTTTTTATTAATTCTATTTTAACATTTTTTATAATAAGTTATAACTAATTTCATTCCATATTCACCTAAACACGAATAATTTATCTAAAAGACTAATAATATGTAATATGGAGGTGTATATGGATAGTAAGTTATCAAATACTGCTAACGTAACTGGTACATATAATAGTTTGCCAACATCTATTACTTCTGAAGCTATCGTAGTTGCTTTAATAAATAATATTACCATTACAAAAACCGCCGATAAACAGTCATGGGGTACTGTGCCTTTAACTTATACAATTACAGTTGATAATAAAGAAGACTCTAACTTTGTAAATCCTATAATTACTGACGTTATTGACACAAGCTTAGTTCCTTTGTTGATGGTAGTGTAACAATTAATGGAGCTAAAGCAGAAAATTCAGAATATAACTATGATTCAAGTACTAATACTTTAACGTTTAATCTTCCAACAATGTCAGGTCCAAGTACTTCTGTTGTTACCTTTCAAGTTACTAAAAATTCCTGACAAAGATTTTATATTAAAGAATATTTGTTACATAAAAATATATGAAAGAATAAAATACAGTAATGTAAGTAATGTAAGGAGTATTCAAAAGGTAAAAAAATTTAATGATAGTGACTATGCTTGTAAATATTGGCGTAAATAAAAATTCACACAATGTGAATTTTTTTATTCTTCTAAAGTCCAGGTTATAGTTGTTTGATACTCCTGGCTTTGTTCTACAGGCTCATTAGCTATCCTAAGAAGAATTCCTTCATTTTCATTCCATGTTATATTAGTTATTTTGGTTTCGCCCGAATTATTTTCTCCCTCGTATATTAAGACTTTATTTGTAGACAATGGAGTTATGTTATTATTTGAAACATTCACCAAGAAATCTGTTAGTACATATCCATCCTTTGAAGATAAATCATGATTTATAGTTGCATATAATTTCCAATTTGAGCTTTCTACTCTAGAATCTGTTACCTTTATTGTAACATCAGTTATTCCTGGACATATTACTGGATTTACCGAAATTGGTACAGTTGAAAATTTTATTACTGAAGGAGCATCACTTAAAGATAATTCACCAGGATATATTACAGTAACTAATCTTGTTTCATAAATAAAACTATTTTTTACATTTGCTATATAGGTTATTTCTGTTCCTATATCAAGTGTCTTTGAAGTACTAACAGAAAAATAACCTTGGTCATCAGCAGTAGTACTTAATGTATCATCTAAAAAGGATATTTTTAAATCTGCTAAAGGTTCTGTATACCCTGAAATAACTAATGATTCATCAGTTACAGCAGCTAAAGTTAATTTCATCTTTCCTATAGATATAACATATTTATTTTGAAAGTTAAAATTTGAAAGTTCTGGTAAAACATTTAATTCTTCTGAAGTATAATTATTAGTATTTATAATTGTTTGAGTGCTAGATAAAGTGCCAGATACGGAGGATAAAGTACTTTCCTTATACCATGAATACTTTGGTATATCATCTATAGAACCTGCTTCATTTATATCTTTAGCTGTCTCCCACATATTAATTCTACTGTATGAAAAGTTAAATGGAATTGTTGAATTAGTATATATAGCTCTAGCCTTAGGATTATATAAGACAAATTTTAACGGGTTATTTAATATAAAGGAAGCTAATGTGCCCCTGAAATAAATGTTATAGTTAGAAGATGAAATACCACTATAATTATTTATCATGTTAAGAGATGATGATTCATTCATTACAAATGAACTTGTGCAGTACAAAGTCGGATAAGAACCATTTTGTTTAGTTTGAGTTATCTTTAAACTAGCATTTTTATCTATTAAAATATTTCCTAATGAATACGTACCAAATCCTACACCAAGTGCTGTTGTAAGATTAAATGTAGCATTTTCTAAAACACTAAATTCTAAATCATTAATACCATAAAATAATTCTCTGTTAATGCTTATCATAGTAACATATGCATTTTTTAATATTTTAAAGTATTGTTTAGTATTTCCCCTAAACCAAAATGAAGAATCGCTAGTTGACTCATGAACAATAGTAGTTTTACCACCTATTTCTATTCTATTACATTCTGCAACTTCCTGTGCTGATGAATAAGATGTAGTTATCTTAATGTCACAATCAATGTATCTTGAAATTCCAGATGGATTATAGGTAATTTGTGGTCCAACATACGATAGATTATTATATTCTACAGTAATATTTTGATACGTATTAGCTTCTGGAACATATATTAATCCATAATAGTTATAACCCGTTACATCAACGTTTTTAAATATAACATTTGTATTTTTATCACTATTAACGTAAATAGTACTTGTAGCAGATGAACTTTTCATATCAACATATTTATGTCTTATACCATTATATGTACCATCTATTGTTACACTCACCCTAGCTTTATTAATATTTATTCCAGAAGTAAGTGTAATATCATTACCAAAGTATATATAATTATAAGCATTTTCACCACTTAAGCACTCTTTTAATTCATCAAAAGAAGAAATAACAACGGTATTATCATTTAAAATAATCATTCATTATCAAAACCTTTTATTATATTTTACTATAAATAATACGTTTATTCTAATAAAATCTTTCATATATAAACATTAAACAATAAATGTTGTCTCATCTATAAAGTTATAATTAGTTTTATATTTAAGTTCTCTAACCAATCTAAATAATGCATCATCTTTAGCTTTAGCCTCTAACATAATATCAATATCCTTATTAAATATACTCATTTTATTGATAAAAGATATAAAACTATTTGAATCAATATAATCACTATGACTCCTAAATTCTTTTTTTAGTTTACTTTTAGGAGAAGAAAAATGAAACTTAGGTACTCTTCCGTTCCAGGTATTAATTATTCTTTCTATATAATCTTGTATATTTTCTCCTTCATTATTACAAATAAAATGATGATAGTCTAAAACCATTGGTATATTTAATCTTTCACATATATAAAGAACATCTTTAACATTAAATGTTTTGTCATCATTTTCAAGTGCTATAGACTCTCTAATATTTGATGGAAGGTTATTAAAATTGTTTATAAACCTTGTTATTGATGCCTTTTTACCACAAGCACTACTACCTACATGAAGTATTATAACTTTATCTTTAATATTTAAAGCTTCTAATATATTATAGTGATATTTTAATATTTCTATAGTACTTCTTATAACAGTATTATTCATACTATTTAATACTGCAAATTGATCAGGATGTAAATCTACTCTTATTTTATTTTTATCAATTATATCACCTATTTCACTATATTTATTTCTAAATATATCTATATAATCAAAAGACACCTTTTCATGTGTAGCAAGTGGCACTAGTTTTGATGTTAGTCTATAAAAATGAACATTATTCTTAACGTTATACATCATAATTTTTTTTAAAGAATCGATATTACTATTTACAACTTCATATATTTTTTCTTTACTATAACCTTTATTTATATAGTCAGTATAAGTAATAGTTTTTGATGTCGTTACATCTTCTAATGCCTTTGAAATTGCTACATAACCTAATCTTACTTTCATGTTATCACCAATAATAGTATTTGCAATAAAAAATATTATATTAAAAAAGTACATCGAATATGTACTTTTATCTCTTATCATTTTCAGATATATATTTTAATATTTTATTTTGATTTGCTTCAAGTTTTTGGATTTTATTATGAAGCTCTTCTAAAATAAGCTCACTTTTTAAATCAGTTTTATAATCATTGCTACTTCTTAAACTGTCTTTTTTAGATTCCCTATTTTGACTCATCATTATTATTGGAGCTTGAAGTGCTGCTATACAAGATAATATTAGATTAAGTAGAATAAAAGGATACGGGTCCCAGTTTTTTATAAAGTATAAATTAAGTATAATCCATGATAATAAGAATATTATCATACCAATTATAAATTTCCATGAACCTGCTATTTCAGTTAGCTTATCAGCAAGCTTATCACCAATAGTTCTATTTGAATCTTCTTGTTTATCAACATCAATTGAAATTGGTTCTTCAATTAACATATTAATAAGTTCTTCTTCATCTTCTGTTTCTAGTTTTTTCTTCAATAGCATTTGCACAATTTCTTTTTTTGTTTTCATACTCTTCATATTATCACCAATATAATTATACAATATTTTCTAATAATTTAATAATTTATTTATAAAATTAATCACAGTATTGTTACATATGTAAAGATTTATTATATAAAACGTAATCATAACAATAAAAATTAACTTAGGATTATTTGTATATATCTTTTTTATGTTATTAATGATAATAAAAATAAATAGTGTAAGTTCCATTAATAAGAACAATATAACTTGTAACCTAAGAATAGTAAATCCAAACTGATTCATGTATAAATACATTCTATAATAAGAATTAAATATTAGCAATATAGAGAATATAACAAGAATTATGGTCAAATAATTAACACTTTTACTCTTCTTTAATAAGTCTGTTTTGTTTGAAATATATAGTGTTATTGCAAAATTTATTAATGTAACAAATAATAGTTCAAAAAATCCTTCTCTTGCATAACTAGCATAAGTATACCTTCTTGGTATTTGTAAAAAGTTATTACTTAACTTAGATATTTCAGATACTAAAAATAATAAAAATATAAAGTTAATCATTGAAAGAATTATTATAATTATTAATTCATCTATTTTTTTATATTCACTTTTTTTAAAACTAAAACTACTACAATTAGATACATTTATTACTATACTAAATATTATAACAAAAGCTAATATAAAAATAATTAAACCAGATATGTTGAAATCAAATAAAAAGTCAAATCTAGAAATAAAATTTTCAAAGTAACTATCTGCTTGTGATAATAAGAAAATTATAATAACAGATAGAGAAAAACCTATAATTATTCCAAATAATATATTTAAAATACGTTTATTTTTTTCCTTAGTAATGTTAAATTTTATGTATTTTAAATTACTAATTAATTTACCTGGAAATATCTTAAAAACCTTAAACAAGTTTTCAAAGGATAATACATATTCTTTATTTAACAGACTAAAGAAAAATATAGAAATTAAAATTGGTAAAATAACTATGTTTAAAAACAAATTAGTGCCACAGTTTGAAATAACTATATTACTAATTAATATAAGTACTATTGGTATTAATAAATAATAAGCCTTTTTATTTACTTGTTTATTATTTTTGTGTACATATAAATTTGTAAGTAATATTAAAATAAAATGAACTATTAAGTACCAATACATATCAATATTTAATTTGTAGAAAATAAATATTATTAGTGCTGATATCAAAGAAATTATTAAATTTTTAGTGTTATTCATCTATATCACCTCTATATTCTAATATATCTGAAGGCTGGCAATTTAAAGCCTTACATATAGCTTCTAAAGTAGAAAACCTAATAGCTTTTGCTTTATTATTCTTAAGAATAGATAAGTTAGCTGGAGTTATATTCGTTTTACTGCTTAATTCATTTAATGACATCTTTCTTTTTGCCATCATTACATCTAAATTAACTATTATCATAATTCACCTACACAGTATAATCTATTTCATTTTTATACTCAATTGCAGATTTTATTACTTCTGCTAATACGTAAAAGCTAAGACTGGCTATAAAACATATTAAGGCAACCACAATTGATAATAAGCTAGGTATAAATACAGCTTTTATAGATACTATAACAAAAAGCATCATAAATGAAATAGCATTTACCTTCAAATTATTTTCCAGTTCCTTTTTAAATGGGCTTCCACTATAGACCATCTTAAATACACTAATAAGTTTATATACAATAAATAAGCAAATAACATAACACATATAAAAAGCTATTTTATACATGACTGTGTTATCATTAAAACTCTTTATTCCTTTATCTTTAAATAAATCATATAGACTAGGTATAAAAAATATTGATATACATCCTACAATTAATATAATAATAAATATTATAGTTACTAATTTAGCAATTTTACTTTTTTTCAAATTAACTCACCTCACACTATAATTATATTATCAATAAACAGTTTTTGTCAATATATTTTTATCGTTTATCAATATATTTTTAACAAAAAACAAGAAATCAAAATTTAATTTCTTGTTTTCCATGACTTTTTAAATAATTATTTGTCTTAGAAAATGGTTTGCTGCCGAAAAAACCATTATATGCAGAAAGTGGTGATGGATGAGCTGACTCTATTATAAAATTATTAGGATTAGTAATAATTTTCTTTTTATCTCTAGCTTGTCTTCCCCACAAAATAAATACAACGTTATTTAATTTATCATTAATTTCTTTTATAACAAAGTCCGTAAATATTTCCCAACCAATATCTTTATGAGAATTAGCCTTGTCCTTTTCAACGGTCAAAACTGTGTTAAGTAGAAATACACCTTGACTAGCCCAATCTGATAAATCAGTATCTTCTCTTTTGATTCCTAAATCATCATATAATTCTTTAAATATATTTTTTAATGAAGGCGGAGTTCTAACTCCTCTTCTAACTGAAAATGAAAGTCCCATGGCCTCTTTTTCACCATGATATGGATCTTGTCCTAAAATAACAACTTTTATATCATTAAAATCAGTTAATTTAAATGCATTAAATAAATCCTGTGCTGGTGGATATATAGTCTTTGATAATCTTTCTTCTTTTATGTAATCTTTTATATATTTAAAATAACTCTTTTGCATCTCATCATGTAATATTAAATCCCAACCATTATGAAACATATAATCACCTCATCTTCTACAGATATGATATCATTTTAATAAAGTATTATCAAATTATTTATGATAATCTGTTGTATTCATTCTTCGTTCTATTTTACTGCACTGATCACCAAATCTTGATTTAATACCTTTTACGTTAAATTCTATAGAATTATCAGTTATTGATATGTTCGGATTATTAGATTCGTAATAAATGTATTCTCTACTACCATCCACCTTTTCATCAAAATAGGAAACTTTATATGCACTAACGTATCCTCTTTTAATTGCATCTTTTATATCATAATTATCTGATGGTAGTTTTCTAAAGCTAAATAATTCATAGTCTTCCTCTTTTATTGGTGTTTTCAAATGTTTATAATATACCTTTTCCCCACTTTTAATTATTTTGCCTGCTATCATACCATTTTTATTTAAATTTTCTTGTAATTCTACTTTATCAGAGTCTTTATATGAATCATAAGAACTTTCATCTAGTTTATCAAGTTTTTTATAACACTTCTTTTCAACCAAATATCCTTTTTGCGCTAATACTGACTTATCCACATTAACAGCATATGTTTTTTCTTCTTCATCCATTTTATTTGGAAGTAAAAATTTTCTCTCGTCATACTTATACACTTTTTTACCTAAATAAGTATTACTATCATTTAATACACTAATTATATTTTCATCTTCTTCAATCGGTTTACCATATTTATTTTCATATAATTTATATAGTATTTTCCTAATTTCTATACTTATTTCTTGTTTTTCATTAATATCCTGTCCTAATTTTTGCAAATAGTATTTAAGTGTAATTATATCTTTACTTGGTAAATACATTCTTAATATATCATTTAAACTAGTATCATCACCTCCAAACGATAGCTCATATATTGGTTCTGGTCCTATTATATCTATTAATAATTTCAAATTATCTATGGCATCAAAATAAGTAATGGGTTGTGAATCAAGCAGCTCTGTAGTCATTAATTCCGCAACTGCTTCATCTAAATAATTATATGGAGATCCTTCTGCCTGAAGCAAATGAATAAATTCATGAATTAAAGTTTTAGTCTTGCTTTCACTACTTTGCCCTATTTTAGAATGTAATATATTCGGATTAAAGCACTCATAGTATCCTAATACATTAGGGTCATTACCATTATTATAATTCTCAAAGCTTTCCATTTGTAAATCATTAAACTTAATACTGGAAGAATACTTTAAAGGCGTGCCATCATAGTATGAAAAAATCATTTTTAAAAAGGACTCATCACAGATTACGGTTTTAACATCATCTGGTAAATTGCTTGAATTTATACAATTAATCGCATCCTTATAATCAACAATGTCATTTTGATACATTTGAATTAAGTCACTTACATTATGTACTGTGTTTACCGAAAAATTTACGTTCATGTCATACTGTGATGCCAAAAAAATTAAAAAACTAGATGATACTACAATAACTGCAGTACCTAATACCTTAAACATTTTATTGTAAAAAGCATTTTCATCTTTTTTGCTATTTTCTTTGATTCCTTTATAACGTATAGCATCTACTCCATTAAATCTAAAAAACATATTATAATCTTCAGTACCATTAAGTATAAAATGTTTAAACCCGGTTGTAGGATCATAATATACTTTATACCCACTAAAATCAGATATATATTCATATGAATTATTATACCTAAACTTAGATATGAGGTTATTTATATAGGAATTATCAGATAAAGAAACTCCATTATTATCAATATGAATAGAAACTAAATCATTATTAATTTTATATAAATGCTCATATGTATTATCAGCATTCTTTATTATTGCAGCTAACATAACAACATCTCCTATCGTCAATATAATTATACCACGTATAAATTAAAAAAAATAAAATTTAAAATAATTTTAAATTTTATTCGAACGTGGTCATCATAAATTCTAGTATTCATACTTCTTAAATAAAGTAATCTTTACTTTCTATAGGCTTAAATTTCGATAGTTGCTACCACAATTGCTTTCTTTAATTTTTTATTTCATCTTCTTTTTCTACTGTTATGTTTATTATTCTATCAAGCAAATTATCTGAATTTATAAGCCTTATATATTTAATCGTTTCATTTTTTTATTGTACATTAATTATACAAAAAAAACAAAGATTCGCCAATGTATACTTTTATTCTCTACCTATTTTCCTTATATATAAAAAAGCTATTTGTGATAGCTTTCATTGTTTATTATTTTAAATGAACGATATATTTGTTCTAATAATAATATTCTAAATAATTGGTGAGGAAAGGTTAAATCAGAAAATGATAGTCTGTAATTAGATCTTTTAAGTACATCACTAGATAGCCCATAAGAGCCACCAATTACAAATGTAATATTTTTAGATATATTACTATCAATAAAACTAGATAACTCTACTGAGTTAAGTTTTTTCCCAGTAACTTCTAATGTTACAACATAACTTTTATCATCTATTTTTGATAATATATTTTTTCCTTCTTCATTTACTGTCTTTAGAATATCATAATTGTAATCTGGTAATTCTATTATTTCTAATTTAGTATATTTAGATAATCTTTTTTGATACTCTTCTATAGCATCAATAAAATATTTTTCCTTTATTTTGCCAATGCATATTATTTTAATCATACTTCTATCATATCCGTTCTTTGTTTTTGTTTTGCAATTATTATATGCTCTACCTTTTTATTTTTAGAACTTAAAACTTCATTTAAAGTATCTAATGCTTTATCATAAGTATTATTATCATCACTTAAGTGTGCTAATATAATGGTCTTTGTTTTATCTCCAATAAAATTTGATAAATAGTATGCTGAATCATTATTTGATAGGTGTCCTTTATCACTTAAAATTCTTTGTTTTAAGTGAAATGGATAATTTCCATCCATAAGCATTTTAGGATCATGATTACTTTCTAAAACATAAAGATTATGGTTCATTAATTTATTAAAATATTTATTATTTATATATCCAGTATCAGTTATATAAACTAATGATTTGTCATCACCTCTAACTATAAAACCAACAGAGCCTTTAACGTCATGTGATGTTTTAATTACTTCAACATCTAAATCTCCAATTTGAAAATTAGGAGTATCATATAATACGTAATCAAAATCTGTTATATATTCATGAAGTAATTGCAATATAACATTATTAACATATAATTTAGGATGATACTTTTTTAGGAAAACTTTTAAGCCTTGAATATGATCCACGTGGGTATGTGTTATTAAGATAGCTTCTATATCATTAGGGTCTACTTTGATTTCTTCTAATTTACTTTCTGCGTAAGATTTAGTAACACCAAGATCAATTAAGATCTTAGTGTTATTTGTCATAACAAGTGTACTATTTCCCTTACTTCCACTTGATAATACTGATATCTTCATTATTTATATAATATTAATGGATTTAACGGTGTACCATCCCTATATGGCATACCATTTTTATATAAACCAAAGTGTAAGTGTGTACCAGTTGCAAATCCAGTATGACCCATTGTACCTACCTGTTGACCTTTTTGAACTGCTTGTCCCTGTGTTACAGTAAGTGATGCCATATGTGCATATATTGTATAATATCCATTATTGTGGTTAATAACAACATAGTTTCCTAGACTTGGTGCATTTCTTTTCGCTGTAACTACGTTTCCAGATCCTGCCGCAAATATAGGAGAACCTTCACCACTACCTGCTATATCGATTGCCTCATGAACTTTACCCCAACGATACCCAAAGTAACTTGATATAAAGTACTGTGATATAGTAGGCCATGCCCAAGAACCATCTGATACAATAACTGGATCATTAACACTGTTAGACTTCGTACCAACTCTAACTACTTTTTTTATTGAAGGAGTTATAGTTTCATGACTTACAATTACAACGTTTGTTGTTTCACCATTTATTGTTTTAATCTTAGTAGTTAATCTATCCACTCCATTTTGCCCTTCAGATTCTACTTTTTGTACACCAGCATACATAGAGTCATCATATATAGTTTCAGTTTCATACTTACTATCTTGATCCAAAATAGTATGTGATTCTACTACAACATCAACAATAGGAGAAATTAAACCTACCTTAACTTGTTGACCTACTGATAATAAATTATTTGCACTAGTAAATTCCGGATTAACAACTAGAAATTCTGGAACAGCTAATTTATTATTATATGCTATTGATTCAATTGTATCTCCCTCTTGAACAGTATAGTATTGGTCTTCTTTAATCTCACCAAATAATAAGTATTTAGTTAAAGTTTTTTCATCAATAAATATATTCTCATCAGTTGAAATGTATGTATTTTTTATTGTAATACCTTGATTAATGTATATATCTTCTATTAAACTACCCGTGCTTTTGATTTCTGGCTGAGTATCATTTTCATAATTATTTATATCATCCTTAGACACAAATGCTTCAAGTACTGCTCTCATTGACTTTTCAAATATTTTTTTATCAAGTACGTATATTATTCTATCTTCATCATCATCTGATGTCTTTTTTATGGTTACTTTATATCCTTTTACAGTAAATGGCTTTTTATCTTTTATGATATTATGAACTTGTTTTGCAGTTAATACCTCTTTCTCATAAGTTGTAACACTTTGAATACTAACCCCTTCTGGTATATAAACTTTATCAACAGAATACTTATCCTTTAGTTCTGCTTGTTCTTCATTTATATAATCCTCAAGTTCTAGTTTATCTGCTATATTACCAATAGATTTCCCATCCAAATAAACTTTATAAACATGTTTTGGTGTCATCTGATACCTATTTGCAAAATTTACAAATAACATAATTACGCAAGCTACCCCTATAGCTAAAACATATGGTATCCCCTTTTTTATTACTTTAATCATAATTCATTATTCTCCTTTTGAAAATTAACAAACGTACTAGTATCTTTTTTAAATAATAATTCTATAGTTGAAGTAGGTCCACTTCTGTTTTTACCAATTATAAATTCAGAAATACTAGAGTTATCTTCTCTTCTTACTTCTTTATTATAATAATCTTCTCTGTATAAAAAAGATACTATATCTGCATCTTGTTCTATTGAACCTGATTCCCTTAAATCACTCATTATTGGTCTTTTATCTTCTCTTGCCTCAACAGCACGGGAAAGTTGTGCTGCCGCTATTACGGGTACTCCAAGTTCTAGAGCCATCATTTTTAAGTTTCTTGATATTTCTGATACTTCCTGTTGTCTGTTTCCTACGGTTTTTGCAGGTCCTGTTATTAGCTGCAAATAATCTATTATTACAAGTCCTAATCCTTTATCAGAATTGGCAAGTTTTCTACATTTACTTCTTATTTCTCCTATAGTTATACCAGGAGTATCATCTAGATAAAGATTCGATTCCGAAAGCTTACTTATAGCTTCATTTAATCTTCTCCAATCGTTATGTTCTAATTTACCAGTACGCATTTTAGAACCATTTATTTGACCTAATGATTGTAAAATTCTGTTTGCTAATTGTTCACAGCTCATTTCAAGATTGAAAAGTGCAACAGCCTTATTAGAATGCATAGATGCATAAGTTGCTAGATTAAGAACAAAAGCCGTTTTTCCCATTGCAGGACGTGCTGCAATAATTATAAACTGACTTGGTTGAAGACCTGCGGTTAATCTATCAAAATCATTAAATCCAGTTGCTAGTCCTGTTATTTCTGAACCTTGTTCAGATAGTTTTTCAAGGTTAGCTTGCTCTTTAAAAGCAACATCTTGTATTCTTTGAAATTCAGATGTTTTTCTCATGTTTCCAATTCTAAACATCTTTTGTTCTGCATCTTCTAAAACATCATATATTGAAGACTCTGATGAATAAGCATCCGTTGCAATCTCACTTGCAGTTTCAATTATTTTTCTACCTATCATCTTTTCTTTTACAATATTAATATAATAATCAACATTAGATGTGCTAGGTACAGAATCTATAATTTCAGATAAATATTCTATATTGCCTATCTGACTTAAAATCTTCTTATCGGATAATTTATTAGCAACTATTGTTATATCAACTTCAGAAGAATTATCATTTAATTCCTGTAAAGTTTCAAATATTTTTGCATTTTCATCTGCATAAAAACAATCTGGTGAAAGTTCATCACATATTTTTTTTAATGCAAGTTTTGATAAAAAGGCAGAACCTAACACTGCTTTTTCCGCATCAATACTACTTGGCATTTTTCTTTCTACCATTCTATCAACTCCTAACTTATTTTACTAATTGTACCGTAACTTTTGCCACTACTTTTTTATGTAAATTTATCTGAACTTCATGATATCCAAGTGAATCAATAGGACTATCTAAAATTATTTTTTTCTTATCTATTTTATAACCTAACTTTTCCAACTCGGATGATATTTGCTTAGTAGATATAGAACCAAATACCCTATCTTGTTCTCCAGTTTTAACTTTAAATTCTAAAACTCTCTCCTTTAGTTCATCCCTTAATTTTTCACATCTTTTTATTTCTTCTTTTTCATTTTCTTCCTTGTTTTTATTACTTATATCTAAGATTTCTTTACTTCTTAGAGTATATAATACTGCATATCCATTTTTTATTAAGAAATTCTTTCCATAACCATCTTTTACTTCTTTTATTTCACCAGCCTTACCTTGGCCTTTAACATCTTTAGTAAATATAACTTTCATAACAAACCTCCTAATAATGATATTATAGCATAAATATAATAAAAAAAGAAGATATCGATTTATCTTCTTACATGCTTAAAGCCGTTTCATTTATTTCTTGAATATCAAGGCTATTTGCTTGCTTCTCTCTAATTCTATTAATTATGTTTTTCGGTACATTTAGCGTTCTTATTACCCCGTTACGTAAATATGTCTCTATTATTCCGTTTCTACGAATCTTCTGAAATCTTTTATATGTTTTCGCTTTCTCTTGTTCTAAAGTTTTTTCAATACCATATCTATCAATTGGTGTTTGACCGGCATTACCCATATTAAATAAATCATTCATAGCTTGATTTAATTCATCCTGTTTAGCATTATTTTTTTCTTCATAAGCATCAAACGATTTATTAGTTTTATCTAGTACATTTTCATAGGTTTTTTTAGCCTTATCTTTTAATGTTTGAAGTAAACTTTTTCTAACACTGCAAATTTTTTGCTTTGCACCCTTCATATTTGCAATAACAACATTTTTTCCGTCCATAGCTCTTTTTTTAGTAATACTAAATCTAGATTGGCTTACCTTCTTACTGTTATCTATTATTGATTGTTTAGCATCATAATTGCTAGATAATTCAGCAAGTTTATCATTGCAATTCTTTAACTCAGATTCTAAATTCTTAACGTCATTAGCTAGTCCTGGTAAATAGCTTAAGTTGTTTCCGAACACTGATTGAATTTTTGACAATGTTTCTTCTAAACTTGCTTTTTTCCCTTCGATTTCATCAATCTCATAAGAACTATTGGATAATAAATCTCTTCTTCTTTCTGTTTCCTTCTTAAAAATTTCCTTAATTTCCTTTTGAGTTGGAACTGGTAATGTACTCATTTTTTCTAAGTTATATTCACCAAGTATCTTAGAATATTCATCATCAGACAAACTAGATAAGTTAAGTAATCTTTTGTCTGGAATATTTAAATTAATATCCATATTATCATCTCCTAACTATTCTGCAAGCTTAGCAAGTTCTTCTTGAATTAATTTCCATTCTTCATCTGATTCTATTGGTAATAACTCATACCCTGAGTCACCTTGTTTAAAAATAGATGCATAAATTTCAACATCATCACCAGACTCATCAACAGTATAAAGCACATATTCTTTACCAGTTTCATTATCCTTTAAAAAGGTTACTACATTTGCTTCCACTTCTACATTTTGTTCTGTTCTAACCATTATCTTTTGTATATCTTTCATGAAGTTTCATCTCCTTCTCTATTATAAACTAAGTATAGTATATCAAATTTAACCAGTAATATCAATATAAATATTTTATATAAAAAGAAAAACTAGTTTTCTAGTTCTTCTTCTATTCTCATTAATTGATTATATTTACACATTCTATCCGTTCTAGACATAGAACCAGTTTTTATCTGTCCTAAATCAAGCCCTACTGCTAAATCGGCAATTGTTGTATCTTCAGTTTCACCAGATCTGTGGGAAATAATGGTTTTATATCCGTTATCTTTAGCAAGTTTAATTGTTTCCAAAGTCTCTGTTATAGTACCTATTTGATTCACTTTAAGAAGTATTGCATTACCAGCTTTCATATCAATACCTTTTTGCAAGCACTCTTTATTAGTAACAAACAAATCATCACCAACTAGTTGAATTTTATCGCCCAATTTTTCAGTAATCTTCTTAAAACCTTCCCAGTCGTTTTCATTCACTGGGTCTTCTATTGAGATAATAGGATACTTATTTATTAATTCTTCATAAAATGATATAAGCTCATCAGTTGTTAAACTTCTTCCTTCACCAACTAAATTATATTTACCATCATTATAAAATTCTGATGCTGCAACATCAATAGCAAGTTTTACATCTACTCCAGGAGTGTATCCAGCTTTTTTTATAGCTTCTATAATAAGTTCAAAACCTTCTGTATTAGATTCTAAGTCAGGAGCAAAACCACCTTCATCACCAACACCTGTTGATAAGCCTTTTTTATTTAAAACTGACTTTAATGCATGAAATACTTCTGCACCAACACGTACTCTTTCATGGATAGTATCTCTTTGTGGAATTATCATAAATTCTTGAAAGTCCAACTTATTATCTGCATGAGCCCCACCATTTATTATATTCATCATAGGAACAGGAAGTGTTTTTCCATCACCAATATATCTATAAAGTGGAACGTTTTTTGTCATAGCAGCGGCTTTAAGACATGCCATAGAAACACCTAATATAGCATTAGCGCCTAAATTACTTTTAGTTTTAGTTCCATCTAACTCAATCATTGCAGTATCAATACCATGTTGGTCAAATACGTCCATTCCAATTACTACTGGTTTTATTTTATTATTAACGTTTGAAACAGCATTAAGTACGCCTTTACCATTAAATCTTTTTTTGTCTCCGTCTCTCATTTCTAGTGCTTCTCTTTCACCAGTAGAAGCTCCTGATGGAACTGCTGCTCTTGCCATTATACCATTTTCTAACATAACATCTACTTCGACAGTAGGATTTCCTCTTGAATCCAATATTTCTCTTGCTTTTAAATCAACAATTTTCATAAATCTTCCTCCATTCTATAGCTTAATTATAACACAACTAACGATATCAAGATATAATTAATTAGTCATAATATGTAAATTGACTTTCTAATAAAAATTAGTGTATAATATAGTATAAGAATAGAGGTGGGAAACATGCAAATGGTACTATTAGACGAAAATAAATTTGATGAGTTTGCATATAACCATCCAAATAAAAACTTTTATCAAACTTCCAGCTACGGAAAAATGATGAGTAAGCAGGGACATAATTCATATTATTTAGGTTTAGTTGATGACTTTAACAACGTTAAAGCTGCAACACTTTTAATTGTAAAAAATGAAACTTCAGATAAAAGAAAAATGGGTTATGCACCAAGAGGTTTTTTAATTGACTGGAATGATACAGAATTAGTACAAGAATTTACAGAAAGTCTTAAAAGCTTTTTATTAAAAAGAAATTTCACTTACGTAAAAGTTGATCCTTTAATAATATACAAAGAATATAATTCAAACTTAGAAGAAACAAATGAGCATAGTTCATTTGTTTCTAAATTACAAAACTTAGGCTATGTACATCTAGGTTATAATGATGGACAAGAAACAAATAATTTAAGATGGAATAGCATAGTTAAACTTAACAGAAATTCTAATGAATTATATAATTCATTATCAATAGAAGGAAGAAAAAAAATAATAGAAGCTAATAATAATGGAAATAGAGTATATAAGGGAAGTAAAAATGATTTTAATATGTTATTTCAAATGAAAACTTCCAAAAGTATAACTTTAGATTATTTATTAGACTACTATCAATTCTTCAGCAATAACATAGAGGTATACTTTACAAAGTTTGAACCAGCACATTTTGTAAATAAAAGCAAAAGTCTATATGAAAAAGAGGAAATAAAAAATCAAGAACTTAATAACATGCTTCAAACTGGTGGTTCTAATAATGTAGATGCAATAATTAATCAAAAATTAGAATCTGACAAATTATTAAATAAATATAAAGCGGATATGCAAAATGCTATAGCTTCATTTCAAAAATATCCAAGTGGTATTATAACATCAGGTATAGTTATTATGAAATATGATAAAACAATTACCGTTATAAGTTCTGCTGTTAGTGATTTAGTTGAGAACAATATTTCTAGCTATTTATTAAAATGGCAACTTATGCAAAAGTACGCAAACGAAGGTTATGAAATATTTGACTTTAATGGAATGGTAAAAGATTATAAAAAAAGTAGCAAATACATAGAAAACGTTGAATTATCAAATACTATTGTTGAATATGTTGGAGAATTTGATTTAGTAATAAATAAAAAGTCTTATTATACAGGTAGTAAATTAAATCCAATAATAAATTGGTTAAATACACCAATATAAGTAGAAGCTAAAACTTCTACTTTTTTCATAAAAAAAGAACACTTAGCTTGAGTGTTCTTTTAATTAACTTAAATTAAGCATCAATTTTAGTAACTGTTCCAGCACCAACAGTACGTCCACCTTCACGGATAGAGAATTTTGTACCATTTTCAAGTGCGATTGGAGCGATTAATTCAACTGACATACTTACGTTATCACCTGGCATAACCATTTCAGTTCCTTCTGGTAATGTAACAACCCCTGTTACGTCTGTTGTTCTGAAATAGAATTGAGGTCTGTAGTTTGAGAAGAATGGAGTATGACGTCCACCTTCTTCTTTACTTAATACATAAACTTGAGCTTCAAATTTAGTATGTGGAGTAACTGTTCCTGGTTTAGCAAGAACTTGACCACGTTGTACTTGTTCACGTGAAATACCACGTAATAATACACCAGCGTTATCTCCTGCTTCAGCAAAGTCTAGTTGTTTACGGAACATTTCAATACCAGTAACTACTGATTTTTGAGTGTCCTTTAATCCAACAATTTCAACTTCATCATTTAATTTTAATTGTCCACGTTCAACACGTCCAGTAACAACTGTACCACGACCAGTGATTGTGAATACGTCTTCGATAGACATTAAGAATGGTTTTGTATTATCTCTTTCTGGAGTTGGAATCCATTCATCAACAGCATCCATTAATTCATCAATTTTCTTTTCATATTCAGGATCTCCTTCAAGAGCCTTAAGAGCAGAACCACGAATTACTGGAGTGTTATCTCCGTCATATCCATATTTGTTTAATAATTCACGAACATCCATTTCTACTAAATCTAACATTTCTGGATCGTCAACCATATCACATTTATTCATGAATACAACGATTCTTGGTACACCAACTTGACGAGCAAGTAAGATGTGTTCTTTAGTTTGAGCCATAGGACCATCAGTTGCAGCTAAAACAAGGATAGCTCCATCCATTTGTGCAGCACCAGTGATCATGTTTTTAACATAGTCAGCGTGTCCTGGGCAGTCTACGTGAGCATAGTGACGTTTATCAGTTTCATACTCAACGTGTGCAGTATTAATAGTTATACCACGTTCTCTTTCTTCAGGTGCTTTATCGATATCAGCATAGTCTTCGAATTTAGCATAACCCTTTTCAGATAATCTCTTTGTGATCGCAGCAGTTAATGTTGTTTTACCATGGTCAACGTGTCCAATAGTACCAATATTAACGTGTGGTTTAGAACGATCAAATTTTTCTTTTGCCATATTATTTTCCTCCTATATAAATTACTATTCTATTTTATCTAATCTAAGGGAAAATATCAAGTACTTTCCCTCAGTATTATTTATTATTGTCCACCATTTTTCTTAATGATGTCTTCAGAAATACTCTTTGGTACTTCTTCGTAGTGATCAAAGAACATAATGAATGTTCCACGACCTTGTGTGTTTGATCTTAATGAAGTTGCATAACCAAACATTTCAGATAATGGTACATAAGCACTAATCTTAAGTGCATTACCAACTGATTCTTGACCCATTGGACGTCCACGACGAGATGTAATATCTCCCATAACGTTACCCATGTACTCATCTGGTACTGTTATATCAACTTTCATTATAGGTTCAAGTAGAACTGGTTTACAATTCTTCTTAGCTTCTTTAAGAGCAAGTGATGCGGCAACCTTAAATGCCATTTCGTTAGAGTCAACATCATGGTATGAACCATCAAATAATGTTGCTTTAACGTCTATCATAGGATATCCAGCTAAAACACCCGTTTTCATAGCTTCTTGTAATCCTTTGTCTACTACTGGGATGTATTCACGAGGAACAACACCACCAACGATAGCATCAACGAATTCATATCCAGCATCTTTATTTGGCTCAAACTTAACCCAAACATGTCCGTATTGTCCACGTCCACCTGATTGTTTAATGTATTTACCTTCACAATCACCAGCAGCAGTTAAAGTTTCACGGTAAGCAACTTGAGGTTTACCAATGTTTGCTTCAACACCAAATTCTCTTCTCATTCTATCAACTAATACATCAAGATGAAGTTCACCCATACCAGAAATAACAGTTTGTCCTGATTCTTGATCAGTTTCTGCTCTAAATGTTGGATCTTCTTCAGCTAACTTTTGCAAAGCTGTAGACATTTTTTCTTGGTCTCCCTTACTCTTTGGCTCAATAGCGATTGAGATAACTGGTTCAGGAATTACCATTTTTTCAAGTATTACAGGATGTTTTTCATCACATAATGTGTCTCCTGTAGTTGTATTTTTAAGACCAACAGCTGCTGCTATATCACCTGCATATACTTCTGATATTTCAGTACGATTATTAGCATGCATCTGTAATATACGACCTATTCTTTCCTTAACATTTTTATTTGCATTAAGTACGTATGAACCACTCTTAAGTGTACCAGAGTATACACGGAAGAATGATAATCTTCCTACGAATGGATCTGTCATTATTTTAAATGCTAATGCTGAGAATGGTTCAGAATCAGATGAATGTCTTAAAACTTCTTTATCATTTTCATCATGACCCTTTATTGAAGGAATATCAGTTGGTGCAGGTAAGTAGTCAATAACAGCATCAAGCATTAACTTAACACCTATATTTCCAAGTGCTGTACCACACATAACAGGGAACATCTTAACAGATAGAACACCTTTTCTAATTGCTCTTTTGATTAAATCAACAGAAACTTCAGCTCCCTCTAAATATTTCTCCATTAATTCTTCATCAAATTCAGCAGCATCTTCAATCATAGCAATTCTCTTTTCTTCTGCTATGTCTTTTAATTCAGCTGGAATTTCAATTTCAGTTGGATTTTCTTCAGGTTTACCATCATAATGGTATGCCTTCATTGTAACTAAGTCAATTATGCCATCAAATTCTGATTCAGCACCAATTGGCCATTGGATAGCTGTTGCTTTAACACCTAATCTTGATTTAATAGATTCAACACTAGTTGCAAAATCAGCTCCCATTTTATCCATCTTGTTTGAGAAAACAAGTCTTGGAACACCCATTTCAGTAGCTTGACGCCAAACGTTTTCAGTTTGTGGTTCAACACCATTTTGTGAATCAAGTACTGTAACAGCACCATCAAGTACTCTTAAAGATCTTGTAACTTCAATTGTGAAGTCTACGTGACCTGGAGTATCGATGATATTAAGACGATTACCCTTCCAGAATGCAGTAGTAGCAGCTGAAGTAATGGTAATACCACGTTCTTTTTCTTGTTCCATCCAGTCCATTTGTGATTCTCCATCATGAGTTTCACCAATCTTATGGATCTTATGTGTATGGAACAAGATACGCTCAGTAACAGTAGTCTTACCAGCATCAACGTGTGCCATAATACCAATGTTACGAGTTTTTTCTAATGAATATTCACGAGCCATATACTATTTCCTTTCCTACCAACGATAATGTGCAAATGCTTTATTTGCTTCTGCCATTCTGTGAGTATCTTCTTTTTTCTTAACAGATGCACCTGTATTATTTGAAGCATCTATTAACTCATTTGATAATTTTTCAGCCATAGTTTTACCACCACGTGAGCGAGTTGCATTAACAAGCCAACGAAGTGCTAAAGCTTGTGCCCTATCAGGCTTAACTTCAACTGGAACTTGGTAGTTAGCACCACCAACACGACGAGCCTTAACTTCTAAAGTAGGAGTTACATTTTCCATAGCTCTTTTGAAAACGTCGTTAGCATTTTCACCAGTTTTTTCATGTATCATATCAAATGCATCATAAACGATTTTTTCTGCTTTACCACGTTTACCATCAAGCATAATTTGATTAATTAACTTTGTAATTACTTTTGAATTATAGACTGGATCTGGTAATACGCTTCTTTTAACAGCACGTTTTTTTCTCATATTATTTCTCCTTTCAACTATTTCTTTTTAGGTTTTTTAGCACCGTACTTAGATCTAGCTTGTTTACGATCTTGTACACCTGCAGTATCTAGAGTACCTCTGATAATATGATAACGTACTCCGATTAAGTCCTTAACACGACCACCACGTATTAATACTACGCTGTGCTCTTGTAAGTTATGTCCTTCACCTGGAATATAAGCAGTTACTTCGTAACCATTACTTAAACGAACACGAGCATACTTACGTAATGCTGAGTTTGGTTTTTTAGGTGTCATTGTACCAACACGAGTACATACTCCACGCTTTTGTGGAGAATTAGCACTTATATTTTTCTTTTTTAGAGTATTAGTTCTAACAAGTAAAACTGGTGCTTTTGGTTTACGTATTTTCTTACCTCTTCCTAAACGAAGAATTTGATTCTTAGTAGGCATAATTTCTACTCCTTTCTTAACACACCACCTGGTGTTTCATTAATGATATAATATTAAGCCTTACCAATATATAGTAAGACTTAATTAATCAGCTATAATAATATAACACTTATTTAACGAAAATGTCAATATAATAACTGTAATATCTATAAATTATATTTCATTAAGCATTATTGCTTTTTAAACCATATTTTTGATTAAACTTTTCAGCTCTACCAGTCTTTGATTTCATTGTTCCTTGACCAGTATAGAATGGATGACATTTAGAGCATACTTCAACAGAAATTGTATCTTTGTCTGATTTAACTTCAAATGTTTCACCACAAGTACATGTTACTTTAGCAGTCTTGTAAATACTTTCTTTTTTTGGCATATTAACAGCTCCTTTCGCCATGACAAAAAGTCATAGAATTTAAAAATCTACTATATTATAGCAAGTGTTTTATTATTTTGCAAGCATTTTCTTATCAATAAGCTCTATTATTTTCTTAGAAATCGCATAATATCCATCTTTAGTTGGATGTATTTCAAATTTAGTTGGTAAATAATTATCATTAGCTAAAAAAGCATCATGAATATCTACATAAGTCATATCATACTTAACCACTAAAGCCTGCATCTTTGAATTCCCATATTCTATTATTGGTTCTAAAGTGTTTGCAAGTGTTTTAGAAAAAGAAGTAAATGGATTATAAAATCCTAATACCATTATTTGTTCCTTACAAGATTTTCTAAGTTCATATAACAATTTATCAATATCTACCATCACATCATCTACATAAGAATACATTTCACTTAATTCCATATCATCAATATTTCTTGTTGAATTTAGTTTATAAAACAAATCATTTGCACCAACACTTAAAGTTACTATATCAGCTTTTATTAGGGCATTTTTTATTGTGATTTCCTTACCATTTTCCTTTATTCTTTTATTATTATTTAAATCATTTAAAACATCTATACTTCTATAACCACTCTTAGCAAACTTTTTTGTATAAAATTCCAATTTTTCTCTATCTTTTAAATATTCAGAAACATAATCTCCATAACTATATGATATTGTTTCATCTGGTGTTTGCCCTGCTGCAAGCGAATCACCTAACGATAAATAATATATTTTCTTATCTAGTGTTAAAAAATATATTGATATTAAAATTATGCCAACAACAAAAAAGCCAATAAGTAATTTATACCTTCTTTTCATAAGAGCCTCCAAAATAAAAATAGTATTTAATACAATACTATTTTATTTCTTCTAAAGTGATTTTAGCACCAACTTTTTGCAATTTTTCAATTATATTTTCATATCCCCTTAAGATGTAATCAGCATTATCAATTATTGTTTTTCCATCTGCTATTAAACCCGCTATTACTAGGCTAGCTCCTGCTCTTAAATCAGTTGCTTTAACCTTTTTACCAACTAGTTTACTAGGTCCAACTATAATGGCTTTTTGATTAGTTAAAAGTTCGGTTGTAGCCCCCATTTTATTTAATTCTAGTAAATTTAAAAATCTATTTTCCCAAATTGTTTCATTTATAATTGAGCGACCACTAGCTTGTGTTAAAAGAGTTGCCATAGGTTGTTGCAAATCAGTTGGAAATCCTGGATACACTTGTGTTTTTATGTTGGTAGACTTTAATTGCTTAGGTGATTTTATTCTTATAAAATCAATACCAATTTCCATTGGTACACCAATATCTTCCAATTTAGAAATTAAGGATTCTACGTGCTCTGGAATCATATTTGAAATTGTAATATCATCTCCCAATGCACTAGCTAAAATCATGTAAGTTCCTGCTTCTATATAGTCAGGAACAACCTCATGAAAACATGAATGTAA
The DNA here is from genome assembly GCA_934122275.1 of uncultured Bacilli bacterium. Classification (GTDB taxonomy): domain Bacteria; phylum Bacillota_I; class Bacilli_A; order RF39; family UBA660; genus Aphodocola. Next base: position 15,696 of record CAKOWI010000008.1, on the reverse strand, counting down.
ATAATTAACACCTACTATTTTTATTTCACTTGTACCAGCACCGCTTATCTTAGCACCCATGTTATTTAAAAATGTAGCAACATTTACTATATGAGGTTCTTTTGCAGCATTAGTTATAATAGTAGTTCCTTTTGCCTTAACAGCAGCAAGCATGATATTTATAGTAGCTCCAACTGATGCAAAATCCAAATTTATTTTAGCACCCTTTAATTCATCTGCTGTAATCGTAAATAAATTATCATTTTCCTCAATAGTAGCACCAAGTGCTTTAAAGCCCTTTAAATGTAGATTAATTGGTCTTTCTCCAATTGAACAGCCACCAGGAAAATATATTTCAACTTTTTTAAATCTTCCTAAAAGTGCACCCATGAAATAATACGATGCTCTTAATTTTTTGGATACAACTTCTGGAATTAATTTATTCTCAATCTTCGAAGAATCAATCTTCATTAATTCTCCTTCTTTTTTTACATTTGCACCCAATAAATTTAGTATTTCATCTAATGCTTTAATATCAGAAATATTAGGTACGTTAGCAATAGTTATTTCTTCATCACATAAAACCGCTGCCGGAATTAATGCTACAGCACTATTTTTTGAACCACTTATTTTTATTTCGCCTCGTAATTTTTCTCCACCATGAGTTATTATTCTATGCATATACTTCCTCCATATCTATACTTTATTTTATTACATTAAAACTAAAAAGTGATTAATTAGCCCGATTTTTCGAACCAAATAATTCATTTTTTTCATGAACCATTCTTTTAATTATATGCTCACCAGATGATATAATACTTCTAGGATCATATACTTTATCATTTTGATTTAAATAATCTCTCACAGACAAAGCCCAATTATACATAAGTTCAGTATTAATATTAATTTTTGAAACACCACAAAAAATAGCGGTTTTAATCTTATTATCATCTAAAAAACTAGCTCCGTGAAGAACAAGAGGAATCCTAACTTCTTTAGCTGCACTACCAAGTAATTCAAAATCAAGTTTATCATCCTCTTCATAAAATCCATGTTTATTGCCAATAGAAATAGCAAGCATATCAACTGATGTTCTTAAGTAAAATTCTGATATTTCTTCTATTGGAATAGTGTCATACTCTTTTGAATCACCTATTTTTCCAATTTCAGCTTCCACCGTTACTTTTCTTTCAGATGCATATTCTAATACCTTATTTGTAATCTTGATATTATCTTCTAAATCTAAGTTAGAGGCATCTATCATTACAGAAGTAAATCCAGAATCAATTGCTTTTTTACACGATTCAAAAGAAGTTGCATGATCTAAATGTATTACAACAGGTATATTTATCTTTAATTCAAAACATAAAGATTTTATTAAATTTACACAAACACTATATCCACCCATATATGAAACTGATTTTTCAGAAAAAGCCATTATAACTGGACTTCTATCTTCTTTAGAAGCTTCTAAAATATATTTTGCCCATTCTAAATTATGTACATTATAAGAACCAATAGCATACCCACCTTTATATGCATCTTCCAAAATATCTTTACAATTTACTATCATACATTCACCCTCTATAATGATTTTAGTATATTTACAATTAATAGTCAAAAGAAAAACACTAGAATTTACACTCTAGTGTCATTAAATATTATTTTAAAACCTTCGTTGGTGAATCTATATTGGCATCTGAATAAAATACTTGAGTATTTTCCTCTAATACTTCTCCGCCTGGTTCAACTTCATCATAGGCACCTTCAACTACGTCAGGAACTTTTCCTTCAGTAATTTTAGTATCAAGAATTTCTCCACCACCTATTACCTCTTGGTCATTTCTAACAGGTTGTCCACCAGCATCTGCTTCTTTATTATCACCCGGCATATCCTTTCCAGCATAGTTTTTAGAATCATTTGAATCTGCATTTGGGTGATCGCCCTCTTTTGTATTTTTTTTCTTTTCCTTATCAGCTTCATTGCAATCATCATCTTTTTTAGTAATTATATCTATACCCTTTTTCTCCGCAATTTTAGCACCTAATTTAGTCTCCATATCAGCAACTTCATTCTTTATTTTTTCATCATTTTCACTACTATATTCTAGTAAATTATTAGAATAAAATAAGCTATTGTATGCTATAATTGCTCTTCTTAATAATATTTGGTACGACATTTCTAACTTTGAACTATAAATCTTATTGCATAATGCTTCATACTGTTTTGCTAATTCTTTATCATCTCTAATATTATTTTCTATATTTTTTGCTTGTTTATTCAAAATAACAGCAAGCTGGTATGCGAATTGTTTAGCATCTTTGTCTTTTGCAATAAAGAAAATCGCATGTATTAATTGTTTAAACTCTTTAACCTCTGAATCAGAATTTACTAATCTATCTTGATAGCCATAAATTCCATTCTTAAAAATGTCTCCTATTTTTTTTAATAATTGTTGTATATCATCCGATGTTTTTAAATCTGCTTTTTCTAGATCGTTATTTACAACATAAATAATGTTTTTTATATCATTTACTGTTATATTTTTCTTTAGTTCATCTTCTAATAATTCATAAATAGCTCTTGCTCTATCTTCAACTTCTTTATCATTATTGATATCAAAATCCTCAGATAAATATAATTTTTCATTTTCTTCAGCTTCTTGAGTTATAGAAGTATCTTCTGGCAAATTATTGTTATCTTTTGTTTTATTTTTAACTAACATAACAGCACCTGTTGTACCTAATAAAGCTGCCATTACCGCTGCTACTATTTTTGTATAAGTTTCCTTTGTCTTCTTAAATGCTTGTTTCATTAAAATCTCCCCCTCTTCAATGAATGCCATATATAATAGCACTTTTCTTTTAGTTTGTCAATACAAATATCGAATACATAAAAAGGGTTATACTTCCGAGTAAGAATGCATATTTTCCAAATTTATTAAACAAAGTTTTACCTAGTTTAAATCCTAAGAAAGTAAATAATAAACTTACTATACAAAACGTACTTACTACTAAAATAATGTTATCATACATGTAACTTATACCTATACCAACTGAAAAACTATCTAAACTAACTGATATAGCAAAAAATATTATTCCTAATAAATTAAGTGGTCTTAAACATTTATCTTTTTCAAAAAAACTAATAAACATATCTAAAGATAACATTATGAATACTAAAAAAAGAATATATTTAGGTTTAAATGTTGTATATGAAAAAATTGATATTCCTAACTTATTTCCTAATAGAGGCATAAAAAAATGAAAAATACCTACTATAATTGCCGTTAAAATCGCTTTAATATTTGATACCTTAATTATCCCGTAGGATAATGCTAATGCAAAAGCATCCATACTAAGGCTTATTGCAACTAATATAATGTTAATGATGATATATCACCTTCCTACATTATATTATTACATTACAGTTAAAAATATTTTTCAATTATCTCTTTTATGAAAGATTTATACTCTATTTTACTAGTATTAGTTTCTTCAGCTTCCATTACACATAATGGTGGAAATAATACACACCACCAGTTATCACCACTACCCTCACCTAAAGTTACCAATAAAGATTCATACTCACCAGCTTCATAAGTAATACCTTTATACGTTTTTTCTGGAAATGTATGCATACCATAATCAATTGTATAAGAATACTCTTTATCTTTCATTTCATTTTCTAATAAAGAATTAAAATTATCCATATTATTAATAATTAAATTTCTAGCTTGTTTAGTACTTTTAGAATTTTCTAGCAACTGATATAACTCTTTTTGCATTTTATCCCTTACTTCTTCTTTTATTCTTTGATCTCTCGGAGAATTACTATTTGCTAATATTCTAAATCTTATAGCAGAATCAGGAATTTTAACTGTTTCTTTATTTTTTTCATTATTGTATACCAACATAATTATTACAATAACTAAAGTAATATATATAAACTTTTTCATAATAAATCACCCTCTATTAATTAATGGGTGACAAATATTAATTATATACAAAAACAAATCTATCTTTGTCTGACAAATCTTTTTCTATTTCGACTATAACATCATTTAGATATTTTTTTGCTAAATCTTTAACATCATTTGCCTGACTCTCACCTATTTCAAATGCTATTAAAAATTTATCATTTAATACTTTTTTAGCATTTTTTAGTATGCTTTCATAAAACTCTAAACCATCATTTTTTGCATAAAGTGCTAAATGAGGTTCATTATTTTTTACAATGTCTTCTATTACTTCATTTTCTTTTATATATGGTGGATTACTTACTATAACATCTACTTTTATATTATTTTTAATGTATGGTTCTAACATATCTCCTTGTAAAAAGCTTACATTTGCCTCATTATTAAAACTATTTTTCTTAGCAACTTCTAATGCATCATTACTTATATCTGATGCATAAACATGTGTATCTAATTTTTTTGATAAAGTAACTGCAATTGCTCCACTTCCTGTTCCAACATCTATTATTATAGGCTTAGTAAACTCCTGGATACGTTTTAATACTTTCTCTGTTAACTCCTCAGTTTCTCTTCTTGGTATAAGTACATTTTTATTGACATCAAATATATAACCATAAAAGTCCACATTTCCTACTATATATTGAACAGGTTCATTATTGTTCAACCTTTTTATTGCTTCTTTAATATCACCTTTATAATATTTTTTTAAATACTCTATATTATTCAAATTAATCACCCACTTAATTTAATTATACATCATTACTATTAACAACTATTAGTGGAACTAGCATTTCATCTAAAGTTAATCCAGAATGTGCCGATATATGATGTTTAGTTTTATTATCATATCTAATTGCTTTATTACTTACTCCTATTGCAAAATAATCACCTAATCCTTGATTAAAATACTTATTTTCTATACCTGTTCCATATAATTTCTTTTTAATTACTTCATCCTTTGTCATTATTATAAAATCATCTTTAAGTATTCTTTTAAGTTCATAGTAAAATATCTTTTTATATTCTTTTTTTACTCTAAAACTAGTTGCTCTGTCATCTATAAAAATATTTCCATCAAGCATCTTAGTAATATTAGGGTAATCTTTAAGATTTACGTACTTAACATTTATATGTCCGTGATCGGCAAGTGCGATTACGGTCGTATTTTTTAAACTTTTACATATCTTCTTAAACCAAATTTCTATTTCTTTCAAATAATTTTTTACTTCTATAGAATTTGTTCCATATCTATGAAGAGTATGATCTGGTTCATTATAATAAACATAAATGTATGAACGTTTTTTAAACATAGTAGTTAATTTTAATTTCCATTTTATTTTTTTTAGAGATTGTAATGGATTATCACTATATATTTTATACTTTTTACCAGTTAATTTTTTTGTTTTATTAATGATATTAACTACTGAATCATATTTTAATAAAGTATTTGCAACATGATAATTAGCTGCTAATTCGCCAGTGCCCTTTACTTTATTACTACTTAACGTTATTACTTTATTAAAATCTTTAAAATACATATCCCAACCAAGCCAACCATGTTCTACTGGATTTAAACCAGATTCAATTGACGTTCTAGCGGCCATTGTAGTTGATGGAAATACTGATGAAATAGAATCTACTATATTGCTATATAAAAAAGGGCATATTTCTTTATTTTGACATAATAAATTATAACCTAATCCATCAAATAAGAATAAAACTACGTTCTTACTTTTGTTCTTATCTAATATTTTATCTAATTTTTCTATCGTTTTATGTTTAGGATTAACATTAAAATATTTTTCTATAGAACATACTACATTTACTAAACAATTATCATAATTAGGAAACACATATTTCATATAACCTCCAAAATAATTATAATATAAAAGCTGAAGTATTATTCTCCAGCTAACTTTCTTTTTTGATCTTCAGTAATTAATGCTTCTATTATATCATCTAATCTTCCATTCATTACTCTGTCTAATGAATTTGTAGTATAACCTATTCTATGATCAGTTACTCTATTTTGAGGATAATTATAAGTTCTAATCTTCTCTGATCTATCACCAGTTCCTATTTTACTTCTTCTTTCTGCTCCAACTTCTTTTTCTTTTTCTTGCATTATATGGTCATAAACTCTCGATTGTAATATCTTTATAGCTATTTCTTTATTCTTTATTTGAGAACGTTCTGTTTGAGAGTAAACAACTATACCTGTTGGAATATGAGTTAATCTAACAGCAGAATCAGTTGTGTTAACACCTTGTCCACCACATCCTGATGATCTTGTAATATCAACCCTTACGTCGTTCATATCTAACTTAAAATCAATATCATCTATCTCTGGCATAACTAATACTGTAGCAGTTGAAGTATGTACTCTTCCTCCTGATTCTGTTGCTGGAACTCTTTGAACACGGTGTGCACCAGATTCATATTTTAACTTAGAGTACGCACCCTTACCCTTTACCATGAATGATACCTGTGAAAAACCACCTGAAGCTCCTGGAGTATTTTCTATGTTTTCTATACTAAACCCATTATTTTCAGCATATTTAACATACATATTATATAGATCTCCTGCAAATATATTTGCTTCATCTCCTCCAGCTGCTCCCCTTATTTCTATTATTATATTCTTATTGTCATTAGGATCTTTAGGTAATAATAGTATCTCCAATTGTTTTTCTAAATCTTTTTGTTTTTGCTCTTGTTTTGCTTCTTCTTCCTTTGCAAATTCGCCAAGTTCTGGATCATTTGATAGTTCCTTAGCTTCTTCATAATCACTTTTAGCTTTCAAATAGGCATTATAACAATCAATTATCTCAGATAAATCAGCCTGTTCTTTAGATAATTTAGTAGTTTTAGCAACGTCACTTATTACTTCTGGTTTTGTTAATTCTAAAGTTATATAATCATTTCTTTTTTTAATGTCTTCTAATCTTTCAAACATATTATTCTTCTTCCATATCTTCTTCAGAAATAATTACTAAATCATCTAAACTATCATCTGTATCATCAAAATCTTCTTCTTCATCAGGTACTGCCTCATCTTCTGTTTCTTCAAACACCTCTTCAGTATCTTCTGTGCCCTCTTCTTCCTCATCATCATCTACTACTAACTTTACAACATGAGACTCCTTTAAATCCCACTCGGCACTATCTAGCAATATAAACCTTTTATCAGTAGTAAGTGATGTATAAAAATCTCCTATCATTTCCATCATAGTATCATCATCTATATTTAATAGTTTACATACTTCCTTAAATAAAGCAGGTGTAGACATTGACTTTTTCTCTTCTTTTAATATTTCATAAGCTATATCCGTATAAGATAATAATTCCAATTCCTCTAAAGGCATATTTTTTATATCCATTTTTTATCCTCCTACATTTCATTAACGGCATTAACACCAATCAAATATAAAGCATTTTTAATAGTAATTTTTATAGACTTAACTATACTTAATCTTTGCTTTGTTTCTTCTATATTATCAGTTAATATCTTATGCTTACTATAATAATTATGGAACATAGATGCTAATTCATACACATAATTTGCAATTAAATGTGGTTCCATTTTAATAGCAGCATTTTCTACTACATCAGTAAATTCATAAACTTTTATAAGAATGTTTTTAGAATCAATATCATCTATATCTTCTATATTAGTATTAAGTTCTATGTTTTTATTTTTAGCATCATTTAATATTGAACAAATTCTTGCATGCGCATACTGTATATAGAATAAAGGATTTTCATTAGATTTTTTTATTGCTAAACTAATATCTAAATCCATTTGACAATCAAGTGATCTTGCACCAAAGAAATATCTTGCTGCATCACAGCCAATTTCCTCAATAAGTTCTGATATAGTTACATTATTACCCGTTCTCTTACTCATCTTAACTATTTGACCATCTCTTAATAATCTAACCATTTGTAATAATTTAACGTTGAGTTTATCTTTATCGTATCCCAAAGCTTCAATACTCGCTTTTAGCCTTGAAACATATCCATGATGGTCTGAACCAAATACGTCAACTAACTCATCATATCCTCTATCAAATTTATCTAGGTGATAAGCTATATCAGGTACAAGATAAGTATAACTATTATCAGATTTAATTAAAACTCTATCTTTATCATCACCATATTCAGTAGTTTTAAGCCATAATGCATCATCTTTCTCATAAGTTAAACCCTTATCTTTTAATATATCTAATGATTCTTCTATTCTTCCTTTAGCTCTTATAGCTTTTTCAGAAGTCCAAACGTCAAAGTTAACTCTAAAATCAGACAAATCCTTCTTTATTATATTAATTAAAAAATCAACACCTATTTTTTTAAAGAACTCTAAGTCTTCATTTAGTTTAGTATCTTGATATTTATCTTTTATAATCTTAGCAATATCAATTATTTCACTACCATAATAACCATCTTCTGGCATATTAACTTTAAGCCCGCATAATCCCTTATATCTTTCTAATATTGAAATTCCAAGGTTATTAATTTGATTACCCGCATCATTTATGTAATACTCTTTTGTTATATCATAGCCAGCGAATGACATTACATTAGCAAGGTTAGATCCATAAGCTGCACCACGTGCTGTCCCTAGATGAAGTATACCAGTCGGGTTTGCACTAACAAACTCTATATTAACCTTTTTACCATTACCAACATTACTTCTACCATAGTTTGAATCATTATCTATTATGTACTTAATACCTTTAAATACATAATCTTTATTTAAATAAAAATTTATAAACCCTGGACCTGCTATTTCAACTTTATCAAATTTTTCATCATTAGATAATATAGATACAATATCTTCTGCTATTTCTTTAGGATTCTTCTTTAAAACAGATGCTAATTTCATTGCAACATTAGTTGAAAAATCACCATTTTCTCTTAATTTAGGTACTTCTATTACAATAGAGTCCTTATCATAATCTATATTTAACTTATTTAGCACTTCATAGATTGTATCTTGTAATACCTTTTTTAAGTTCATATTAAATCACTCCATTCTAATTTATATACATATGAATCATCATATTCATCTTCAATATATAAATCATATTCTATGATAATACTTTTTTTATTTTTTGTCATATTATGAGTCTTAGTCTTAACTTCTATGTATGAATTAACTTTCTTTATATTATATTTACCATTCATCATTTTATTATCTTTAAAAAACAATTCAATAAGCATATCATTATTTTCTCTTTTAATTACTACATCATTATCAGAAATAAATATATTCATTAAATTCTTATCATCATCATAAAAAACAATATTATTATCATTTTTAATTGCCTCTTTATTTATGCTAAATAATATATTATTATTTTTTTCTAATGTTGACTTAATTTTTACTTTACTCATAACATCTCCAAAAAATCTAGTGTCAATATAGCATAATATAATAAAAAGGTCAACATTATATTTACAAATGTTAAACCTTTTTTAAGTATTACGTCTTACATATATCTTTAAAACTGTTCTTAATTGTACATTTAGTCAATCATTAAAAAATCATTACACTTATTTGATATAAGTAATAAATTTAAAATTTTGTACAATAATAAAATTAGAAAGAAGGCGATAAATATCAAAAAAGTAAATATAATTTGTAAAATATTGATTGCCTTAATGCTTATATTTTGTATGTGCTATGGTATTCTTTTTATGTGCGCTAAATATGGAAGCCAAATAGACATTAAAAACTCTAATAGTATATATATGTATGATAAAGATAAAAAAAGCTTCTACGAGGGAAATAATGGTACAAAAAAGTGGGTTAAATTAAAAGATATTTCTGATAACTTGATTAAAGCTACAATATATTCAGAAGATAAGAACTTTTATAAACATAATGGATTTGATATTCCAAGAATAGTTAAATCACTTTTTATAAACATTAAAAATAGTGATTTAACACAGGGAGCTTCTACTATAACACAACAATATGCAAGAAATCTATTTTTAACATTTGATAAAACTTGGGAAAGAAAGCTAAAAGAGGCATGGTATGCATTTAAAATTGAAACCAATTATAGTAAGGAAGAAATATTAGAAGGATATTTAAATACCATAAATTATGGTAATGGCATACTAGGTATTGAAAATGCATCTAGATATTATTTTAATAAATCCGCTAAAGAACTTAATTTAGCTGAAGCTACCATGTTAGCAGGTATTCCTAAATCACCTAATAACTATTCACCATTAAATGATGAAAACAGTGCTAAAAAAAGACAAAAACAAATAATTAATATACTTGTTAAAAATAACGTTATAAATGAAAAAACAGCTAAAGAAACGATAAATACTAATCTAACATATACAGGTAAAAAAGAAAATCTTAATCTTAAAACTATTATGTATTATGAAGATGCTGTTATAAGAGAGTTACAAAATTTAAAGATTGTAAGTGAGGATTCAATAAGTCAGGAAGGACTAAAAATATATACTGCACTTGATGTTAATGCACAAAGTATACTAGAAAATAGTATTAATAAAAACATGGAAAATAAAGATAAGATGCAAGTATCATCAATTATTATGAACCCTAATAATGGTGAAATTCTAGCACTTGCTGGTGGTAAAGATTATTCAAAATCTCAGTATAATAGAGTTATGCAATCAAAAAGACAAGTAGGTTCTACCATGAAACCCATACTTTATTATGCCGCTTTAGAAAATGGATTAACTGCATCCACTACTTTTTTAAGTAAGCCAACCACCTTTTCTTTGGAAAATAATTTAACTTATTCACCAAGCAATTTTGGTCAAATATATCCAAACGATAAAATTACTATGGCACTTGCTATAAGCTATTCAGATAATATATATGCAATTAAAACTCACTTGTTTTTAGGTGAAGACACATTAGTTAAATATGCTAAAAAAATGGGGATTAAAAGCAAATTAGAATCTAATGCCTCATTACCCCTTGGAACTAATGAACTTGGAATGATAGAGTTTGTATCTGCTTATTCTTCACTTGCAAATAGCGGTAGTACCATTAATGGGCATTTAATAAGAAGAGTTGAAGATGGTAATGGTGATGTAATATATGAATATAAAGAAAAAAAAGAAAAAGTTTTAAACGAATCATATACTTATATATTAAATGAACTATTAGCAAATACATATGATTATAATCTAAAAAGCTATACATCTCCTACTTGTTTATCTATAGCACCTAAATTAACTAAAAAATATGCTGTAAAAAGCGGTACTACAGATTATGACTTATGGACTGTAGGATATAATCCAGATATAATAGTTGGAGTATGGACAGGATATGATGATAATAGAAAATTAGCTAGCAACGAACTTAAATATTCAAAGAACATATGGGCAGATACAATAGAAGGATATTTAAGAGAAAAAGATGCAAGTTGGTATGAAAAACCTAATAATGTAGTTGGTGTACTAACAGATATGAATACTGGAGAAGTAGCTACTAATGACTCAAAATTAAAGAAAATACTTTATTACATAAAAGGAACAGAACCCGGGTATGCAAATAAGAATAAATATAAAAATTCTAAAAAAGAATAGACTTAAGTCTACTCTTTTTTACATTATAGTGTCTATTGCATTACAATCATTGTTTATTATTTGAATAAAAACAGGAATGTTATATTTTGAAAACTTTTTAACTAATTTTTCAGGTTCTTCAACAAATATATAATATTTATTAATGAATAATTCATCCATATTTTCTATTCCATATGAAGATAATAGTTTTATATTAGAATTTATGTTTTCATAATTACAAGATAATGAAACAAGTATATCATAATCTACTATTTTTTTTAGTTCATCGATACATTTGGTACTTACCATTATTTTAGATAGATTATCAATCATATTTTGGTCCTCCACTTAAAGTTTTAACATTATTTTTTGGGGGAGAAAATGCATATATATTACCATCCCATTTTAAATTAACATTTTCATTTATCAAACTATAAATATTATTAAATTCTTTTTTATCTAACAAGCTTCCATATGTTATGCAATACATTAAAGCTGACATGCTATCTGCTTTACCATTATTTTTCAACGCAAGATAACGTCTCAAAACTTTCTTCCTTGAAATTTTAACTCCATTAAAATTGTATAATTCTTCAGACTCAGCAAATTTCTCCAAAGATTTTATGACATCATCTTCTAAAATATTACTTGATATTATATTTAAATCTGATATATCAAATATATTATCATATATTTTTTTATTTGGAATATTTATACAAATAGCTCCGTATTCACTAGAAATTTCATCATCATTTGATATTTTAAGATAATCATATAACCGTTTTACATTCAAACTTATTTCTTTTTTTGGAGTTGTATAGTGACAAAAAATTCCACTGTCATCAATTCCACGTTTTCTAGCTAATTTTATCAATAAAAATTTAAACTTTTGAAATCCTACCAAAGCAGATGAAGCTTTAAGTGCATATTCTTTAGCATCAGATTCTAATGCTAAATCATACATATCTATTATGCTAGGATTTCTATAACCTAGAACACTAAATATTTGTCTAGGATAGCCATCATCTTTCATTATGGATATACCATACGATTTTAAAGCATCTATACTTGCTTTGTTTGTTTTATAGTTTTGTATAAAAAACGAATAACATTTATTCAATATTTCATCAGGTGAAATACCTATTTCATTAAGCAAATCACTATTTTTAATATAATTTGTCATACTACCGCTTCTGGCAGTTTTCCATGTTCCAGATGCAAAACCTTCATTTTTAATTTTTTCTTTAGTAGTTGGGTATAGTACTGTAGGTATTTTCTTTACTAATTCTACAAAATCTATATTATTTTTGCTTTTAATATTTTCTAAACTCTTAAGATTAGAATATAATAGTGTTCTAACTAATATATCTGGTATTAATACACTTTTCAAAGTCAATATTTTTTCTTTTTTAAGAAAATCTAAAATATCTTTCATATTATCTAGATTACCGTATTTGATCAATTTTTTCTTTAAATCATTGTCAAATGATGAAAAGTCTATGCCGTAATTTGATAACAATTTTATAATATCATCAGAATTAAGGTTAGTTATCTCGAGTTCTTCTTCTGATATATCATAATCATGGCTATCAAATCCATACCTTCTAAATATACCCATATTTATTTTATTTATTTCTTTTAAAATTTCTATCAAGTCATTCTTATCAAAATTTTCTCTTACTATTTTAACAATAAAATCAATTTCATTACCATCTATAAGTTTTTTTCCTTTATATTTTAACTTTTCTAATAAATCATTAACATTTACTTCATTATCTCTTTTTTCATTATAAAAACTAATACTTCTTAAAACTTTATCATCTATACAGTCAAAAATACTCTTTTCTTTTTCTGTTAGCATATCAAATAAATATTCTTTTGAACTTTGTCTTGGAATTGATGAAAATTTAATTAGAAATTGGATTTCATCATCACTAAACTTTTCTTCTTGCGCTAGCAAATCATTAAGTTCAACTATAAAATCAGTAGTATATTTAAACTTATCATCAAATTGCGATGATATAGCTTTCAATCTTTGAATCAAACTCTCTTTATCAGGATAATCTCTTTTGCTAATCAACTCTACTAATTTATCTATATTATTCATCTTGTGTACCTCCTTTGACATGAGTAGTACCAATATTATTATTTTGACATGACTTAATGTATTCTTCAAGTTTTGATAATTGAATACCTATTAATTTATTTATTTCATTCATATCATCAGAGTTAAATATCTTAATAGCATTATTTATTTCATTTTCCGATTTGTCATATATTCTCTTTGCATGGCTGTAAAAATCAGACTTATCACTTGTGTCACCATATCCAACATCTAGTGCAAATATAATATTCATTTTTCGTCCAAATAATTTTTCAAGTCCTTCTGCCTTAGAAACCATGTATACTATTCTATATTCGTTACCTTTAAAACGTCTAAGTTTTCTATATCTTTCTATATTAGCATCTTTTACCTTATGATTAGATGATGTAAGTATGTTTTCATCTTTAGATAACTTTTCCAATCCATTAAGAACCGTATTTTTATGATTACCTTGTAATCTACTATTGTCATCTATTATCTCCGAAAAATCTATTCCATCTGGAAAAAATATAAAGTTAGTAGCTCCATCATAAAATTTTGTTGAATTTAAAGGTTCATCGTTTGAATCATTAGATATATTTAATTCTAGCGATTCTGTATTACTAAGAATGCTTAAAAATTCATTATATACAAAATTAAATAATTCCGAATTAAACAGTTCATCATCATAAATTGCATCTTTTAAATTGTTATATGCATCAATCAAGACGGAAATATATCCAAAATACGTTGAACCATGTAAATTATCTAGTTCATTAAACTTATTAATAATGTCCTCTGCCTTTTGCATATTAAGCATTATATCATTTCTATTAAGCATATCAAGTTTATAGCGTACGTCATACTTAAAAATATAACCACTAAGTAGCTTTTCAATATTTCCCACTTTACCACTATTTATAAGAGGCAAAACAACATAATTTAATACCAAAGCTATATTCTTCTTTATATCACCATCATCAACGTATGATAAAATTTCAATAGGGTTTAATCCATCAACCATAGTTAAAAAACTCTTATCAGATATATCATTCTCCATTATTATGTTTTGTGCAATATTTATCAATTTCTTTTCTTTGTCGCTTAAGATATGTTCTTTGGTAATAGGTGTGGGTTCGTTTCTAAATTCTTGTCTATTATTAACCTTGCTATTATTCATCTTTAACTTTATAGCTCTATCTTTTGCATCTTTTCTTGCTTTATTTATAACTTTTTGCATTTGATAAGAATTATTTTTAGTAATTAAAATATACAATTCTTCTATATATTCACTAAGAAAACCATCAGAAATTTCATCTAATAATTTCATTTCTTCCTCAGTTATTATTTCACCAACTTGTATTTTATCTGTAAGTTTTTTTGATTTTCTGTATTTTTCAATTTCACTATTATTAAAAGCAATGTCATGCCTTAATTTTGCATACTCCCTTGTCTGATTTATCACATACAAATCTAATTTTTTCATTAAATCATCGAATAAAGAATCAATGGATGATGTCCTATCAGAGAAATCAATTAATAAATCTTGTTTTATTTGGTATAATTCTTTATAATTAATATTTTCAAATTTTATACCATTTATTGACAATGTATTAATAATATCTTCTAATAAATCAAAATCTATTGTCTTTAAACTTTTATATTGATTTAGCACTTGACCTATAACCTTGTTAATATGAGTCTGTTCGTTGAATTTGGTTTGTAATGCATCCAATTCATTTTGAAGTTTTTCTAGTATTTCATCTAACCTTTTATTTATTTCTTCTATCAAATCCAACACCCTCTTTTTTATCATAATTCATTTCGCTATCGGTTAAATCAGTGACCAAATCAGCAATATTTTTTTCTATTTGAGATTTATAAGTAACTGGTAAATTTAATAATATTTCCAACTTTGTTAATAGTTGAATAGTTTTTTCCCTCACTACTGAATTATTTTCATCATAATTATTAATGCAATCAGAAAGCATAACATAATATTGAACTATGCTATCATTGAAGTTGTAAGATAAAAGTAAACACAAAAAGAATGTGTTTACTTTTTCTTTTGTTAAAATAGAAATAGGAGGTTAA
>CAKOWI010000007.1 GCA_934122275.1 uncultured Bacilli bacterium | reverse complement strand
CCCCAATTGATTATAAAACTCAACTAGGGTTTAAATAATATTCTTTTAGTGTCTACTTTTTATTGACAAGTTCATTTAAAGTACTATTTCTTTTTCGTATTCTGGAATAATTAAGCCTATGTTACTAGGTATTACATTTCTTAAATTACTTATATTTACGTTTTTAGATATTGGTGGAAATGAATTATCAAAATGAGTTAGTATAATATTTTTTGGCTTAATAACTTTTATTATATTAACTATTTTTTTATCCAAATCACTTCTACCTTGATATGCTAAAATTAAATAATCTACATTTTTAGGATATGTTATTTTTTTATCTAAAGCCATACTACCCGATAAGATTATTCTAACTTTATTTACACTTATAAAATATAATACTGTTTCATTTTTTTCTCTACATTTAAAATTGTTTTTTATAAGGATTTTAAGATAATCGTGGTATTTAATGACATCTTTGTTAAAAAGGGTATTAACTATTAGCTTTAAATCAAACTTAATGTGTTTGCTTTTTAAAACTTTAACGTTAAAACTTCCAACATTAAAAGAGTCGTTATGTTTAATCATTACTAAATTTGATTTAGTAAATTTATCTTTTAATAATCTTTTATATGGACTTTTAGTGGTATGTATTTTTACGTTTTTATCACTATATAACATATCTAAATCCATAGTATGATCAATATGCCCATGCGTTATAAATATGTTTTTAGTATCATAAAAATTTTTATAAAAATTACCATCATTTCTTTTTTCATATCTTATAAAAGGGTCAAACAGTATAGAATTATTATTATATATTAACTTTATACTATTAGTTCCATACCAAATAAGTTTTAACATAACAAGTCACCTAATTATATTTTATCATAAATATAATTATTTTATCTTATTTTTAAACTGTTCGTATAATGTCATAATGTTATTGAATGTATCTTCTGATACATCTTTTTTTAAACTATTTAATACTTTTATAGCATCTCCTTTATATACTTCTTTCCAATTTTTCATAATAAAATCATAGATTATTTTATCTTCATTTTGTTTTAAGTGCATATTATTTTTATTAGCAAAATCATTTATATCTTTTAAAGATAATCTTTTTAAGTATTCTCTTATAAAAGCTTCATACATATATATCAACTCCTAAATTATTATATGCATATGAATTAGTATTTAATTACATATTAATAAAGAGGTGATTAATCTTGAAGGATAGTGATAACTATTTAGTTATTAATAGAAGAATAACTTTTATTATGATTATTACTATATTATTATTTTTGGTTATAATATTTAGAGTATCATATTTACAAATGTTTAATGTTAAAGCATCAGTAAATGAACTTAATAAATTATCCACTAAAACAGTATATGGTGATTCTATGCCAAGAGGTAGAATATATGATAGAAATTATAATATTATAGTAGATAATATAGGTACAAATAAAATTAGTTATAAAAGACCTAGTGGATTTAAGACGGAAAATGAAATAAAGTTAGCACGTACACTAGCAGAAAAGCTAGAAATAAATTATGGTAAATTAACTAAAAAGAATTTAAAAAAATTCTATCTTTTAGAGCATCCTAAAATTGCAAAAAGTAAAATTACAAAAGAAGAATATGAAATGTATGAAAGAAGAAAATTAAAAGCATCAGATATAGAAAAGATGAAAATAGATAGAGTAACTGATAAAGAATTAGAAGCTTATAATGATATAGATAAAGAAGCTAGTTATATATATTATCTTATGAATAATGGTTATTCTTATGATGAAAAAACAATTAAAGAAGATGCAAGTGATTTAGAGTATGCTTATGTAGCTCAAAATAAAAATAAGTTGCCTGGCGTTGATATATCAACATCTTGGAAAAGAGTATATCCATATGGTGATGTGTTAAGGCAAATACTAGGAAATGTATCTTCCGGTGAGCAAGGTATTCCAGAAGACTTGAAAACTGAATATTTATCTAAAGGGTATTCATTAAATGATAGAGTTGGAATAAGTTATTTAGAATTACAATATGAAGATGTATTAAAGGGTAGAAAGAATAAATATGAGATAAAAAATGGTGTAAAAAAACTAATAGAAAAAGGTAGTAGGGGTAATGATATAGTTTTATCAATTGATATTAATTTACAGAAAAATTTGGAAGATATAATTAAAGAAGAACTTGTTAAGGCAAAGGGTGAAGCTAATACAAAATACTATGATCATACTTCTGTTGTTATTTCAAATCCAAATACAGGTGAGATATATGCGATGGCATCAAAACAAATAACTGGTGTTAATGATGAGTATAAAATAAGTGATTATACTACTAACTTACTTACAGGAAGCGATACTCCTGGTTCAATAGTTAAGGGTGCATCTATGCTTGTTGGCTATAAAACTGGTAAGTTAAATATAGGGGATGTATTTTATGATAAATGCATTAAACTTAAAAATACCAAAGAAAAATGTTCTTGGAGCAAGAGTCTTGGAGCATTAAATGACATAACTGCTCTTAAATTTTCTTCTAATTCTTACCAATTTCAATTAGCTTTAAAGATATCAGGTGCTAATTATTATTATAATATGCCTTTAAAAGTTGATAATAGTACGTTAGATATTTATAGAAATGTTTTTAACACATTAGGACTTGGAGTTAAATCTGGTATTGATTTACCTAGTGAAACAGAAGGGTATAAGGGTAAGAGTGTTAATGCAGGATTACTTCTTAATTATTCAATTGGACAATATGATACATATTCACCTCTTCAGCTTTCAAGTTACATAAATACTTTAGCGAATGAAGGAGAAAGAGTTAAATTAAATTTATTAAAGGAAGTAAGAAATCCAACTGATGATGAATCTTTGGGTACGGTAAAAAGTACTTATAATAGAGTTGTATTAAATACGTCTGATATAGATAAAGTATATTTTAAAAGGGTAAAAGAAGGTTTCAAAAGTGTTATGGAAGGATATTTAGGAAGAGGATACATGGGTAATGTTAAAAATTCAGCTGGTAAAACTGGTACATCAGAAAGTTTTTATGATTCTAATGGTGATGGAAAAGTAGATACTGAAACTTATAATAAGTCATTTATAGGTTATGCACCATATGATAATCCTATTATGAGCATTGTATCTATTTCACCACATGTTAGGTATAAAAATGATACTTCATCATATACAAGTAATGTAAATAAGAGAATTGTATCAAGAATTTGCAATATTTTCTTTGAAATTTATAAATAATCTGTTATAATACCTTTAGTTATTCCTAAAAAGGAGGGATGTTTATGGCAAAAAAGAATGAAAATAGAGCAAATGTTACATTAAAATGCCCTGAATGTGAAGAATTAAATTATCGTGTTCAGAAGAATAAGAAAAATGATCCAGAACGTATGGAAATTAGTAAATATTGTCCAAGATGCAGAAAGCATACAGACCATAAAGAAACTAAGAACTAATTAATATAATTTATATATAAATATATGAAAGGAGTAAAGTATGGTTAACGTAAATGATATAAAAAATGGTATGACTGTAGAAGATGAAGGAAATATCTTCCAAGTTGTTGAATTTTCTCATGTTAAACCAGGAAAAGGTGCTGCATTTGTAAAAATGAAACTTAGAAACTTAAGAACTGGTGCAATTGTTGAAAAAACGTATAACAGTAGTGTTAAATTAGCTAAAGCTAATGTTCAAAGAAAACCAATGCAATACTTATATCAAGCAGGTGATTCATATAGTTTTATGGATATGAATACTTATGAACAAGTTGAACTTTCTAAAGAACAAATTGGTGATGATGTTAAGTATTTAAAGGAAAACTTATCTGTTGATTTAATTTATTTTGGAGATGAATTAATAGGTGTTAATTTACCTGAAAAAATAGATTATGTTATAACAGCTACTGAAAATGCTGTAAAAGGTAATACTTCATCTGGAGCTCAAAAAGATGCTACACTTGAAAATGGAATGGTAATTAAAGTACCTTTATTTATTAGTGAAGGTGAATCTGTTTTAGTATCTACTAAAGATGGAAAATATGTATCTAGAGCATAATAGCTCTTTTTTTGTTGCCTTTTTTATTTATTTATGGTAGTATATTTCGCAAGAAACGAGGGAAATAATAATGTATAACATTAAAGGGTGTTTATATAGTGAGGAAGAATTAACTGAAATAGTTAAGGCAATAGGATGTTATCTTGATATTTTAGAAGGAAAGAAGGATGCACCAGAAGTTCCAGAAGAGATAAAATATACTAAAATACAGTATGATATAGAAAAACTTAAAAATAATTCAGAGGAGTTAAGTTATTTAAGAGAACAACTTATTAATCGTGCAGAATATCTTGATTTAATAATTAACGTACTTGGAGCCTTTGCAGATAGCTCATTTACACAATTCTTTCAAAATCTATTTAATGGTTTCAAAAAGAAAAAAATAATGGAGCGTAAGCATATTCGTAGAAAAATTAAAACTACAAATAAAGATTTTATATCTGTTACTAACAAGCGTATTTCATATGAACAATTAAAAGAATTTTATGAAGATGCAGTAGCAGCTATAGAAGAAGCACACACAAGTGTTTTATTTAGCGATGACGAAGTAGTAACGGCAACTCCTAAATTTAATAGCAATGTAATTGAATTAAGGATGAATAGAAAGTAGTATTAATTACTACAGGAAAATTCATCTTTTTTCTTTTTTAGTATTTAATTTTTTTAATTATTGTGATAGAATAATCTTATAGTAATATATGAAACTAACTGGAGGGATATAAATGGCTTTTAATATAAAGAAATTGTTTGGTAGTAGTGATATTTCTAGTGAGGATGAATATTATACTTTAAGTGTTGAAGAAGCTACAAAGGAGGAAACTCAAGAAGGTAGTAAAATGATTCTTTTAGAACCTAGAGCATTTTCAGAATCACAACAAATAGCAGATTACTTAAAGAAAAGAAATACTGTTGTTGTTAATTTAAAAAGAGTTACTCCAGAACAAGGAAAAAGGGTTATAGATTTTGTTAGTGGTACGTTATATGCTATTGGTGGTGGTATGCAAAAGTTAGGGGATGGAATCTTTTTGTGTACTCCTAAAAACATAAATGTACAAGGTAAAATGACTGATGAAGTAGAAGAACCTAAAAGAGGAAGAAAAAACATATCAGAGGACTTTTAGTACTTGATTAATTTATAAATTGTGATAAAATATATGTCATAAAGCAAAAGACGAAGACGTTATAATGTGAAATTGCAAGAGATTCTACTAATTGGTGAGATGTAGATTAAGGAAACATTATAAAGATCACTTCTGATGTATGTATCTGAAATAAAAGTAAGATATGTCGCTTGTAAGCGTTAAAACTACTTAAGTGTATATCATAAGATATGAATTAAGGTGGTACCGTGGGTATATTACTCATCCTTTAGATAGGATGAGTTTTTTTAATATAAGGAGGAATATATGAGCAAATTATTTAAAGAACTATCAAAGAAAAGTGTATTTGATAGAGAACAAGAAATATTAAAGAAATGGCAAGATGAGGACATTTTAAATAAGACTATAGAAAATAGAAAAGATTGTGAAAACTTTGTATTCTATGATGGACCAGCAACAGCAAATGGTAATCCAGGAATACATCATATGGTTGCAAAGTTCTTAAAAGATGCTTTTTGTAAATATCAAACTATGAAGGGGAAAAGAGTACTTAGAAAAATAGGATGGGATACTCATGGACTTCCTGTTGAAGTACAAGTTGAAAAAGAGTTAGGTTTTTCTGGTAAAGGAGATATAGAAAAATATGGTATTGAGGCCTTTAATAAGAAATGCCGTGAAGCTGTATGGAAAAATGAAGAATCATTTACTAGATTAACCAACGAAATGGGTCAATTTATTGATACTAAAAATTCATATATAACATACAAAAATGATTATATAGAGACAGAATGGTGGATTTTAAAGAAATTCTTTGATGAAGGATTATTTTATGAGGGTGTAAAAATTATGCCTTGGTGTCCTAGATGTGGTACTGGTCTTGCTTCTCACGAGGTAGCTCAAGGATATAAAGAAGTAGATGCAAATACGGTAATAGTTCCATTTAAAATGTTAGATGAAGACTGCTACTTTCTAGTTTGGACAACTACACCTTGGACTTTGATAGCTAACGTTGCTTTATGTGTAAATCCTGATGAAAAATACATAAAAGTAGAATCTAAGGGATATAAATTTATTTTAGCGGAAGCATTAGCTAGTAATGTTTTAGGTGATGACTATAAAGTAATAGATACCTTTTTAGGAAAAGATTTAGAGTACGTTAAATATGAACAATTAATTCCATCATTAAAAATAGATGGAAATGCATTTTTTGTAACATGTGATAATTATGTTACTATGACAGATGGTACTGGTGTTGTACATATTGCACCAGCGTTTGGTGAAGATGATGCAAACGTTGGTAAAAGATATAAATTAGCTTATGTTAATCCTGTTAAAGAAGATGCAACATATAGTGATGGTTTATGGAAGGGTATGAGTATATTTGATGCTGATATAGAAGTTATTAAATGGTTAAAGGAAAATGATAAATTATTTAAAAAACAAAAAATGAAACATGAATATCCTCATTGCTGGAGATGTGACAGTCCTTTAGTATATTACTCAAGGCCATCATATTACTTAGAAGTTACAAAGATTAAGGATAAAATAATTGAAGAAAATAATAAGGTTAATTGGTATCCCACTTACGTTGGCGAAAAAAGATTTGGTAACTGGTTAGAAAATATGAATGACTGGGCTATATCAAGGAATAGATACTGGG
Organism: uncultured Bacilli bacterium; assembly: GCA_934122275.1. Classification (GTDB taxonomy): domain Bacteria; phylum Bacillota_I; class Bacilli_A; order RF39; family UBA660; genus Aphodocola. Next base: position 64,071 of record CAKOWI010000007.1, on the reverse strand, counting down.
GTACTCCTCTTCCTTTATGGAGATGTGATTGTGGTCATATGGAAATGATTGGCTCTAGAAGTGAATTAAAAGAAAAAGCGGTAGAGAATATAGATACTAACATAGAACTTCATAGACCATACGTAGATGATGTACACATTAAGTGTCCTTCTTGTGGTAAGATAATGAGTAGGACTCCAGAAGTTATTGATTGCTGGTTCGATTCAGGATCTATGCCATTTGCACAATATCATTATCCATTTGAAAACGAAGAATTATGGGAAAATCAATTTCCAGCTGACTTTATAGCAGAAGGTATTGATCAAACTCGTGGTTGGTTTTATTCACTACTTGTAATATCTGTATTTGTAACTGGTAAAAGTCCATATAAAAATGTTTTAGTAAATGACTTATTATTAGATAAAAATGGACAAAAAATGCATAAGAGTAAGGGAAATGCTGTAGAACCATTTTCTATAATGAAGAAATACGGTGCAGATCCAATTAGATGGTATATACCATCTGTATCTCCAACTTGGACTCCAATAAAGTTTGACGAGGAAGGCATAAAAGAAATATATTCTAAATTCTTTAGTACATTTAAAAATACGTATTCATTTTTTGCACTATATGCAAACACTGATAACGTAGATCCAAGAAACTTTGAAGTTTCATATAATGATAGAGAAGAAATAGATAAATGGTTACTTTCTAAATACAATAAACTAGTAGATTCAGTAACTAAGGCTTATGATGAATATGATTTAAATAAAGTAGTAAAAGATATTACTTACTTTGTATCTGAAGATTTATCTAACTGGTATATTAGAAGAAATAGAAGAAGATTCTGGGCACATGATTTAGATTTATCTAAAAAGGCTGTTTATAAAACTACTTATGAAGTATTAAAAGGATTATGTGAACTTATCGCTCCTATAGCTTCTTATACAGCTGAAGAGGTATATATTGATTTAACTGGATTAGAATCTGTTCATTTAGCTGATTTTCCAAAAGTTGATTTATCTTTAGTAGATGATAGAATAGAAAATAAAATGGATTTAGTTCGTGATTTAATATCACTTGGTAGAAATGCTCGTGAAGAAGTTAAAATTAAGGTAAGACAACCAATAAGTGAGGTATTAATTGATGGAAAAAATAAAGAATTAATTGGTGATTTAGATAGTCTTATTAAAGAAGAGTTAAACGTTAAAAATATTACTTATATTACTGATTTATCTAAGTATATGAATTTTGAAGTTAAGCCTAATTTTAAAGTTGTTGGTAAAATATTCGGCCCTAAAATAAAGAAATATAGTGAAGAACTTACTAAATTAACTGAAACAGACATAAAATTCATACAAAACGGAGAACCATTTACAATTAATATAGATGATGAATTATATGATATAACAGAAGATATGATAGACGTTAGAGTATCTGCTAAAGAAGGTTATGATGTAGCAAAAGAAGGTAATAACTTCATTATATTAAACACTAAGTTGACAGATGAATTAATTAATGAAGGTATTGCAAGGGAGTTAATTTCTAAAGTACAAAATTTAAGAAAACAAAAAGATTTTGATGTAGCTGATAGAATTAAATTATATTATAGTTCAAATGAGAAGTTTAATGATGTTGTATCTTCATTTGAGGATATGATTAAGAAAGAAACATTAAGTACAGAATTGATTAAGAAAGATAATTTAACTGAAGAATTTGATCTTAATGGTTTAATTGTTAAAATTGATGTAGAAAGAATTTAATGAAATTAAGACTAATATTTTAATTGATATTAGTCTTTTATTTTGTTAAACTAATTATGATAGGAGGATATGTATATGAAAGGAAAATTAATAGTAATAGAAGGTGCATGTGACGGAATTGGTAAAACAACGCAATATAATCTATTAAAAGAGTATTTGTTAGAAAAAGGGTATAATATATTTAGTCATCATTTTCCTACATATAAGTCAAAACAAGGATTATTAGTAGAACAATACCTAAACGGAGATTTAGGAAAACCAGAAGATTTATCTGCTTATCTGATAAATTCTATTTATGCAATAGATAGAGCTATTACATGGAATAATGAATTAAAGAGTGAATATGAAAAAGGCTCTATAATACTACTTGATAGATATACTACATCAAGTTTAATATATCAATCATGTTTACTTAGTAGTGAAGAAGAAAAAAAGAAATTTATTGATTTTGTAGAGGATTATGAATATAACAAACTAGGTATAAAAAGACCAGATAAAGTAATATTTTTAACAGCAGATTTTGATGTAGTTACTAATATGAGAAGTAAAAGATTGGATAATGATGGTGTTAAAAACGATGTTTATGAAAGAGATAATAAGTTAATGAAAAGAATATATGATAATTCTAGCTTTGTATCTAAATATTTAAAATTTGATATCGTAAAATGTGATACGGATGGCAAGCTAAAAGACATTGAAGATATACAAAATGATATAAGAAAAATTGTAGATGATATGTAAAATATTGTGTAACAAATTGACTTATATAAATATTTATATTAAAATGATTACAGAATAGAAGAGGTGTTTTATGAGAAAACATATAATAAAGATAACAAATATTTTAATATGTATGGTAATAACTATGTGTATTGGTGTGGAATTAGTTAGTGCATCTAGCATTAAAGCGTCAAGTACAAAGATTAAGCCAGGAGATAAAATTACTTTGACGATATCAAATTTAACTAGTTCAGATAGCAAGTATAAGCTATCTTATGATGATAAATATTTTTCTTCTGAAGGAAGTTCATGTGGCAGTGGAAAGACTATTCTTACCGAAAAAGCTAAAGGTTCATCTTCTTGTGAGATAAATTTAAAGGCTAAAAGTCAGGATCTTACTGGTGATGTTGCATCAGTAATTAGTATAGTAAGTGAAGGGGAAAGTGATAAGTCAGAATTATCTATTACTATTCAGGCTAATAAAACTACAACCACAACAACAACTACTACTACAACTTCATCAACTGCACCAAAAAAATCTAATAATGCATTTTTAAGTTCTATGAAAATATCAGATGATAAAGGGACTAGTATTGGTTATACTCCAACTTTTAATAAAGAAGTTTATGATTATTCGGCTGCTGTAGCATCAACTGTTTCAAAAGTATCAATAGATACAACACTTGAGGATTCTAAAGCTAACGTTGTAATAACTGGTAATAATACAGAACTTGTTGCAGGCGAAAATAACAAGATTGTTATAATCATTACAGCAGAAGATGGAACAAAAAAAACATATAACATTAACGTTAAGAGAGAATCACAAGATTCAAATGCAAATTTATCTGGTCTTGAAATAAAAGAAGATAAAACATTTGAATTTGACCCAGATTCATTTGTTTATGATATAAATATTAAAAATAATGTAAATAAGTTAACCATTAACTATTCAGTTGAATCTGATACAACAACGGTTGAAATAAGTGGAAATGAAAAACTAAAAAATGGTTCTGTCGTAAAGATTTTAGTTACAGCAGAAGATGGAACTAAAAGAGAATATACACTTAATATAATAAAAGAGAAGGACATAGTAAAAACTGCTGATACTACTAAATATAAAGATGAAAAAAATCCATTTGTATTAATAGTATTATCAGTTATAGGATTTGCTCTTATTGGTGGTATAATTAATGTAATTAAAAAGTAAAACCAAAAGTTTTACTTTTTATTTTTGAAGAAATCTCTAAGTATTTTAGTTAAAGCTCTTTTTTCAATTCTAGATACGTAGCTTCTACTTATCTTAAGTTTACCTGCAATTTCTTTTTGGGTCATTTCTTTATGATTATATAATCCATATCTTTTAATTAATATTTCTTTTTCTCTACTTGATAAATTTTCAATATATTTATATAAAGATTTTATATCATCTTGTAAAGCTATATCACTTACATAATCTGGGTTTGGTGTTTTTAATATATCTAAAAAAGATATTTCATTACCATCTTTATCAAAACCTACAGATTCATTTATACTAATATTCTTTGAGTTTTTTTTATCACTTCTATAAAACATTAATATTTCGTTTTCTACACATCTTGCAGCATAAGTAGTTAATTTAGCTCCATTTTTATTTGAGAATGTATCGATTCCTTTAATTAATCCAATAGTACCAATACTAATTAAATCATCAACATCTTCCTTGCTATTTTCATATTTTTTTACTATGTGTGCAACTAACCTTAAATTATGTTCAATAAGTTTATTTCTAGCATTTTTATTACCATTTAACATTTCTTTTATAAGTAAGTCTTCTTCCTCTTTTGATAAAGGTTCTGGAAAGGTTTTACTGCCATAGCTACCAGTTCCTAATATAATACCTTTAAGTATTTGACTTATAATACTTAATAACAAATAAATCACTCCTAGTTAATATTATGTTTTTTATAAACAATTATTTAAAAAACATGTTATAATGATTCTGTTATATATAATTATGAAGGGCGGAGTATAGTATGCTTAAATTTAGTTTTGATTTTAATTTATTTAATAACCAGTATTTCATATACGAAAGATTATTAGTAACTTTATTTGCACTTGTTCCAACTATTATGCTAGTTATATTTACCCTTAAATCTGATAAAAAAAGCAGTGAACCTAAAAAAAATATTGTAATATGTTTATTATCTGGTATTTTAACAATTTCTTTAGCACAATTTTTTGAATCTATGACTATGCCTTATTTTAAAAGTAATGTAGTTCTAACGTTTATATGGGCTATGATTGAAGAATTATCAAAAATAGCTATTTTCTATTTATTTATATTTGATAATAAATATTATGATGATATATATGATGGTGTAGTTTATATGATGCTTATAGCACTTTCTTTTGCAGGATTAGAAAATTTAATTTATGCATTTTCTGAAAGTACTGTATCAGATAGTATAAGTTTAGCTTTAATTAGGGATTTAACTACTATACCTTTACATGTAATATGTGGTATCGTAATTGGATACTTTATATCTTTAGGTAGTTTCTCTAAAGATGACAATAAAAAGTATGTTAATTTTTTGTTAGCGGTAATAATACCTTCATTAATGCATGGAATTTATAATAATCTAATGAGTTTTTTAGGATCATTTAAGTTAACTACATCTTTTCAAGTATTTATGTTTGAAGTAATTCCTTTACTATTAATTGTAATAATATTATTTTATATTGCATTTAGAGTACTAAAGAAAACTATAGAATTAAATAACATATTTGATGAAAACGGAGAATATGAAAAAAAATATTCATATTTAATGACTAAAGATGAATATATGAATAGTGAAATTAGAAAAAGAAGAATTGAAATTAATAATAAAATTAGTTTTAATAAGGAGGTGACAAAGTGATTAAAAGATTTATACCAGATATTTATCAAGAAAGTATATTTAAAATAGATTATAATAAACTAAAGAAAAATAAAATTAAATGTATATTATTTGATTTAGATAACACTATATCACCTGCTAAAGAAGTAGTTTTATGTAATAAAACTAAGAAACTTATTGATAAATTAAAGAAAGATTTTAAAATAATACTTTTTTCAAATAATTTTCCAAAGAGAATAAAAAAGTTTGGTGATTTTTATGATGTTGATATAGCTTGTTTATCACTAAAGCCATTTACTTATAAATATAGATATATACTAAAAAAGTATAAATATAAAAATTACGAGGTAGCAGCGATAGGAGACCAATTGCTTACTGATATTCAAGGTGGAAATAAGGCCCAAATTACTACTATTTTGGTTAATCCTATAAGTGAAATAGATGAAAAAGAAACATGGCTTAATAGAAAGATAGAAAAAATGTTATTTGAATATTTTGAAAGAAAAAACATACTTATAAGAGGAAAATATTATGATTAAGAAGTGTATTGGTTGTGGTGCTGTCTTACAAGACCATGATGAAAAAGAATTGGGTTATGTTAGTAATATAAATAATCCTATATGTAAAAGATGCTTTAGAATTAAGAATTATGGTGAATATATTAGTGCTAATAAATCTTATTTAGATTACTTAAAATTATTTGATGAGATAAAAAAGAAAGATGATTTAGTACTTTTTTTATGTGATATTTTAAGCCTTGATGAGTCTTTAAATAAAATTAATGAGTTTAATTGTAAAGTTATATTAGTTATTACTAAGTGTGATTTACTTCCTAAATCGGTTAAAGAATTTAAATTAAAAAATTATATAATTAATAATTATAAACTAAACATAGTTGATATTATATTTGTAAGTGCAGTTAAAAATTATAATATTGATTTATTATTAAACAAAGTATATAAAAATAGAAATAGTAATTATGTATACTTAGTAGGTAATACTAATTCTGGTAAAAGCACTTTAATTAATAAAATAATTAAAAATGTACGTTTATTACCAGGAGATATAACAACTAGTAGTATGCCTGCTACTACACTTGATTTAATAGAAATTAAGGTATATGATGACTTGGTTTTAATTGATACACCAGGTATTGTTAGTACCAATAATTATTTAACTGATTTAAATTATAAAGATATAAAAATAATATCTCCAAAAGTTACTATAAAGCCTATTACTTATCAAATGAAACCTAAACAATCAATATTAATAGGTAATTATGCTAGAATTGATTATTTAAGTGAACACAGTAATAGCTTTACCCTATATTTATCTAATAATATAAACTTAAATAGAATATCATTAAATACAAATAATACATTAAGAAATTTAGCAAAAAAAAGTTTTAATTTAAAAAGTGGAAAAGACATAGTTATAAATGGTTTGTGTTTTTGCAAGATAGTTAAAGATGCTAAAGTTGATATTTATGTTAAGAATAATGTAGATGTTTTTGAAAGAAATAATTTGATATAGCTATTGACAAAATATTTATATATTTTATAATAAGTACCTACGTTGGGAGGAGTTTAAGTGGTTGATTATAATAAACTAAATCAATTCATAAGTATTAAGAGTTTGTCTAAATACGGAAAATTTGGTGGACTTACTTTTGATGATGGTACTTTAGTTAGTATTTGGTTTAGAAAAAATAAAGATAATATATTTTCTTCAGATAATGAGTTGTGTAGAAAAGTAAAAAAAGAGTATGAAAGATTTATAGATAATGGAAAAAATAAAACTACGTTTAATAATATATATATATCTGATAAAAATATATTAGCTGAAGAGTTCTATTTGTGTAAAAATGATGATAAGTTTAAAAATGGTAGTAAATTATGTTTTGAAAAAGGTATTAATATGAATGAATGGTTTATTAAAAATAAAAGATACATTCTTGAAAGTAGAAGCAAAGTATGTATTGAAATAATAAATCAGTATAAAATGTATTTACAGAATTTAAGACAACAAAAAATAATTAATAACCATAGATATAAAATGCATTTTCATAAGGAATTTGATTTGAAAAAGTTTCACTATAGTTATAAATTAAAATTTGATGATGGCACTTTAATGTCTTTATGGTTTTATTCTAATAAAGAAAAACTTAGAAGTTCTGACTCACCAATAGATATAGAAATATGGCAGCAGTATATGACTTATTGTGATTTAAGAAAATTAAAAGAAGAGTTTATGAATAGTGAAGACTTCTCTAAATTTGATCCAGAAAGTGATTTAAGGTTTTCTACAGGTGCTTTAATGTATGATTGGTGGATTTCTAAAAAAGATGATATATTTAACTATAAAACAGAAGAAAATGGTTATATAATAAGACAATATAATGAATATTTAAATAGTAAATATAATAATGCTATGGTAAAAAAGATGGAAGTTTAAAAACTTCCTTTTTTTCGAGCTTTTTTTTAAATAATATCGCTTAATATGTATACGGGTGATAAAAATGAAAAGAACAATTACTTGGATAATAATAGCCTTATTATCTGGTGCAGTTTTAGCAAAAATAATGTTTGATAGGTATGAAAAAGTTGATATTCAAAAGGTTATAAATACTAATGATAGGGTATACATGCTTAAATATGGTACTTATAAAAATTTAGATGATATGACAGAAAAAATAACTAATGTAGATAAATACATTTATATAGAAAGTGAAAATAAAGTTACTGCATATATAGGTATTTTTGCAAGTAGAGAAAGTGCAACTAAATTTAAAGATATATATGATAAAAAGGGTATTAAAACTAGTATAGAAAAGGTTTTAGTAGATAATGAGGAATTTATAGGAAATTTAAATGAATATGAAAAATTACTTAAGGCTGCTGAAGATGAGAATGCACTTATGATAATAGAAAGACAAATATTAGCATGTTATAGTGACTTGGTGGCTGAAAATGAATAGTGTTTTAATAAGAGAAATACCAAAAGAAGAAAGACCTAGAGAAAGATTAATTAAATACGGAGCTGAAAGTCTATCAACAGAAGATTTATTAGCGATAATTTTAAAAACAGGAACAAGAGATTTTTCTTCTAAATATCTAGCAACAGAAATCTTAAAACTAGTTAATGATGTAACAGAATTAAGTAATATAACGATAGGAAAACTCATTAATATAAATGGAATAGGAGCTGTAAAAGCAGTAGAGCTTTTAGCAGCACTAGAACTAGGCAAGAGAGTATTTGAATCTAAACCTCTTGAAAATAATTTGAAGTTAAATAGTGCAAAAAAGATATTTGATTATTTTGGTGCTGAATTAAAAAATAAAAAACAAGAATATTTTTACTGTATATACTTAAACCAAAATAAAAAATTAATAGATAAAAAACTTTTATTTAAGGGAACTTTAAATAAAAGTCTAGTACATCCAAGAGAAATTTTTAAAGCTGCATATTTATGTTCAGCAGCAAGTATTATATGTGTTCATAATCATCCATCAGGAAACGTAATACCTTCTGATGAAGATATTTATATTACAAATACTTTAGTTAATATAGGTAAAATGCAAGGAATTATAATTCAAGATCATATAATAATAGGTGATAATAATTACTTTAGTTTTTATGAAAATGATATGTTAGGAGATAGAAAACATGAAAAAGTCATTAAATGGTAAAAAAAAGAAAAATAAAAACTTAGTTATAAAGATATTTGTTATATCAATATTCTTATTTTTTATTTGTTCATCACTTATTTTATCTAAAAGAAAATTTTTATACGTTGAAAGTGGTTTTAAGAGTTTTTCATCGATTATTAGTACTTATATTACTAAAAATATGTATACTTCTAGAAAGAAGAGTGATACATACTATAAGACTAAATATGATTACTTAAAAAAAGAAAATGATGAATTAAGAAAAACTATGGATATTAAACTTAAAAATGAAAATTATGTAGTAGCTAAAATATCAAATCAAATTTTAAAAGATGCAACAGGTAGAATAACTATAGATAAAGGAAGTAAAGATAATATAAAAAAGAAAATGCCTGTTGTAACTGAAAATGGACTTATAGGTTTTATTTCAAAATCATCTTCACTAATTAGTGAGGTTAATTTAATTACTAATGTATCAGATAGTAATATGATATCTATTTTAATAGAAAGTAGTGATGGATTAATATCTGGAATATTAAGTAGCTATGATAGTAAGAATAATTTATTTAAAATAACTGATATAATGCAAAAAAGTAATATAGAAAAAGGAAATAGAGTTGTGTTATCTGGATATGATAATGATTCTTACAAGGGAATATATTTAGGAAAAGTAGTTAAACAAGAAAGTGATAACTATGGACTTACTAAAACGGTATGGTTAAAGTCTGATAATAATTTTGATGATCTTCTTTATGTGGTAGTAGTTGGAGATAAGTAGTATGATAATATCTTGTTTTATATACATAGTATCAATTATTACAGACGTAATATTATCTATCACTTTAAAAAACTTTATACCGTTATTTTCATTATCAGCCTTAATAATTTCTATATATTTGCTTAAAGATAATAAAAATAGTTATATATTAATATTTATATTTGGAATAATATATGATTTAGTTAATACTGATTTTATTTTTCTTCATGCATTTATTTTTATATCATTAAATTATATTGTTAGAATCTTTTTAAATAAAAATAATAATTTTATAAAGGCATTAATAATATACGTTTTATCATGCTTTATTTATAGTTTAGTAATTATATTATTTACTTTTTTATATAATAATTATAACTATAGTATGATCTTATATAAACTTAAAAACAGTATTATTTTAAATGTTATTTACTTTATTGTATTATATATATCATTTATTGGAATAAATAATGTATATTGTAATACTATCAAAAAAACTTCATACTTTTAAATAGGTGATATAAATGTATGAATCTTTTAATAGTAAGAAAAAAGAAAAAAAGGAATTAAGTGGTTTTTTAAAAATATTACATGGTTTTTTTATAAAAACTTTAATAGTTGCTGTTATATTTTTAGTTTCTTTGATATTTGTTAAGAAAAGTGATAAAAACAAGGAAATAATTAAAAAAATAGTATATAAAAATTCTATTTCTTTCGCTAAAATTTATGGAATATATAAAGACTACTTGGGAGATGTTGTTCCATTTAAAAATATTTTTAAAAATAATGTAAAGTTAGCATCTTCTGATAAAATAAGCTACGAAAAGATAGAAAAAGAAGGTAATGGATATACATTAACTGTTAGTGATGATTATGCTCTTCAATCTTTAAAATCTGGAATAGTAATAGAAACAAAAAAGGACGATAAATATAATAATATAATTAAGATTCAAGATAAAAACGGGTTAAATATTACTTATGGATATTTAAATGATTTAAACGTTAAATTGTACGACTACGTTGAAAAAGGTGAAATACTAGGAAGATGTAGTAAAAAAGTGTACTTAATATTTGAAAAGAAAGATAAATATTTATCATATGAAAAATATTTGTAGTAAGATAAATTTTTCATATACTTTTATATTAGTTATATTTCTATCTTTAATATCTGGTTTATTTTGGGAAATATTTAGTTTATTTACAATAATTATAGTGCATGAATTAGGTCATATAATAATGTCAGTTAAATATAAATGGAGAATAAAGAAAGTAGATATTACAATGTGTGGAGGCTTTATTACTTATGATGATGTTATTGATAAACCCTTTAAAGAAGAACTAATAGTTGCATTATCAGGTATTATTATGCAAAGTATATTATTTTTACTTATATATATATTATTTAGTAAAAGTATAATTGATTCAAATACCTTTTTAATGTTCAAAAAATATCATTATTCGATTCTTATATTTAACTTATTACCAATAATTCCACTAGATGGCTCTAAAATATTAAATATATTTTTAAATATGTTTTTTTCATATAAAAAATCTTTAATATTATCAAATTTAGTTTCTGTAATTACTATTTTTATATTTGTATTTATTTTCATAGTATTAAGATTAAAGTTAGAATATAGTTATGTGTTGATTGTATGCTTTATAATATCAAAAGTTTTAATGTCTATATATGATACACCATTTTTATTTAATAAGTTTTTATTTGAAAGATATACATATCCAGTAAATACTTTAAAGTCTTATTACATAAAAGATGGAGACATTAATAAAATGAGAAGACAAAAGAAAAATTATTTTTTTATTAAAAATATGTATCATAGTGAAAAAAGTACTTTATCTAAGAAGTTTGGTTATTATTGTGTGAGATAATATTTTTGAAATTAAATTAAAATCTGCTAAAATACTTTTGTTATCATTATTAATATGATACAATCATGGTGAAATTAATGTAAACATAAAGGAAAGATAAATATGAATTATGTATATCATGGAAGTAGTGTTCCTAACTTAAAAGTAATAAAAAAACATAAAAGTACTCATATGAAAGACTGGGTATATGCATGTCATTCAAAAGCAATCGCGGCAATTTTCTTATCACCAATGCATAGTGATTTATTTTACTCATTATCCGGTAATGGAAAAAACTATCCAGTAGAATTAGTAGAAAGAAAACCTGGTATGTTTAAAAACATATTTAATTGTTCAGGGTATATTTACAAATTAGATGCATCTAATTTTAAAGAAAATCAAACCGGTTGGTCTGCAGAAGTGGTAAGTGAAAGAGATGAAAAAGTTATATCCTTTGAATGTATAGAAAATGTATATGATGAGCTAATAAAATTAGATAAAGAGGGCTTGATAAAATTATATTTGTATCCAAATAGACCTAATTTTGTTCCATTAGACAATAGTGATTTGATTCCTAAAGTATTAAGATGGTATAAAAATGGATTTAATATAAATAAATTTTATGATATATATCCAGAATTAAAAGATAAGTTCTTAGAAGAATTAAAGAATACAAATTGAGATTAGCTGTGAGTTAATCTTTTTTATGTAGGATTATCATTAGAATTAACAAGGCTAAAAAGTTTAAATAACAACTATGAAATAATTATTTGACTAAAACTCAATTGTGTGATAAAATTGTAACGTTTGAATGAACTTCTTGTTCTTCAACCACACAGAGAAGGTTTAAATTAAACAAATATGTACCTTAATGGTGAGTCTAAGTTTTAAAGAAGGAGGAATTATATATGAAAGCAGTTATTGAAACTGGTGGTAAACAATACCTTGTAGAAGAAGGATCAGTTATTTATGTTGAAAAATTAGACGTAGAAGCTGGTAAAACTTATACTTTTGATAAAGTTATAATGGCTGGTAACAAGGTTGGTACTCCATATGTTAATGGTGCTACAGTTGAAGCTAAAGTTGAAAAACATGGTAAAAATAAGAAAATAGTTATTTTCAAGTATTTACAAAAGAAAAGTTCACATAAGAAACAAGGTCATCGTCAACCATATACTAAGCTTACAATTTCTAAAATTAATGCTTAATTGGTGATTTATGATCAAAATAAAAGTGAATTACAAAGATAATTTTATAGATAGTTTTAAGATATCAGGTCATGCAAATTATGATGATTATGGTAAAGATATAGTTTGTGCCTCAGTAAGTTCGATAGCTATTACAAGTATTAATTTAGCTATTAAATTTGACAAGGATTCTGTTAAATATGAAGAAAAATCTGGACTTTTAAGTGTACAAGTCTTAAAACAAAATGAAATTATCAATAAGGTCTTTATTAACATGATAGATATGTTAAAAGAACTAGAAAAAGATTATAGTAAAAATATCAAAATATTATAGATAGGAGGCAAACTTATGCTTAAGTTACAAATCCAATTATTTGCCCATGTTAAAGCACAAGGTTCAACTCATAATGGACGTGATTCAGAAGGTAGAAGATTAGGTGCGAAAGCAGCTGATGGTGAATTAATAAATGCAGGATCAATTATATATCGTCAAAGAGGAACTAAAATTTATCCAGGCACTAATGTTGGAATGGGTGTAGATCACACTTTATATGCTAAAATTACTGGATACGTTAAATTTGAACGTAAAGGTAGAGATAAAAAACAAGTTAGCGTTTATGAAACAAAATAATATCATCTTATTGATGATATTTTTTTTTAAACATTTTAAATTGACAAACGTTTATAAATAGATATAATAGTTGTATAAAATTAAAAGGAGAAATGTTATGGGGACTATTGTTAAAAAATATATCGGAAAAAAAGTATTAGATAATTATGATAATATTGAGAAATTCAATGAGTTTTTATTACTTGTTAAAAAAGATGGCAAGTATGGTTTTGTAAATAAAGAAGGAGAAGAAGTAGTAAAACCAGTTTATGATCGTGCTTATAATTATGTTTATGGCTTTTGCGAAGGTTTAGCACGTGTTAAAAAAGGTGAAAAATATGGCTTTATAAATGAAAAAGGAGAAGAGGTAGTAAAACTAGTTTATGATGAGGTTGGCAACTTTTCAGACGGGTTAGCCAAGGTTAAAAAAATGGGCAAGTATGGTTTTGTAAATAAAGAAGGAGAAGAAGTAGTAAAACCAGTTTATGATTATATTGGTAAATTTTCAGAAGATTTAGTTAAGGTTAAGAAATATGGTAAATTTGGTTTTATAAACAGGGAAGGAAAAGAAGTCATAAAACCAGTTTATGATTATTTTTATGACTTTTCAGACGGGTTAGCCGAGGGTGAAAAAGATGAAAAATATGGCTTTATAAATAAAAAAGAAAAAGAAATAGTAAAATTAGTTTATGATGAGGTTGGCAACTTTTCAGACGGGTTAGCCAAGGTTAAAAAAATGGGCAAGTATGGTTTTATAAACAAAGAAGGAAAAGAAGTAGTGAAACCGGTTTATAGATTGGTTGGTAACTTTTCCGAGGGTTTAGCTTGGGTTTTAAAAGGGGGTAAATGTGGTTTTATAAATAGAGAAGGAGAAGAAGTAATAAAACCAGTTTATGATGATGTTGGTGACTTTTCCGAAGGTTTAGCACGTGTTGAAAAAAGGGGTAAATGTGGTTTTATAAATAAAGAAGGAAAAAAAATCATAAAACCAGTTTATGATAGTGCTGATAATTTTTCTGGAGGTTTAGCACATGTTAGAAAAGGTGTCAAACAGAGCTTTATAAATAAGGAAGGAAAAGAAATAATAAATTTTGTTTTTAATGATGATGTTGGTAACTTTTTCGAAGGTTTAGCTAAGGTTAAAAAGGATAAAAAATATGGCTTTATAAATAAAGAAGGAAAAGAAGTGATAAAACCAATTTATGATTGGGTTTATGACTTTTTTAACGGTTTAGCTAAGGTTTATAAAAATGATAAGTGCGGTTTTATAAATAAGGAAGGAAAAGAAGTAGTAAAGCCGGTTTATTATTGGATTGGTAACTTTTTTGAAGGTTTAGCCGGTGTTGAAAAAGATGGTAAGTGTGGTTTTATAAATAAGGAAGGAAAAGAAGTAGTAAAACCGGTTTATGATGATGTTTATAAATTTTCAGAAGGTTTAGCCAAGGTTAAAAAGGATGGAAAATATGGCTTTATAAACAAAGAAGGAAAAGAAGTAGTAAAATTAGTTTATGATGATGCTTTTTCCTTTAGTGAAAATCTTGTATTAGTTAAGAAAAATGATAGTTGGCATATTCTAGATATTAATAATCCTACATATGAAGTATCAGTAGAATTACAAGGAAAAACAATAATAAGACAGTTTTCCAATGAAAATGAAGCAAATGAATTTTTCAATGCCATAAATTCATATATTGCAAAAAGAAATCAAATTAAAAATGAAGAAACACGAAAAAAAGAGTTACTTATAGAAAATGCAAAAAAAGATATTTTAAAAATAAATGATTCTTATACAGATGATGTAGAAAAAGAATTTAATAACTGTTACAAAAAAGTATGAATTGATAAATGTTTAGACTAAAGTCCGTTTTTTAACGGATTTTTTTCTCTTTAAAACTTATTTAGTTTTCTTACATAACAGTAGAAATTAAAATTCATGGTTAAAAATTTTAAATTGACAAACGTTTATAAATAAATATAATAATTGTATCAAATTAAAAGGAGAAACGTTATGGAGACTATTGTTAAAAAATATATTGGAAAAAAATTAGATAATTATGATAATATTGAGAAATTCAATGGGTTTTTAATACTTGTTAAAAAGGATGGAAAATATGGCTTTATAAACAAAGAAGGAGAAGAAGTGGTAAAACCTGTTTATGATCGGGTTGATGACTTTTCAGACGGTTTAGCAAGGGTTAAAAAAGATGGAAAACTTGGCTTCATAAATGAAAAAGGCGAAGAAGTAGTAAAACCAGTTTATGATTATGTTGGTAACTTTTCCGAAGGTTTAGCAAGTGTTAAAAAAGATGGAAAATATGGCTTTATAAATGAAAAAGGAGAAGAGGTAGTAAAACCGGTTTATGATAAAGTTTATAGTTTTTCAGAAGGGTTAGCTTGTGTTAAAAAAGATGGAAAATATGGCTTTATAAACAAAGAAGGAAAAGAAGTGATAAAACCAGTTTATGATGATGTTGGTGACTTTTCCGAAGGTTTAGTACGTGTTGAAAAAAGGGGCAAATGTGGTTTTATAAATAAAGAAGGAAAAAAAATCATAAAACCAGTTTATGATAAAGTTTATTGTTTTTCAGAAGGTTTAGCTTGTGTTGAAAAAAATGGTAAGTATGGTTTTGTAAGCAAAGATGGAAAAGAAGTGATAAAACCAGTTTATGATTATGCTTGTAAATTTTCCGAGGAATTAGCTTGCGTTAAAAAAGGTGGAAAATATGGCTTTATAAATAAAGAAGGAAAACAAGTGATAAAATCAGTTTATAAATTTGCTGGTAACTTTTCCGAGGGATTGGCTCGGGTTTTAAAAAGGGACAAACGTGGTTTTATAAATAAAGAAGGGAAAAAAATCATAAAACCAGTTTATGATTATATTGGTGGCTTTTCAGAAGGTTTAGCTTGTGTTGAAAAAAATGGTAAGTATGGTTTTGTAAGTAAAGATGGAAAAGAAGTGATAAAACCAGTTTATGATTATATTGGTGGCTTTTCAGAAGGTTTAGCTTATGTTGAAAAAAATGGTAAGTATGGTTTTGTAAGCAAAGGTGGAAAAGAAGTAGTAAAACCAGTTTATGATTATGTTGGTAACTTTTCCGAAGGTTTAGCTGGGATTAAAAAAGATGGAAAATATGGCTTTATAAATAAAAAAGGGGAAGAAGTAATAACACCAGTTTATGATGGTGTTTATGGTTTTTCCGAAGGTTTAGCACGTGTTAAAAAATATGACAAGTGTGGTTTTGTAAATAAAGAAGGAAAAGAAGTAGTAGAACTAGTTTATGATTATGTTGGTAACTTTTCAGAAGGTTTAGCTTGTGTTGAAAAAAATGGTAAGTACGGTTTTGCAGACAAAGAAGGAAAAGAAGTAGTAAAATTAGTTTATGATGGTGTATTTTCCTTTAGTGAAAATCTTGTATTAGTTAAGAAAGATGATAGTTGGTACATCCTAGATATTAACAATCCTACATATGAAGTATCGATAGAGTTACAAGGAAAAACAACAAGAAGACAATTTTCTAATGAAAATGAAGCAAATGAATTTTTTAATACTATAAATTCATACGTTGTGGAAAGAAGCAAAAGTAAAGATGAAGAAACTAGAATACTTATAGAAAACGCACAAAAAGCTATTTTAAAAATAAATGATTCTTATACAGATGATGTAGAAAAAGAATTTAATAACTGTTACAAAAAAGTATGAATTGATAAATGTTTAGACTAAAGTCCGTTTTTTAACGGATTTTTTTCTCTTTAAAACTTATTTAGTTTTCTTACATAACAGTAGAAATTAAAATTCATGGTTAAAAATTTTAAATTGACAAACGTTTATAAATAAATATAATAATTGTATCAAATTAAAAGGAGAAACGTTATGGAGACTATTGTTAAAAAATATATTGGAAAAAAATTAGATAATTATGATAATATTGAGAAATTCAATGGGTTTTTAATACTTGTTAAAAAGGATGGAAAATATGGCTTTATAAACAAAGAAGGAGAAGAAGTGGTAAAACCTGTTTATGATCGGGTTGATGACTTTTCAGACGGTTTAGCAAGGGTTAAAAAAGATGGAAAACTTGGCTTCATAAATGAAAAAGGCGAAGAAGTAGTAAAACCAGTTTATGATTATGTTGGTAACTTTTCCGAAGGTTTAGCAAGTGTTAAAAAAGATGGAAAATGTGGCTTTATAAATAAAAAAGGAGAAGAAGTAGCAGTAAAACCAATTTATAGTTCTATTGGTTGGTTTCATGAGGGCTTAGCAAGTGTTTATAAAGATGGGAAATGTGGCTTTACAAATAAATGTGGCTTTATAAATAAAAAAGGAGAAGAAATAGTAAAACCAGTTTATGATTGGGTTCATGACTTTTCTGACGGTTTAGCTAAGGTTAATAAAAATGGTAAGTGTGGTTTTGTAAACAAAGAAGGAAAAGAAGTAGTAAAACCAGTTTATTATGATATTGGTGATTTTTTTGAAGGTTTGGCATGTGTTAAAAAAGATGGTAAGTATGGTTTTATAAATAAGGAGGGAAAAGAAGTAGTAAAACCAATTTATAATGGTGCTGGTAACTTCTCAGAAGGTTTTGTACGTGTTTACAAAGATTTCAGGTTTGGTTTTGTAAACAAAGAAGGAAAAGAAGTAATAAAACCGGTTTATGGTGATGTTGGTAACTTTTCCGAAGATTTAGCTTGGATTGAAAAAGATGGAAAATACGGCTTTATAAATAAAAAAGGAGAAGAAGTAATAAAACCAGTTTATGATGATGCTAATAACTTTTCCGAAGGTTTAGCAGGTGTTAAAAAAGATGGTAAGTATGGTTTTATAAACAAAGAAGGAAAAGAAGTAATTAAACCAGTTTATGATGATGTTGGTAGATTTTCAGACGGGTTGGCTTTGGTAAAAAAATATAACATGAGCGGTTTTATAAACAAAGAAGGAAAAGAAGTGATAAAACCAGCTTATTATATCGTTGATGTCTTCTCTAAAGACTTAGTTAGTGTTAAAAAAGATGGAAAATATGGCTTTATAAACAAAAAAGAGAAAGAAGTCATAAAACCAGTTTATGATTATGTTTATGATTTTTCCGAAGGTTTGGCAATTATTAAAAAAGATGGAAAATATGGATTTATAAATAAAAAAGTGGAAGAAGTCATAAAACCAGTTTATGATGATGTTTATGATTTTTCCGAAGGTTTGGCAATTATTAAAAAAGATGGAAAATATGGCTTTATAAATAAAAAAGAAGAAGTAGTAGTAAAACCGGTTTATGATAATGCATTTTCATTTAGTGAAAATCTTGTATTAGTTGAGAAAGATGATAGTTGTTACATCCTAGATATTAATAATCCTACATATGGAGTATCAGTAGAATTACAAGGAAAAACGATAAAAGGGCAGTTTTCCAATGAAAATGAAGCGAATGAATTTTTTAATACTATAAATTCATACGTTACGGAAAGAAGCAAAAGTAAAGATGAAGAAACTAGAATACTTATAGAAAATGCAAAAAAAGATATTTTAAAAATAAATGATTCTTATACAGATGATGTAGTAAAAGAGTTTAATGACTGTTACAAAAAAAGTATGAATTAATCAATTTTCATACTTTTTTAATTAACAAGTTTTATTATTTTATATTATGTGGTAAAATGGGTTAGAGGTGATTTTATGCGTTATAATGTTGTTAAAAATGCTAATGAAATAATTGATTCAAGTACATATTATATTAAGAATCCAGAAAAATATAAGGGTAAATGGAAAGAACTTTTTAATAATAATAATCCAATATGTTTGGAACTTGGTATGGGACGTGGTAGTTTTATAATTGAAATGGCAAAGAAACATCCAAATATTAATTATATAGGTTTGGAACTTGATAGATCTCAAACTGCTACTGCATTAACAAATGCAAATAGTTATTCATTAAAGAATTTAAAAATTATTTGTGCTGATGCTTCTAACATTGCTTATTATTTTGGAAAGGAAATTGATACAATATATCTAACTTTTTCTGAACCATGGCCTAAAAAACAGGATGAGAGAAGAAGATTTACTCATGAGAGTTATTTAAAATTATATGATAGGGTATTTAAGAAAAATAAGCATATAATTTTAAAAACTGATAATAAGATATTATTTGCATCTGCTTTAGAAAGTTTAAGTAATTATTGGTATGTTTTTGATAAGGTGAGTTTAGATTTACATAATGATGAGAGAAAAATAGAGAATATTATGACTGATTTTGAGAAACAATATTATAAAGAACATAGACAAATATATTATGTAGATGCTAGTTTTAAAAATTAATGTAGGAAGGTGATTTTATGTTTGTAGATGAAGTCATTATTAAAGTTAAAGCTGGTAATGGTGGGGATGGATGTACTGCTTTTAGAAGAGAAAAGTTTGTTCCTGATGGAGGACCTTTTGGAGGCAATGGTGGACGTGGTGCATCGATTATATTTAAAACGGATTTAGGTCTTAGAACGTTGCTGGATTTAAGATATAACAAGTTAATAAAAGCTCCAAAGGGTGCAAACGGAATGGGGAAAAACATGAATGGTAAGGGAGCAGATGATGTAATAATTAAAGTTCCTGTTGGAACTACTGTAAGGGATATGGATACAGGATACATTATTGCAGATCTTACTCGTGAAAATGATAGTGTAGTAGTTGCTAAAGGCGGAAGAGGTGGACGTGGTAATACTGCTTTTGCTACTAGTAGTAATCCTGCACCAGATTTTTCTGAGCATGGTGAACCTGGTGAAGAAAAAACTTTAAAAGTGGAGTTAAGATTGCTAGCAGACGTTGGATTTGTTGGTATGCCTTCAGTTGGCAAATCAACTTTATTATCAAAAATATCTGCATCAAAGCCTAAAATAGCAGCATATCATTTTACTACTTTATCACCTAATTTAGGTGTTGTAAGAACAATTGATGGAAGAACTTTTGTTGCAGCTGATTTACCTGGACTAATTAAAGGAGCATCATTAGGTGAAGGATTAGGAGATAAGTTTTTAAAACACATAGAAAGAACACGTGTAATTGCACATATTATTGATATGTCTGGATCAGAAGGAAGAAACCCAATTGATGATTATGAAACTATAAATAAAGAACTAAAAGATTTTAATGAAAAATTAATGGATAAACCACAAGTTATTATAGCAAATAAGATGGATTTAGACGGTGCAAAGGAAAACTTAAAGAAATTTAAGGAAAAATATAACGTTATAGTTTACGAAATTAGTGCGATTAAGTCTGAAGGAATAGACAAGGCATTGGTTGCAATAGCAGATGAACTAGATAAAATAAAAAAAACTCCATTATTTGATGAAGAAACTTTTGAATCACATGTACTTTATAAGTTCAAAAAAGAACAACCATTTACTATTACTAAAGATGAAGAAGGTATTTATGTTGTAAGTGGTAAAGAAGTTGAAAAACTATTTTTAATGACAAAGTTTACTGATGAAGGTGCTATACGTTTTGCAAGGAAATTAAGAGCAATGGGTATTGATGATAAGTTGTTAGAAATGGGTGCAAAATACGGTGATAGGGTTCAAATTATGGATTTAATATTTGAATTTAAAGAATAAAAGCTAGTGTTAATTCACTAGCTTTTTTTGTTATAAAATAATAGTAAAGTTATTTACATAAAGATAGGTGTAATCTTGAACTTTAGACGTTTTTATTATAAAATTAAATTATAAGGAGGGATAGACGATGGATGATAGTAACAAAAAAGAAGACATTGAAATGTTAGATATTAGTGATGACTTTGAAAATACTACTACTTTGGATTTTGATAATGACGTAGAAACTCTAGATTTTGATGTAGAAAAAAAAGTATCATCTGAAATAGATAAGCTGTTAGACTTTTCAGTAACAGAAGAAAAGACCTCCGAAGATTTAAATAAAGTTTTAGAAAATAATAATGATAATAACATAAGTATAAATGCAAATAAGTTAGAAGAATATAAACCTTCTATAAAGGATTTTAAAATAAAGAGTGCAAAAACACGTTTAATAGTAAAAAAATCTATGCTTTATGTTGTTATAATTATGCTTATTGGATTTGAGTTTTTTATTACTAAAACTGGTAATATTCTTAATGATTTAAAAGTTTATGGAAGTGATAATCAGCCAATAAAGATTATTCAAAATGATAAGTATGGTTATATTGATAGTTATGGCGAAAAGGTAGTTAATCCAAAGTATATATATGCTGAAGACTTTGTTAATGGATATGCTATTGTTAGAAATTCATCTAATTTACCTCTTATAATTAATAAAGGAGGTAAGGAAGTTGTTCCAAGTGGTACGTATTTTTCAATTTACAGAGCTGATAAAAATATTATCTGCTCAAAGGCTACTAAAGCTGGACTTAAGTATGGTGTATTAGATCCTAATTTAAGAGAGATAATTCCTTTTAATTATGACTCTATTAATTATTTGGGAAACATTTATTCATTTGTTAATGAAAATACTGTAGGTATTATTAATTCTAATGGTAAAGAAATTTTTACGTATAAATTAACTAATAATGATAGTAAAGTTATAAAGGTTAATAAGTCAAATGTTAGTGATGGTGTTATACCATATGGTGTTGTAACTGTAAATAAAACATCACAGATAGTTAATTTAGAAACAGGTAAGTCATCTTCTTCTCCAACTCTTAATAAGATAGTAGCTGAAGATAATAATGTTTTTTATGAGATTACAAAAAATTCTTCTAAAAAGTATATGTATGTTCAAGATGATAAAGTATTAGTTGAATCTGAAAGTTATAAGAGCATGTCAGTAAAATCCATTACATCTGGTGTAATTAAAGCTATAAATGATAAATATGGATATGAATTTATTAGTACAAGTTCTTTAGAACAGATAAAAAAAGGATTAAATAATACTGAAGCTTTTGAGGGCGATAATGTATTTATGTATATTAGAAGAAATTATAAGAAGAACTTTAATGAAATAGTGTTAATAAAAAATGGTAAAGAATTTAAAACAATAGATGGTAATTATGAAGTATATAAAGGTTTTAAGAATGGATTTGCAGTATTAAAATTAGATGATGGTAAATATGCATACATAAATGAAAGCGGTAATTTCATAAATGATGATAGGTATATAGAAGCTGGTGAGTTTGATAGTTATGGTGATGCAGTAGCTAAAAAAGAAAGTGGATATGGTGTTATTAGTAAAGATGGAAAGACAAAACTAGGCTTTGAATATAATGAAATTAAGTCTATAAGTGAAAACGTTAAATTAAAATTATCTTCTGAATCTAAAGCAGTATTTTATGCTGCTAAAAAGGAAAATAGATATATATTATATAATTCTAAGGGTAAAAAGGTAAGTAAAACATATTATAATAATATAGAATTTAATGCTGATTATCCAGTATTTAAGGCATCAACTAATACACTTGATCTTATAATTACAAACAAGGATTTAAATGAAATTAAGTTAACTTCCTTTAATACTGAATATGAAACACATGATAACTATATAATAGTAAAAGATGAATATTATAATTATGATGGTAAATTAATACATACTTTAGGAAAAGCTGGTGAATAACATGGATGATTTTGAACTTATTGATGTATCTGATAATGTTACTAGTACTAAAAAAAAGGATAAATTTATGCTAGGTATATATATATCACTTATTATTCTAATCTTACTAACTATTATTTTATACTTCTTTGGTTATGAATTATTTAAGCCATACATAAAGGTTTAGGTGCAATATGAAAAAGATAAAAAAAGAGTATATATTTAATGCATTAATAGTAATTGTTATTATATTACTTTATGTGTTTGACGGATTATTTTTGTACACTAACTTTAGAGAAAGAAAAAGAAAAGAAATAGTTAATGGAATATTAGACAAAGTAGATAAAAAGATAGATGATAATAAGAGTGCTGTAGATAATAATGAGATTAATGAGTCTATTGAATCAAATTCAATAGACACTAATTATAAGGGATATAATTATACAATATTAGGCAAAATAAGAATAAAAAAAATTAATATATATCAACCGATAATAAAGGAAAATACAAAAGATTCTTTAAATGTTTCAGCGGTAAAGATAGCAGGACCATCGCTTAATACTTATGGTAATGTAGTTATTGGTGGTCATAATTTTATGAAAGGTAATTTTTTCATTAAGATAAATAAATTAGTTAAGGATGATGTTATAGAAATAACTGATATTTTTGGTAATACATTAAATTATTATGTATATGAATATGGTATAACTAGTATAGATGATGCTTCTTATTTAAAACAACCTGATGATGAAACTGTAAAGATGTTAACACTAGTTACATGTACTAAAGGTGGTAAGGAACGTTACTATGTAAAAGCTAAAGTAAAAAAATGATTTTAATGTCATAAATATATAATTATTTTATTAGTATAATAGTAACAAAAAATATTATAGTGTGTTATAATTTATTTAGATGGTATTATGATATCATCTAAATGATGTATTGTAGTAAATTGGTAGTAAAAAATGTATAGTGAAAGCTTTGGAGAAAGGAGATTAGTACAATGAAAATTATTAAATTTTTAAGAAAATATTTATGGGCTATATAATATAGTACAGAAAGAACTTATGTTCTTTCTTTTGTTAATAATGCAGTGAGGTAGTAATGAAAAAGAATAAAAAGAATATAGAAATAAAATCAATAGTGTTGCTTATAGTTTATTTTTTGTGGCTGTTACTACTTAACTTGCCAATAAAAAATGGCATAGGCACAGTAGAATATTTATATAGTTTTTTAGAAGCTTTAGCGTTTTTAGTAATCTTGTTTATTTTATATAAGAATGATTTTTATTCTGATAGTAAAAAGATAAATAAAAGAGGCATTAGTGTGATAATTAAAAGCACATTAATGATTTTAATTATTATGCTAGTATCAAATATATTTAGTATAGAGCTTTTAAAAAATAATGTAGTTTCTAGCTTGAATGATAATAACATATTATCTATAAAAACTGGAAATTTACTTCAAATTATTAATTTATTTATTTTTTATCCTATTATTGAAGAGGTAATATTTAGATTAAATTTAAGGAAAATAATAAAAGAAGATATCTTTTTTATGGCATTTAGCACTATATCACTAGGTGTAATATATATTACGTTTCAGGGACTTAGCATAAATGCTGTTATATCTTCAATTCCTTATATATTAGTTAATTTATACTTATCATATATCTATGTTAAAAATGACAATATTTACATAAATTTTATTACTAAAATTTTATATAATTTTATAATTTTATTTTTATGGAGTATATAATATGAGGTATGTAAAAATATTATGTAAATTGTTAGCAAGTGTTAAAGGAAGTTCATATGGATTAAATAATAATTATATTTTGTCTATAGATCCTTTAATGAAAAATGCAAACACGGAAGGATATTTAATAATAATTTTAATAATTATAGTAGTTGCCTTAATAGCTTACACACTTATTAAGAATAAATAAACACCGTAAAAT
The DNA here is from genome assembly GCA_934122275.1 of uncultured Bacilli bacterium. Lineage (GTDB taxonomy): Bacteria > Bacillota_I > Bacilli_A > RF39 > UBA660 > Aphodocola. The sequence continues at coordinate 39,123 of CAKOWI010000007.1, read as the reverse complement.
GTTCATTTTATGGTGTTTTTTGGTAATTCATATATCTTTTTTGTATGTTTAGGCGCAATTATTATTCTCCATGGCTTAACGTTTTTATATTCTTTAATTATATTATTATTTTTATCTTTTGCAATTATGTCTATACTATCTTTCATAAAAAAAGTATGTATAGCTCTGCAATTATTGAATAAAAGACCATAATTAATGTTTTTCTTAAACATTAATCCTATTAGTCTATCTTTAAAACTTTTAGCTTCCTTTATTTCCATTTTCTTCACCAAAATAATATTATCATATATACTTAAATAATACAAACATCTATAAATAACTCCATGAATTAGTAGATAATAAATAAAAAATTTGCTATAATCAATTTAGGAAGGTAAATAAATTATGGAAAAAGTATTAGTAGAAACTTATGATAATAAAATAGTAAGAATACCAAGAGAAAAACTAGAAGAATTTAAAGAAACACAAATGAAAATAAAAAGATTATTAAAAGAAGGAAAGTCACAAAAAGAAGTTCTAGAGGTACTTAAAAATGACAAATAAAGAAATAGAAAGATTTAATAGAACATTTGGTATTGAAACGGTATTTTATTATGATGACGAAATGGTATGTGGATATGAAGAAAATAATACGATATATCTAAATTTAAATAGTAATAAAGAATTAAAGAAAGTAAACATGCATGAACTATTACACTTTTATGAAGAAACAGAAGTGTTTAAAGAAATAAAAGAAAGAATAATAAGTAGTTTAAAAGAAAATAAAGAATTTGAAAAATTAAAAGAAGAATACGAATTAAAATACTTTGGAATATATAGTCCTGAAGAAATAGAAAAAGGAATAATAGATAATGAAATAGTAATAGATATATTAGTAGGAGATTATCCATACTTTAAAGAAGAAGAGTTGGAAAATTTATGTAATGAAATACTAAAATCAGAGAAAAAAGAAACAGAAAACAGAAGATATCTTATATTAAATATGAATAACAATATAAGAAATATGAGTTTATCAAAGTGGGAGAAGATATTTGCATCAAACTATTATGGCAATAAAAACTATGATGGAAATACTCCTATGTTTCCAAATGATAATAAAGTACAGATTATAAAAGAAGATATAGAAAAAGAACTAAATAAACTATATAATTTAAAAAAAGAAGATTTTAAAATAGACTTAGATAGTCCATCACTAATAAGAGAATATGAAAGTGAGTTAAAAGCATTAGAACAAAGAGGAGAAAAAGCTAAAGCTGACCATATAAGAAACAATAAAACAAATGCTTTAGAAGAATTATCTAATATATATAGTGAAAAATTATATGAAGAATATAAACACATAGTAGATTTTATAAAGGGTGCTAATTATGAAGATGCATTTAAAGTATTAATGCTTAGAGAAACATTATTAAAAGTATATAAAAAAGATGATAATAAAGTAATAGTTAAACCAAGAAAGTTAAATGAAACAATAGAAGGACATATGCTTTTAAATGACACTGTGTTAAAAGTAATATATAATAACTTAGATACATATGAAAACTTTAAGGAACTATACTATGCAGGAGTAGCAGAGTTTAATAATGTAGTAAAAGAAGCATCAGAAATAACACTAGAAAACGTAAATACATATGGCAAAGGAAGATGGATTAAGTTTGATGGAAGAACAAGTGATAGTAAAAACTATGCAGAAAACGTAATAAGATTAAAAACACTTGTACAAGATACACCATGGTGTACAAAAACACTTGCATCGAGTCAGTTAGAACAAGGAGACTTTTATGTATTTGTAGATAATAGTAATAAACCACATATAGCAGTTAAGATGAATGGAAATGAAATAGATGAAGTAAGAGGAATAAAAAATGGAAATGCACAAGAATTAGAAGAAGAATATAGAGATGTTGCGTTATCATTTTTAGAAAATAATAAAGAGATACAAAACGGAAAAGAATGGTTAGACAAAGAAGAATGGAACAAAAGATTAATAGAGTATAATAAGAAAATAGATGAAGGAACATTTAAAAGTGAAGAATGTGGAAAACTTATGGAAGATTTACTTCATAAAGATTATAGAAGTCATTTAAATGAAAATTCAAATTTAGAAGAATTAAAAAGTAAACTTTCAAAGATAAAGAAGTCTTTAGCTGAGTATTATAATTGTACTGAGGAAGAAATATGCACAGGTGATTATATACCTAAAGAAGAAACAACATGTCCTTATAAAATAATACTAGAGAATGCGGATTTTGGCTATTCTAATGTAACAGACTTAGGTGATTTACAAATAATAGTAGGAAATACATATTTTGCTAGTTCTAAGGTAACAAATCTAGGTAATCTACAAAGTATAGGAGGAGATGCAGGCTTTGGTTATTCTAGCATAACAGATTTATGTAACTTAAAAAGTATAGGAGGAAGAGCATACTTTTGTTGTTCTGATTTGACAAGTCTAGGTAACTTAAAAAGTATAGGAGGAAGTGCAAACTTTGAGAGTTCTAAGGTAACAAATCTAGGTAATCTACAAAGTATAGAAGGAAATGCAAGCTTTGATTATTCTAGCATAATAGATTTAGGCAATTTGCAAAGTATAGGAAGAAATGCATCCTTTAGTAATTCTAAAGTAACAAATTTAGGTAATTTACAAAGTATAGGAAGAAATGCATTCTTTAGTGACTCTAACGTAACAGATTTAGGTGATTTACGCAGTGTAGGTGGATACTTAGACATTCGAGGTTCTAACATAACAAGCCTAGGTAATATAGAACATGTTGGTGTTAAAATAATAACTGACGAGACCAATGATTATCTAAGAGAAGAATATGAAAGTAGAATTAAGGGAAGAAGGATATAAATCATAAATATAATGTAGTAAATATAAAACCTAAAAAACAATTGTTTCATAATGATAGTTAAACTTAACGTATATCGTACAAAATTATCCTTTATTTGATTGACAAATGTTATGTTAAAGTGATAAACTTATATTAGTAATATATGAGGGTGTGATAAGATGAAGAAAATAAATAGTAAAGGTCAGGCTTTAGTAGAATATGTACTTATAATAGCATTAGTAACTGTTATTGCAGTTAGTTTAATAAAGGTATTTGGTGGATACTTAAAAGATTCAATTACTAAGACATCATGTGAATTAGTTGGGGAAACTTATCAAAAAGGAAGTAATCCAGGGGAAGGAAAATGCAAGTAGGACCAATAGGTCTTTTTTTGTTAATTAAGGTGAGGTATGAGTAAGATAATAAAGCAAAATAAAAAGGGAAGTTTAATAGTAATATCTGGACCATCTGGTTCTGGTAAAGATTCTATATGTGAGAGATTAAGAGAGTATAATGATAATTTTTGGGTATCAGTATCATGTACTACTAGAAAGCCAAGAATTGGTGAAGAAGAGGGAATTAATTATTATTTTAAGAATAACGAAGAATTTGAGGAATTAATAAAAAATGATGATTTGTTAGAATATGCTAAGTATGGTGATAATTATTATGGAACTCCAAAATCAAATATTACAAAATATTTAGATGAGGGAGTAGATGTATTATTGGTAATAGAGGTTTTGGGTGCTTTAAAAATTAAAAAGAGTATTCCTGAAACTATATTTATATTTATTATGCCTCCTACTATGAAAGATTTAGTGCTTAGATTAAAAAAGCGTGGTACTGAATCTAATAATAGTATTTTAAAGCGATTTAAAAGGGCTTATCAAGAGATAAATGAACTAAGTAAGTATAATTATGTTGTTGTGAATGATGATTTGGATACTGCAACTAAAAAGGTAAATTCTATAATAGAAGCTCAAAAATGTATGGTAGACCGTATTGAAGAAATATACTTAAGGTCTCCAGAAGAAGAAATACATGAGTTATTAGTTGATAATAAAGAATTTATTAATGAGGATATAGAAATTTAATAAATTTTAATTTTTACTAATTTAATATGATGATATAATAATTATGTGAGGTTATTATGGAAAAGATTTTAGTTGTTGATGATGAAAATGATATTGCTGAATTGATAAAAGATATATTAGAAGATGAAGGATATAAGGTTGATATTAGAAATGATGGTAATGGCGCTTTAGAAGCAGTAAAAGAAAATGCTTATGATCTTATTTTACTTGATATTATGATGCCTGATTTATCTGGTACTGAAGTTTGTGCATCAATAAGAAGTATAACTAGTGTACCGATTATATTTGTGACTGCTAAAACACAACTTACATCTAAATTGGTTGGATTTGAAGTTGGAGCGGATGATTATATTACAAAACCATTTATTAATGAAGAGTTAGTAGCGAGAGTTAAGGCACACTTAAGAAGAGAAGAACTTACCTTAAAGAAAAAGAAACGTAATATAATTGAAATAGGTGAAATAAAACTTATTAAAGAAAGTTTTGAGGTTTCTAAAAATAATGATATAGTTCAGCTTTCTACAAAAGAGTTTGAGTTATTATCTTATCTAATGGAAAATGCTGGTATGGTATTATCTAAAGAACAAATATATCAAAGTGTTTGGAAAAATAATTATGGTGATATAGGAACTATTGCAGTTAATATAAAAAGTTTAAGAAATAAATTAGATAAAGAAGAAAAATACATTAAGACAGTGTGGGGTATGGGATATAAGTTTGTTAAGGTGTTAGAATGAAAAATATATCCTATAAGACTATAACTGTTTTAATAGTTATTATATTAATTGCAGTTAATTCAGGTTTATTATTTTCATATTATAATTTTTATTTATCTGATAGGGTAACTAATGATATTGTTAATTCTAAAGACATTAATCGTAAAAACTTATATGACATAACTAAAAAACTTGATGGTAAAAGTTTAGAAGAAGCTACTGAAATTATAAAGAATTATGCAAATAAAAATGGTGGATATATAACTTTTAAAGATGAATGTGGTACTATTTTATATTCTAATAAGAAAGACTCTTCTAAACTGTTTTCTTCTGCTATGATGGTTAATATAGAGGGTAAAAATTATGAGGTTATATATTCTAAAATATTACATACTCCCGGAATTAAACTAGTTAGAAATTTTATGTTATATGAAATAGTTATAGTATCATCTGTTATTATAATAGCATTTTTTATAAGTTCTAAAACAGTTATTAATCCAATAGATACTATTACTAAAGATATTAGAAATTATAGATTTGGAAAAAGACCATATAAGAGAAAAATGCCTAGAAACATGCAAAAGATTCAAAATGCTTTTGTTGATATGGTAGATAGTTTGGAATTAGAAAAAGAAAGTCAAAATCAGATAATAGCATCAATATCTCATGATATAAAGACCCCACTTACTTCAGTAATAGGATATGCAGATAGATTAAAAAATAAAAAGTTAGATAATGATACGAAAGAAAAATACATAAATAAGATATATAATAAAGCTATTATGATGAAAGATATATTAGAAGAGTTTGATGATTATCAAAGTTGTAATATAAAAGAAACATTAAAGTTAAATAGTATATCTATAGGAGAGATAACAAATCTTATAAAAAGAGATTTTGAAGATGAATTAGCTGATAAAAAGATAAAGTTAAGTATAAAAAATAATTGTGATAAATGTAATATAGAGGCTGATTTGACGAAGATTAAAAGGGTGTTTAGTAATGTTATTACAAATAGTGTTACACATTTTAATGGAACTAGTGGATTAATTGATATAAACATAACTAAATATAGTGATGTTATAAAATTTGAAATTGCTGATAATGGTGGCGGTATTAAAGATGAAAAGAACTTAAAAAGAATATTTGAACCATTATATACTTCTAATCCATCAAGAAAAATACCAGGGCTAGGTCTTTCTATATGCAAGCAAATAATATCAGCTCATAATGGAAATATTTATGCTATAAATAATAAAATAGGCGGACTTAGTATTATATTTATACTTCCTGTATCTTTTAATAAAATTTAATAATTTATATATAGATATTTAATAATTGTTTGATACAATTAAAGTGTAATCAAGAATATGTGGGATTTTTGATTACGACATACACTCAAAAAAAACACTACTTACTCCTTTTATACCACATTTAAAAAAGAACCTTTTGGTTCTTTTTTAAGTATTACAATACTAATCTTTTTATATTATCAATAGCTTCTTTTTCTAACCTTGATACTTGTGCTTGTGATATACCTATTTCCTCTGCTATTTCCATTTGTGTTTTACCTTGAAGGTATCTTTCTGTAATTATTTTTCTTTCTTTATTTTTTAATTCATTAATAGCATTTTTTAATGATATAGATATATCCCAATTAGTAGTTCTATCTTTTTTAGATTCTATTTGATCTTCTAAATATATAGTATCTCCGCCATTATTATAAATAGGTTCAAACATACTTACCGGGTCTTTCATGGCATCAAGTGCAACTATTATATCTATTTCATCTACATTTAATTCCTTTGCAACTAAACTATTTTGGGCTTCAACTCCATTTGTCATAAAATAGTCTTCTTTATATTTTAATACTTTATATGCTAAATCTTTTATACTTCTTGATATTCTAAGATTACTATTATCTCTTAAATATCTTCTTACTTCTCCAAGAATTAATGGTACTGCATAGGTAGAGAATTTAACATTATGACACAAATCAAAGTTATCAATAGCTTTCATTAAGCCAATACAACCTATTTGAAATAAATCGTCCATGTTTTCACTTCTACCTTGATATTTTTTTAGTATTGAAAGAACTAACTTTAAATTTCCATTAGCAAGTTCTTCTCTTGCACTTTCATCACCATCTTTATATCTTATAAATAATTCTTCTTTTTCTTTATCATTTAATACTTTTATATTATTAGTGTTTATTCCAGTTATTTCTACTTTATGTTTAGCTATTTTAATCATCCTTTCTATGTTCTAGTTAAGTAATGATTAAAATGTTGTAATTTTATACAAGTATCATATAATTTAATGGTGATATTATGAGACTTTCTGATTTACAAAATAAAGATGTTGTTGATATGAATACTGGAGAGAAGATAGGAAACGTAATAGATGTTCAAATATCTAGTGATACAGGTAACATATTAAAACTTATAATATATGATAAAAAAGGTTTTATAAATATGATAAGAGGTGGGGATGAAATATCTATATCATGGAACCAAATAAAAAAAATAGGAGCAGATGTTATTTTGATTAACAAATCTCTATGATAATATGTTATACTATTCTTAGGAGGATAATTATGTTGACAGGATTTTTTATTTATTTTATTTTACTTATTATTTTAGGACTTGGAATTATTACATTTTTCATTATTTGTAAATGGAAAATGTTTGTTAAAGCTGGAAAACCTGGATGGGCATCAATTGTTCCAATATATAATACTATTATTCTTTTTGAAATCATTGGCTACAAATGGTATTATATTTTTGTGTTTTTAATAGGTGGTCTTCCAATTGTTGGGCAAGTAGCTTTAATGATTTTTTGTATATCCTATAACATTAAACTAGCTAGATGCTTTGGAAAGACTGAAGGATTTGGTATTGGGCTATGTTACTTAGCGGTAGTATTTGAAGCAATTATAGCATTTGATGATACAATTATCTATAATGGACCAGTAGTTAATGGCGATATTGATTTTAATGACTTATTTTAGGCTTTTATAAGCCTTTTTTACTAGGAGGATTATATAATGAAAGATAATAAAAAATATTTGTACCTTGAATGCATAACTGGATATATTTATGTGCTTTTTAATTATATATATTTATTTTGTAAAGGATTTTCAGAAAAGAATATAGTAAGTTTATTTTTTGTTACGTTAAGTTTAGTCTTAATTATAATATTAACCATTCAAATAAAAAAGAATAAAGTAAGTGATACAAGTACTTTCTTAATTAGCCTATGGCTTTTTATTGTTGCAATTATTCCTGGAGTTTTTGGCTTTATTTTTCTTAATTCTAAAAAAGAAAAGAAAGCTACAAATCTTCCAGCTACAGCAAGGGAAAAAAGTACATGGAAAGATATAATAAAATCAATTATAACCCTTACATTATTTTTACTAATTATGCTTGTTTTTCCTCATTTTAAGTTCTATTATAAAATACCATCAATACTTATTTATATTTTTATTATATCTATTATACTTATTTTTTACTTTAAAGATCTAAAGAGAGATTTTTTAACGTATAAGAGTAATTTTAAAACATATTTTAAGTTTGCATTTAAAAGATATTTTATAATGCTTGGAATTATGTTTTTAGTTGCAATACCAATAGTAATGCTAAATAAAGGAAATACTTCTAATAATCAAGAGATGATTAATGATATGTTTAAAAAGGTTCCTATTATAACATTTGTTTTATCAGTTATTTATGCACCTTTTGCAGAAGAATCTATATTTAGATTGTCTTTATCTAAATTAATAAATAATAAGACTTTATTTATAATAATTAGTGGTATTTTATTTGGTTCATTACACGTTATAGGTAAAGCAGTTAATTTTGAACAAGCATTATATGTAATTCAGTATAGTACTTTAGGTATGTGTTTAGCTAAGGCATATAGTGACACTAATAATATATTTGTTTCAATTCAAATGCATTTTACTCAAAACTTTTTGGCAGCATTGCTTGCACTATTATTGTTTTAGAAAGGAGAAAAGTTTATGTTATATATAACCATAATATCTTTTTTTTCTTTTTGGTTAGACCAATTGTTTAAGTATTTAGTATATAAAAATATAACCAATGTTACCATTATTCCTAACTTTTTATCATTATTATATAAAGAAAATACAGGTGCAGCATTTAGTATACTTGAAAATAACAGAATAATAATTATCATGATTTCAATTGTTCTTATTCTGTTTTTGTTTAATGAACTATTTAAGAGTTATAAGATAAATAAAAAGGTAAGTAAGCTTGAAATAGTATCATATGGCATTTTATTTGGTGGTATTTTAGGTAATTTATTTGATAGAGTGTATAGAGGCTATGTAATAGATTATGTTTCTGTAAAAATTTTAAATTATTATTTTCCTATTTTTAATTTTGCAGATGTTTTAATTATAGTTGGTGTTATATTATTATTAATTCATATGATTAGAGAAGAAAGAAAAATTAGGCCTATACAAAAAAAATATGAGTAAGTTCTACTAAAGCGGAACTTTTTTTGAAAGAAGAAAAAATAATGAGTTGTAATTTTTCTAAGGTTTATGTTATACTATAATACAATCAAAACTTTTTAGTAATTAATATGATTTTTTTCAGGTGGGGGATTAAATGTATGATAGAAAAGTATAAATTAGAAGAATTATTAAAAAAATATAATATAAATATTAATGTGGCGTTAAATGAACAACTATTGAGTCGTGGAGAATACCAAGAAATAGATGATACTTTAGATTACTTAATTAATGAATTACATATAGATAGAAAAAATATAGAAAAATGTCCTAGTGTAATGTATTATTCTGTAGATAATATAAAAAAGAATGCTGGGTTTTTAAAAAAATCAAAAGTAAATTTTGATAAAGTAGAAAAATGCTTACATGTATTAAGTACTGATAATGATGAATTAATTAAAACATATAATTACGTTTTAACTAATTATGGAGTAGATATAATAAATAAAACAGTAAGTGTGTTAAGTATTCCAACAAGTAGGATAATAGAAATTGAAAATTTAAATATTCCATGTATAAAGAAAAAAGATATAATATCCATTTCGGTTGGTAGAAATGAAATATCTGATATTAAAGATATATTACAAAGTGAAGAATTTAAAACTCATTCAGAATTATTTACTTCACAAGTATTAGCTCGAGGCAATCTAAAAGAAATAAAAGATATATTAGCAAGTGAAGAATTCAAAAACCATCCAGAATTATTTACCTCAACAGTATTAGCCTATAGTAATCTAAAAGAAATAAAGGGTATATTGCAAAGCGAAGAATTTAAAGCTTATCCGGATTTATTTACTTCACAAGTATTAGCCTATAGTAATCTAAAAGAAATAAAGGATATATTACAAAGCGAAGAATTTAAAGCTTATCCAGAATTATTTACTTCACAAGTATTAGCTCACGGCAACCTAAAAGAAATAAAAGATATATTTCAAAGTGAAGAATTCAAAAATCATCCTGAATTATTTACCTCAACAGTATTAGCTGAAGGTAATCTAAAAGAGATTAAAGATATATTACAAAGCGATGAATTTAAAAACCATCCAGAATTGTTTACTTCAACAGTATTAGCCCAAGGTAATTTAAAAGAAATAAAAGATATATTACAAAGCGATGAATTTAAAAACCATCCAGAATTATTTACTTCAGCAGTATTATCTCACGGCAACCTAAAAGAAATAAAAGATATATTAGCGAGTGAAGAATTCAAAAACCACCCGGATTTATTTACCTCAACAGTATTAGCCCAAGGTAATTTAAAAGAAATAAAAAATATATTACAAAGTGAAGAATTTAAAAACCATCGCGAATTATTTACCTCAGAAGTATTAGCTCATGGTAATCTAAAAGATATTCGAACTTTGTTAGCTTTACCATATTGGCAAGAAGAAAAATATAAAAAGTTATTAACTTCGTCTATTGTTGCAAAAAGTAAACAAATGATTATTAAATTACCAATACAATTTAAAATGGCAGAAGAGTATGGAATAAGTGATTATTTAACAACAAGTTTTTTATTAGCGGCACCAAGTCAAAACTATGCTAAAATAAATTATTTACTTGATAATAATTACCCACTTGTAGAAGATAATAAGCTAAATAGAATTTTTTCTTATCAACCTGGTGCATTAAAGAAAAAGTTTGGAATAGATTTAAAAGAACTAATGAACAAATATCCTTTTGATGATTATAAGGAAAATGAATTTACCAAGTATCTATCATATTAATGAGTATTTACTCGATAGATTTAATATATTAAAAAGCTTGATTTCAAGCTTTTTTAAATTTAAATAAGTTAACAGATGTTCATATATACACTTATGTCAATTAGTTTAATATTTATTTTTCATTAGTATACCTAGAAGTAACTTTCAATAATGATTAACAAAAAATTAGGTCTATATAAAAATCTTTATACATGGTATAATAAATTATCTAGGAGTGTGATGTTATGCACTATTTAATAGAAGATGAAAAATCTTGCATTAGATTGGATAAGTATTTAATTGATATTTTAAATGTTTCAAGAAGTAAACTTCAAGAAATGATAAAGAAGGAATTAGTACTTGTAAATGGTAAAAAGTGCAAGAACAGTTACATATTAAAATTAGGTGATAAAATTGATGTAGTTGGAAAACTTGAAAATAATACTGATGCTAAGGCTGAAGAAATGAAATTAGATATAGTTTATGAAGATGATGATTTGATGGTTATTAATAAGCCATCTGGATTAGTCGTTCATCCTGCTTGTGGACATTTTTCTGGCACTTTAGTAAATGGTCTTTTAGCACACACTAATAGCTTAAGTGATAATAATGGTGATTTAAGACCTGGTATTGTTCATAGAATAGATAAAGATACATCAGGATTGCTTGTAGTTGCTAAAAACGATTATGCTCACGAGTTTTTAGCAAAACAACTTAAGGATAAAACGTTATCTAGAAAGTATGTTGCACTAGTAAAGGGTGTTATTAATCATGACACAGGTACTATTGATGCTCCTATAGGAAGAGATACTGAGGATAGAAAAAAAATGTGTGTTACTGATATTAATTCTAAAGATGCTATTACACATTTTAAAGTACTTAAGAGGTATAAGAATGCTACTTTACTTGAATTAAAGTTAAAAACTGGAAGAACACATCAAATAAGAGTTCATTTAAATTATATAGGACATCCAATTATTAATGATCCAGTTTATACTAGTTCTAAATCCACTTCATTTGGTCAGATGCTTCATGCAAAAGAAATTGAATTTATTCATCCAAGAACACATAAGAAGATGAAGTTTTCTTGCAATGTACCAGATGAATTTAATGAGATACTAAAAAAATATGAGAATGAATAGGAGAATTATATGACTACTAGTGATAAAAAGAATTTATTAGTTATGAAATTATTGCATTATTTTATTACTGAAAAGAATTATAATCCTGTAATAGTTCATGGAATTGATAATGAAATATGGCTTGAAAATATGGATAGTGAATTTAGAATAGTTAGAATTGTAATGGGATATATTCATAATAAAGAACAACTTGATTTTGATAACTATAAAGTTGAGAAACTAACAAAACAAATAAAGCGTAAAACATTTACCTTTAAAATGAAAACACTATCTTTTTATTTAGATTTAAATAGTGGAATTAATCTTGAAAACACAAAATTTAATTATGCTGTAAATGCTAAAAATGAAACTATTTTAAAAAAGAATAAATTATTTGATATTTATTTTACTGATATAGGTAGTAAACTAAAATTTACTGAAGAAGGGGAGTTATTATATCACAGAATAAATAATGATATATTAAAAAAGAATGTAACAGAAAGTGAAAAGATTAATGAATTATTTACTCCTAAAAAATCTTATACTACATATTTTTTAATTGGTATAATAGTGATATTTTATATAATTTTAGTTTTCAATGGTGGATCTACTAATAAAAATACTTTATATAAATATGGTGCATTAGTTAAGGATAATAATCCATTAAGATTACTATTTAGTATGTTTTTACATATAGGAATAATTCATTTTTTGGCTAATGTTTGGTCTTTATATGCAGTTGGAAAAATAGTTGAAGATTTTTATGGTCATGTTAAGACGTTTATAATCTTTATTTTTAGTGGATTAATTGGTAATTTACTTTCATATATAGTAATGGATAATTTAACCATATCTGCTGGTGCATCAGGTGCTATTTATGGACTTATGGGAGCACTTTTATACTTTTCATTAAATCAAAGAACCTACATGACAGAAGCTTTAAAAAATCAGATATTACCAATATTGATACTAAATTTATTAATAAGTGCTTCTTTACCATCGGTAAATTTATGTGCTCACATTGGAGGACTTGTAGCTGGTATTATTATGTCAATTACTTTAGGGGTTAAATATAAAACTTCTAAATCAGAGAAAATAAATGGTTTAATAGCATCTACTATACTTACTGGTGCATTAATTTATTTTTCTTATTTTAAATAGTGAGGGTTATATGATTACAATTAGGATTATTTCAGCTTTATTTATATTAACTGGACTTATCATGATGTTTACTTGCTTTTTTCTAACTAGAAAAAATAATAATTTACCTAAAAAGAGTTTAGCTGGTCATAATTTTTGTTTTCTAATACCAGCTAGATATGAGTCAAGTGTAATTGAAGGATTACTTATAAGTATTAAGAATCAAAGTGTAGAGGTAAATATGAGTGATGTATATGTTATAGTTGAGTCTTTAAAAGACGAAACGGTTAATATATGCAAGAAGTATAATGCAACAGTATTTTTAAGAAAGAAACTTAATTTACAAAGAAAGGGATATGCGTTAGATGAAGCTATTAAATATATTTTAAATACTAAAAGTTATGATGCATATTTTGTCTTTGATGCTGATAACATTTTAGATAAAAATTATTTAAAAAATATGATTCCGGTATTTGATAAAGGATATGATTTGGCATCTGGATACAGAAATTGTAAAAATGGAAACGAAAGTGTAGTTGCAGCTTCTTCAGCTCTTACTTTTTCACTTGTTAATACTGTTTTTAATTCTATAAAAAATAAGAAAACAAAGAATATAACGTTTTCAGGAACAGGTTTTTATATTAGAGGTGAAATAATAGATGAGTTAAAGGGATATCCTTTTAATTCATTAACTGAAGATTATGAACTTAGTTCTTTTGCTACACTAAATAATTTAACTACGTATTATAATACAAAATCTGTTTTTTATGATGAACAACCTGTAAAGTATAAAGATACAATTAATCAAAGAATAAGATGGATTAAAGGGTATTTTGATGTGAGAAAAAAATATAGTAAGAAGATTATTAAATCGATAAGTAAAGATGGAAATAATAATGGTTCTAAGATAGATGAAGGATTAGGAATAATACCATATATATTTATAATAATTGGAATTGTACTGTGGTATTTATCATTAGCTATATTAACAATTTATAATTTTGTTTTTAGTAATAGTTTATGGAGAAATTTATTTCTTGAATTCTTGATCTTGTCATTAATAATATATTTAGCTTTATTTATTATGAGTTTAGTAATAGTTATATTAGAGGGTAAAAAAATTAACTTAACTACTAAAAGTAAAATCAAAGTTTTGTTTTATAATCCAGTATTTATGATTAGCTATATTCCTTGTGCTATTAAAGCTTTGGTAAAAAAAGACGTAAAGTGGGTTAGAGTAGAACATAGTAAAACAAACATAAATTAAAAAGACGAGTTTTTCGTCTTTTTTTCTATATATGCTTAGAGGTTTTAGTATCATTTTGTGCTTGTATAGGATATTTGTTTAACTGTATTATTCTATAACTATTTAATGTAGCATATTTTATATATTCATTAAATATTTTTTTATTGTTTTCAAAATTTAGACTTCCTTCTTTATAATTATGAGTTGTTATGTATATTCTTCTTAAATCATCATCTTTTGCAACAATCATATAATTTCTGTAATTTATATTACTATCAATGTGCATTTTATCCCTCGTTTTTAAGTATTTTATCAGTATTTTTAAAATTTAATTTAGCTATTTTATTTAACATATTTTTACCATATTTTTTAACTATCATACAACCATATTCATCTACTTGAATACCAGCACCCTTTGGAACTGTCTTGCCAAGCATTTTAGATATTTTATCCATTTCTTTGATAAATATATATCTACTTATTAAAGAACCACATGCAACGGATAAACACTTATCTTCTGCTTTAGTTGTAAAATCTATTTTTCTAAATACGTTATTTGATTCTTTTAAGTAATTAAAATAGTTTCTTGGATAACAAAATTGATCTACTACTACTTTATCATAATTAAAATTTTCTTTCTTCATTAACCCAAGCAAAGCTTTATTATGTAGTATAGCTTTTATTTTATTCATGTTATAATCTGGATTATTATTGTACTCTTCATTAGAATATATAATAGTTTCATAAGGAATTTTCTTAATTATTTTAGGGACGATTTCTAATATTTTTTGATCAGTTAATTTTTTAGAATCTCTAACACCTAATTCTTCTAAAAAAGGTATATTATCTTTAGATACAAAAGAAGCTGTAACAACAATAGGTCCGAAGTAATCACCAGTTCCAACCTCATCAGATCCTATAGAATTAATGTAATAATATTTCTTTCTTTCTTCATATAATTCTTTTTCGTCTTTCTTTTCTTTTTCTTTTTTCTTTTGTTCTTCAGGCATTTTACCATTATTTAAATGAGCTTCCATATCTTTCCACATATTAGCATCAACATCAGCACTAATTCCCTGAAACATTACTTTTCCAGATTCATAAAGAGTAATTATTGTTCCACCTTCTTCAGCTTGAAATATGGAGTATGGTGGTGTTTTTTCTCTTTTTTTATCACTATAATAATCTATCATTTTTTCCTTTGTATTATCACTTATTTTATATACAATTACCATAATTAATTCCTTTCATTTAATATTTTAACACAAATAGTAATTATTTTGAATAAGGTATACATTTTTATGTAAACCTAATAATAAATTAGTATGATTTTTAATTAAAATATTATATAATATAATCGTAAAAATAGGAGGAATTCATATGAACTTTGTGGATATAATATTAATATTAGTTGCATTATTTGGACTATACATAGGATATAATGCTGGTATCTTAAAAGGAATAGTAGATAGTGTTGTATTTTTTTGTTCAACTTTAGTAGCTAGCATAGTAAGTAAGCTTGCTTGTAAATATTTGATAACTATTTTACCATTCTTTAACTTTTTTGGTAAAGCAGCTGGAATAAAATCAATTAACATAATACTTTGGAGAGTAATTTTCCATGTTTTAATATTATTAATATGTATTTTTGCATTTGATAAATTAAGTAAGAAAGTTAAACTTAAAGATAAATTAACTGATACTATGGTAGAAGCTGGTATATTTTATAAATTATTTGGTGTTTTATGTTATATACCAGTAATAGTTATATTTATGTTTAATATGCTATTAGTTTTATGGTTACCAAATTTAAATTTTAAATCATTTCATGAATCAGTAATATCTAATACAATATTAGAAAAAACAGTTGTTTTAAATAAACTAAATAGTGGCTTATATACAAGTGAAAAGTTTGCAACTGAAAAAATAAATGAAGAAAATACCATTGATACATATAGTGATTTAAACGATGAAATAGCTAGTAACTTAGTTGAAAATGATCTAGCGACTGACTCTCAAATTGAAAAATTAAGTAGTGATAATAAACTTCTTGGCAAAAGAACAGAAGATAAAAATAATGACTCTGATGATTCGGATACAGATGATTCAGATACAGATGACTCAGATACGGATGATTCAGATACAGATGATGATAGCGATGGTTCTGACGATGATTATTCGGATGATGACTATTCAGATGACGATTACTCTGACGATGATTATTCGGATGATGACTATTCAGATGATGATTATTACTATGACGATTCAGAAGATTATTATGATGATTCAGAATATTAATATGATTAAAAATGATAATATAAAGATAATATAGGTGATAATAATGATAAAACATATAAATGAAAAAGAATTTGAAAATGAAATTAAGGATAAAAAAGTAATAATTGATTTTTATGCGGACTGGTGTGGTCCGTGTAAGATGCTTTCGAAAGTAATTGAAAGTTATGATGGAGAAGGCAAGCTAGATATTCTTAAAGTAAACGTTGATGAATCAAATGAATTAGCTAATAAATATCAAGTATTTTCTATTCCAACGGTTGTTGTACTAGAAAATGGAAAAGAAATTAAAAGAAGAACTGGATTTATGAGTCTTTCTGAGTTTGAAAGCTGGGTGAGTGAAGATGAAAAGTAAGAGAGGATTTACTCTAGTAGAGTTACTAGCTGTAATAGTAATTTTGGGAATATTGTTATCAATAAGTACTGTTGCAGTAAACAGCATAAGAAAGAAACAAGATGAAAAAAACCTTGAAAATCAAATTAGTTCTGTTTTAACTGGTGCTAAAAGTTATGTTGCAGATAATCCTAGTGTAATTTATAATTTAACACCGACTGATACAAAATCTGTAGAAGTAAAAAAATTAATTGATGGCGATTATGTTAGCATTAAGGATTTAAATAAAATTAAAGAAGGTATTGTAGTTAATATTAAAAAATGTAAAAGTGCAATGGACAGCGATGATGTTAAACTAATGTATTTCATTATTTTAGATAGTGGAACATATAACGATTGTGGATGCAAAGAACAGAAATTAGAAACAGGAGAATCCGATAAACTTTGTACGGGTCAGAGTACGAATTAACTTAATAAAATCAAAGGAAAACTTTAAAAAGCTTAATCCTTTGATTTTTTATTTTATTAAATATTTGTCTATGCCATCGGGATAGTTATTTTCTTCATAAATAAATTCATAAATTACATCAGAGTCATACTCTTTATAAGTTATTTTATAATCTTTTAATAAATAATTTATCGTATTTATGTCTTCATATTTGAATTTTATTTTCTTGCTTAGTAGCTTTATATTTCTAATTATTTTTGTTTTATCTAAACACTTTGTAACTGCTTCAGTATATGCTCTAACTAAGCCACCAGCTCCTAATTTAGTACCACCAAAATATCTTACAACAATAGCTAATATGTTATCTAACTTTTTATTTTCAAGTACATTTAACATAGGTAATCCAGCTGTATGACTAGGTTCTTTATCATCAAATGCTTTTTTTACATTTCCTATTATGTATGAATAGCAATAATGAGTTGCATCTTTATATTCTAATTTTATTTCTTCTATGTATTTTTTTACATCATATAAATTATCTACTTTAAAAAGATAGCATATAAATCTTGATTTATTTATTATAATTTCATTTGATACATTATTTTCTATTGTAAACATAAAATCACCAAAAATATTATAAATGATTATTGTTAGTTTTTCAAATATATTATATAATATGTTATATAATGTAGAAAATGGTGGTATTATGATAAATATTAGAACTGATTCAAGAAAAGTAAAAAAGGGAGATATATTTGTTGCACTTCGTGGTATTGTTGGTGATGGTCATGATTTTATACCTCAAGCAATTAAAAATGGTGCATCAAAGATAATTGCAGAAGAAGGAAACTATGACATAGATTATGAAATAGTAAAAGATACAAGGGCATATTTAAATGATTACTTAAAGAAAAATTATAATAAATATTTAAATGAGATGCATATAGTAGGAATCACTGGTACTAATGGAAAAACAACAACTGCATATTTGATATATGATGCACTAAATAAATTAAATAAAAAATGTTGTTATATTGGAACAGTCGGATTCTTTATGGATAAGAAGGTTTGTGATTTACCAAATACAACACCAGAAGTAACTGAAATTTATGATATGTTAATAACTGCATATGATGAAGGATATAGATATGCAGTTATAGAAGCATCTAGTGAAGGATTAATGCACCAAAGATTAGAAAATGTTGAATTTGAATATGCTATATTTACCAATTTAACACAAGATCATTTAAATATTCATGGTACTATGGAAAATTATGCGAAGTGTAAAATGAAGTTATTTAATCAAGTACGAGCAGGTGGAAAAGCAATAATTAATTATGATGATAAAAATAAAGACTTATTTACATTAGATTATAATAATAATATAATGTATGGCTTTACGGGTGGTGACTATAGAGTAACTGATTATCAAATGAGTATTTTAGGCACATATTTTACATTTATATATAATGATGTTAAACAAAATATTCATATGCCACTAATTGGGAAATATAACATATATAATGCTTTAGTTACTATAATTATTCTTCATGAGTTAGGAATTACTTTTTCTTCAATTGCAGATGTTTTGGAAAACATTAATTGTCCAGCAGGAAGAATGGATATGGTAGAATATAAAAATAATCGTATCATAGTAGATTATGCTCATACTCCAGATGCAATTCAAAACGTAATTAGTACGGTAAAAGAAGTATGTGATGGACATATCTACACTGTTTTTGGTTGTACTGGTGATAGGGATAGAACAAAAAGACCTATTATGATGAAACTAGTAACAGATTTATGTGATAAGGCGATTATAACTTGTGATGAT
The DNA here is from genome assembly GCA_934122275.1 of uncultured Bacilli bacterium. Lineage (GTDB taxonomy): Bacteria > Bacillota_I > Bacilli_A > RF39 > UBA660 > Aphodocola. The sequence continues at coordinate 19,815 of CAKOWI010000007.1, read as the reverse complement.
GTTCATAATGAAGATCCTAATCAAATAGTAAATGATATGTTAAAGGATAATAAAAATGATAATTATGAGATAGAATTGGATAGAAAAAAAGCCATAATAAAGGGAATTGATTTATTGCAAAGTAATGATGCATTACTTATTTTAGGTAAAGGTCATGAAGAAGTTATGATTATAAAAAATAACGTTAAAATCCCATTTAATGATAAAAAATGTGTTTTAGAATATTTAGAAAGTAAAAATTTAGTTAGAATTGAAAAAATAGACGATTAACAAAATAATTTTAGCATCATTTAGATGCTTTTTATATGATTTTGACAAATCCATTAAAACGTGCTATTATATGTAGCCAATCAGAGGGTTATAAAATCAAGGGGGTTATAATATGATTAAAAACAGAGATATTGAAGGAATTATATGTAAAGAAAAGGATATAACAAATACTATAGTTAGAATGTATTGGCAAACTGGACTAACAAATAATGAGATTAAAAGTATTACATCACCATATATAAGTTTATATAATGAAGACCTAATTAACCTTAATCAATTATTTGATTATGTTGAAGAGGAAATAGAAAAACGTATTTTGTGCAAGAACATTAAAATGTCTGATACTTCAATAGATGAAATTAACGATTATTCATATCTAATAGAAGAAGCAATGAGTGATTTGAGTTATGACTCTAGTCTTACTATGGATTTATATGATGATGGATATTTAATTTTAATTAGTACTTTAAATGAGTATAAGAAAAATGGTATGCGTGTTTATAAAGCAAATCTTAAAAGAAAATTAAAAAACGGTTTGGAAAGAAAAATAGAACAATATACTAAGGAAAGTATACCAAAAGAAAATAAACAAAATGATTTTAATGATACCATTGAAACAAAAGACACAATAAATAATATAATGTATAATATGATGTCAGAAAGTAAACTTACTCTTTTACAAAAAACAGTTCTTTTTGTTTGTTTAAAAGCTGAAAGTTTTGAAGATACTAAAGATAAATATGATAGTTTTTTATCTAAATTAACAAAGAATTCAAGCAATTCAAAGCAATCTATTTATGCAACATATAAAAAAGCTTTATGTAAGATTAGAGATCAATATAAATTAGAGACTATAAACAAGTATACTGATTCTGATTTTAGTTTATTTAGACATATTAGATGTAGAAAAGAAATAGTAATGACATCATTTATAGATGGGTTAAATACTGATGAAACTGATGCTCTAAAATTAGTATGGGGAGAGGATTTTTCGAAACTAAAGAATTTTGATGAAATTTTAATGAATGAAAAACAGTTACTAGATTATGCATCTGCTATTAGAAAATTATACGATAACATTAAGAGAATGTATAACATTAAGAGAATGTATAACATTAAGAGAATGTATAGAGATGAAGAATTTAGCATAGATTTGATTTATAAATTTTTGTGTAAAAAACATGAATATAATTGTGTTGGTTCTATAAAAAAATAGAATTTAAGAGAATGAAATTTATTTCATTCTTTTAGTTTATGATATAATGTTTTAGGTGATATATATGGATAGGATAAAAGAAAAATTAAGATTATTAACAACAAGTCCTGGTTGTTATTTAATGAAAAATGTAGATGGTAAAATAATATATGTAGGAAAAGCTAAGAATCTAAAAAGAAGAGTATCATCATACTTTAATAGAGAGCATACTGGAAAAACTAAGGCTTTAGTAGAAAATATTGTTGACTTTGAATATATAGTAACTCAAACAGAGGTAGAATCTCTTCTTTTAGAAATTAATTTAATTAAGAAGTATTCTCCAAAATATAATATAATGCTAAAGGATAATAAATCATACCCTTATATAGAAATTACAAGTGAAAAACATCCAAGACTTATTATATCAAGACCTAGAAATATTAAAGGACATAAAGGAAAATTATTTGGACCTTACCCTAATAGTAATGCTGCAAGAAAGACAGTAGAGCTATTAAACAGAATATATCCATTTAGAAAATGTCATAATATGCCTGATAAAGTTTGTTTATATTATCATATTGGACAATGCTTAGGATACTGTGCTAATGATATTGATTCATCAAAAGAAAAAGAGATGATTGATGAAGTAACAAGCTTTTTAAAAGGAAATTATGATGATGTTATTAAAAAAGTAAAATATAAAATGGAAGAGGCCTCTAATCATTTGAATTTTGAAAAAGCTATGGAATATAAAGAAATGCTTGAGTATATAGATAAAGTTCTAGAAAAACAAAAGATTAGCTTAAATGATAATGTTAATAGAGATGTAATTAATTACTATTTAAAAAATGATTATATATCATTTCAAGTTTTACATTTAAGAGATGGAAGAATAAATAAAAGAGATGGGGAAGTATTTCCTGTTATAGATGAAATTTCTGATATTTTATCTTACTATGTGATTAGTTTTTATGAAAAAAATGAAATTCCTAAAGAAATATTAGTAAGTAATGACTTTGATGAAGAATTATTGTCTAATGCATTAAATACAAAGGTAGTAGTGCCAGTTAAAGGAATAAAGAAAAAGTTAGTTGATATGGCATATGATAATGCTAAGATAGTATTAGATGAAAAATTTGAATTAATTTCAAGGGATGAAAAAAGAACATTTGATTCAAACAATGAGCTTGGAAAATTATTAGGTATAAATGACTTAAAAAGAATAGAAATTTTTGATAATGCACATCTATTTGGTACTTTTACTGTTTCAGGAATGGTTGTTTTTTCTAATGGTAAACCAGATAAAAAAGAATATAGAAAGTTTAAAATAACTTTAGAACACAAAGATGATTATCACTTAATGCAAGAAGTAATATATAGAAGATATTATAGAGTACTTCATGATCATTTACAAAAACCTGATCTTATTTTGGTTGATGGTGGAATAATACAAATTAATGCTGCAAAAGAAATTTTAGATAGTTTATATTTAGATATACCTGTATATGGTCTTAAGAAAAATGATAAACATACTATTACAGCATTAGTATCTAGTCAAAAGGAATATGGTATTGATAAGACTAGTGATATATTTCATCTATTAACTAGAATGAGTGATGAAGTTCATAGGTTTACAATAAGTTATCACAAAGATATAAGAAGCAAAGGTGCATTATCAAGTATACTTGATAATGTAGTGGGTATTGGAGATAAAAGAAAAAAAGAATTACTAAAAAAGTATAAAACTATATCTAAATTAAAAGAACTAACAATTGAAGAACTTTCAGAAAGTTTGCCTCATGATGTTGCAGAAAATTTATACAATTATTTAAAAGAAAATTAAGAGTATATCATTGCTCTTTTTTGTTTACACTAATTTTATATATATAGAAAAAATAATTGACCATATGATAAATAATATGATACTATTTAATGGTAAAATAGTAGAAAATACTGATTATAAACATTTATAAAAAGAGGTAGAAAAATGAGAAGTAGTAAAAGCAAAATAATAGTTGGAGTTATAGCATTTTTTCTAGTGTTATCGGTAGGCTATGCACTTTTTAGTCGTAGTCTTAATTTAAGTGGAACTGCAAAGGCGGAAGGTAGTTTTGATATAATATTTGATAGAGTAGAAAAGATAACAGAAGAAGGAAGTAAGGGTGCAACAGCAACAATAGAAGAGACAAAAAAACATAATCTAGAGGTTGTAGTGCCTGAATTACAATATCCAGGAGCATATGCAAGTGTAGATACTGTAATAAAGAACGTAGGGTCGGTAGATGCAGTATTAAAAGGAATAATAGTAAAAGATGTAAATGGTAATGAAATAAATGTAGATGAATTATCAAGTGATGATATAGAAGTTACATTTAGTGGAGTAGCAAAAAACGAAGTTATGAAACCAAATGATGAGAAAAAGATAACATTAATGTTTAAATGGAAAAGAGAATCTGTTAATCCCTCATCAAGTGTAACATTTGAAATAACAATGCAATATGAACAAGCAGTAGGTGGTGAGGATACAACAACTCCTTCATCAGATGATTTTACTTTTCCTACTATAACTGGATTGTTAGGAGATAATGTTAAGTATACTTATGTCAATGGTGATTTAAGTATTGACGGGACTGGCAATATGAATAGTGAAGAAAACTCAATTGCAGAAGAAGTCGGAACAAGTCTTTCTAACACATTGGCAAATGGTAATGAAAAAATGATAAGTCTATTTTCATCAGTATTACCTTCAATGTTAAGTGGTGATGCTTCTGCAAGTGATTTTGGAACTAAGGATGAGCTTTATAGTAGTTTAACTTCGCCAGAAAGCGAAGATGGTATGGGATTTACTGACGAAGAAGCTAATTACATAATAAAAATTCTTTACTCTAATCCTAGAATAAAGAGTGTGAGTATAAAAGATGGTGTAACATCCATAAGAAGTAATTTATTTGAAAACTTAAAAGCTAATATAAATATAACTATACCAAGTAGTGTTACTTCATTTGGAACTAGAGTTTTTAGGGCTTCTAAATTAAACTCAGTTACTATAAGTAGCGGATTATCTGTTATTTCAAGTGAAACTTTTGCAAATGCTGAGATATCAAATATAAAATTTAATGGCATAATTACTGAAGTTGGTGATGAAGTATTTAGTAGTACAAAAACAAATTCTGTAGTTCTAAAGGACGGTATACAAAAGATAGGAACTAAAGCTTTTTCTAATTCTGATATTAATACAGTATCAATAGGAAGTGGATTAAATACAATTCCTGAGAGTGCTTTTAACAGTGCTAAAATTCAAACTCTAAATTTGCCAAATGGTATAACTACACTTGGAAATTATGCTTTTTCAGGTTTTAAAGCAAATAACCTCAAACTTCCTAGTAGTATTACAACGATTGGTGAAAATGCATTAGCAAACATTAAAATAGATACATTAACTTTTAATAATGTTGATTCAATTGGGAAAAATGCATTTTACAATTCTACTATTGGCGCTTTAAAATTTATAAATGGACCTACTACGATTACATCATATGCTTTTTGGAATACGAAAGTAGATAGTTTAACTTTATCTAATAATACTGAAGTTATCGACAGAAACGCATTTCAAGGTTTATCGATAGACACATTGGTATTACCAGATAGTGTATCTCAGTTAAATGATTATTCATTTGGAGAAGCAACTATTAATACTTTAAAATTAGGAAGTGGAGTAAAGATTTTAACATCGGGTGCATTTACGAATTCAACTATTAATAGTCTGGATTTAGGAAGTGGAATAACTACAATAAAGTATGGTGCACTTAGCTACATAAATGGTTTGAAAAAACTTACTATTCCAAGTAATGTTACAATAATTGAAGAGTATTCTATGAACGGCTGTGAACAACTTTTAAATATAGTAAATAAAACAGGTAAAGCTTTTGATTGGAATTCAATATTAGGTGGTGATTCAGCTGCTTCATTCGAAACAGGAACCGTTGAAGTAGATAGTAAAACAATTACTATAACAAAATAGACAAAGTAAAAAAGGTAACTAAAGTTATCTTTTTTTGTTTTATAAGAGGAAAAAGATTTTTCATGTCTAATAATATATTGGAGGTGAAAGATGAAGCAAAATATTTTTATGATTGTTACATTTGTATTATCGCATTTTTATAATCAAGATAGTTATAAGAATGTAGAACAAGTAGGTATTAGGGAGGAGAAAAAAGAAGTGGTAAAAAAAGAATACTATAGTAGTAAAGTTCCAATAATATCACACGATGATTATTATTCAGTGCTTGATATTAAAGAAGAAAATAAACAAATAGAAGAATATAGTAATGAAGAAGAAAAGGCTACTGATAATATAGACGAAACTATTTTAGAAGAAAAAGAAGATGAAAACTTGAGTGAAGAAAATAATAAAGATGAAGTATTAGAAAATAGTGAAGCTGAAAAAGAAAGTGAGGAAGAAAGTAATGAAGATGAAAAAATAAGTGAAGATGAAAATAATTTAGTAAATGAGGTATCAAGTATTGAAACAAAAGATTTTGTAGAAGAAAGTGCAATTAGTAGTGAATTAAGTTTAGCTACTAATGATACTGATACAGTAAAAGAAGAGGGATATTATAGTCCTTCTGGAAAGTATTTAGGTAAAAATAACGTTAAAGTAGTGGATGTTAGTTATTATCAAGGAAGTATTAATTGGGATTTGTTTGCAAGAGATAGTGATTGTTATGGTGTTATATTAAGGCTTGGATATTATGATAGTCTAGATAAAAAATTTGAAGAAAATATAAATGAAGTTAAAAGATTAAACATTCCATATGGAATATATTTGTTTAGTTATTCTTCTACGATGAATGGATCTAATAAGGAAAGTAATTTTACTAATGAAATGATTGATAAGTATGATTTAAAGCCTGAGCTTGGTATTTATTATGATATAGAAAGTTGGAGTAGTAAAAATGGTTCTAACTCTGATAACATAAGTAAAATAGAATATGATAATATAATTAGTAATTATGTAAGTAATGTTAGCAATCATATTAATAATAAGTATAAAGTAAAAGTGTATTCTGGAAGATGGTATGCTATGAATAGGTTAGGTGATGTATCAAAAAGTTACGTTGATTGGGTAGCTGAATATAATAAAACTTGTAAATATGATAAACCATATTCTTTATGGCAATATACATCTAGTGGAAGAGTACCTGGTATAAATGGTAATGTAGATATTAGTTATCTATTGACATAAACGTAATTTTAAGTATTATATTTATTAATTAATTTTGGGGGTTATATGAATAATAATGTAATAAGCATGGTAAGAAAACAAATTAATGGTACTGATATTTATAAAGAAGATTGGAAAAACATAAAAGGTACAAACTGTTATTCATATGCACTATGTAATGATTTATCTGTATATGAACTAAAGAAATTAGATGAATCATTTGATTATTTTGTTGGAATATTTAGTGATAGTGCAGAATATATAGACGATTACAAAGATTTAGAGGAAGCATTTTATAAAGATATGAATGTACTTAATATAGATATTGCAAAGGCTAGTGCAAATTGTAAATTGACTGATAATGAATGGCTAATTGCAATGTATATGACTGAAAAGTATTATGACGAAAAACTAGAAAAGATTGACTTTGATTTTCATTTCTTAAGAAAATCAAAAGATGGTATATGGAGACATAAAATGGGTAATTTAGGAAGAATTTGTGAAATAGATGATGACTATGAAACTATATATGATCCTAATAAAGCTAATATGTATTTAGATGATAATTTGAAATATAACTTAGTTGGAATATATAAACTACATAGAAAGTAGGTGCTTATTATGTTCGATAAAAATACATTATATAAAATAAAAGATAGCATTATAATAAAAGATGATTTTTACTGGCAAAACATGGATGTTAATTGCTACGGATATTCAATTAATGTAGATTTATCAAAAGATGAAGTCTGTTATGATAATAAGGACTATAATGAATTTTATGGCTTTAATTTAGGAGCAGTAAGTGGTAATTATTCTCATTTTTATTCTGATTCTGATGTAAAAAGTGTTTTATATGATGATTGTGATGCATTAGATTTAAGTATTAAAGAAGTAGATTATAAACATGAATTACAAAAAAGATCAGAATGGTTAATTTCTCTTTATAATTCTGAAAGTTTTTACCAAGATGGCAGAATAGTTAATGATTATTATTTTTTAAAGAAACTATATGGCATAGATAAATGGAGTCATAAAAGGTATATGAAGGAAATAAAATATGTTGATGATAGCAATAATGAATTAGATGACTTAACTAATGCAAAAATTTTTGTTAAGTGTATGGGAAAAACTATAAACTATAAATATATTGGAAGTTTTGTTTTATCAAAAAAGAAAGGCTAGTTTTATTAAAACTATGCCTTTTTTAAAACCATCTTCTTGGCTGATAATAATAGCTTGATTGACCATAGTAATATGGACCTACTTGTTGTGGTGGGTATGGTGCGTAGTATAGTGGTCTATTGTTGTTCCAAAAAGCTGGTGCAACAGCAGCTCCTGTTACTCCTCCTAATAAAAAAGGAAATACAAATCCACCAGCTAATCTTTCATCATTTTTACTATTTCCTTTTTGGCTTGAAACATAGTAAGCTGGTATAGCTGTTTGATAGTAATTATTCATATAAATCCTCCTGTCTAAAATATTATATGTGATTTTTAATAAGGTGACATTGGTTTACAAAAATGATATAATTAAGCCATAAGTGTAGGTGAATTATAATGGGTAAAATTAAAGTTATGGATAATATATTAGCCAATAAGATAGCAGCAGGAGAAGTTGTTGAAAAATGTGTATCTGTTGTTAAGGAGCTAACTGAAAACAGTGTTGATGCTGGTGCAGATGAAATAAAAATAGAAGTTGTAGAAGCAGGAACAAAATTAATTAGAGTAGTTGATAATGGTTCTGGAATGGAACATGATGATGCTCTTATTTCATTTCAAAGACATGCAACAAGTAAACTACTAGATGAAATGGACTTATTTAGAATATCATCATTAGGATTTAGAGGTGAAGCACTTCCTTCTATTGCATCGGTTTCTAATGTTACGTTAAAAACATGTGCTAGTAACTTAGGCACTAAAATAGAAATTAGTGGTGGTAAATTAATAAGTGATGAGGTATCTGATTCAAGACATGGTACTGAAATAATAGTTAGAGATTTATTCTTTAATACACCAGCTAGATTGAAATATTTAAATAGTATTTATAGTGAGTTAGCTAATATTTGTGAATATGTTAATAAAATGGCATTATCATATCCAGAAAAAAAATTTACTTTAATAAGTGATGGTAAGGTTTTATTAAATACTGATGGCTCTGGTAATTTACTTAAGGTAATAAAGGAAATATATGGTACTGAAGTAGCTAAAAAAATGAAAAAGATTTCTGTATTTAATGATGATTATGATGTTGATGGATACATTTCATTACCAGAAGTTACTAGATCATCTAGAACTCATATGATAACACTTGTAAATAATAGGGTAATTAGAAATACAGAATTAAATAGAGCGATAAATGATGCATATCATACTTATAAACCTGAAACTAGATATCCTATCGTTGTTTTAAATATTAATACTGATCCATCGTTAATAGACGTTAACGTTCATCCTTCAAAACTAGACATAAAGTTTAGTAATTTTGAGGATCTTAAAAGTCTTATAAAAAAGGGAATAAAAGACGTACTTGATAAAGCACTTTTAATACCAAAAATAGAAAAGAAGAATGATATGCCAGAAAAAAGGCAAAAGGTTGAAGTTCAAACACTTAACTTAGAAAGAGAAAACATTACTCAAAGTGATGTTGTTGACTATAGTTTATTTGATGAACCTGTTTTAGAAGTTAATGATGAGTTAACTGATTATAATGAAGAAGAAACTCATGAGAAGAAAAAAGTTATAATGCCAGAGATGTATCCAGTTGGATTAGCTAAAGGTACATATATTATATGTCATAATGAATTAGGCTTGTATATGATAGATCAGCATGCTGCAAAAGAAAGAATAAATTACGAAGGATATTTAAAAGAGTTTGGTAATCCAAATACTAGTACTATAAAGATGTTAGTTCCACTTACTATTGAGTTTCCTACTAATGAATTTATAATAATTAAACAAAACCTAGATGTACTAAGAAATATGAATTTCAAGATAGAAGAAAATGGAATAAACTCATTTATCATTAAAGAACATCCTGTCTGGTTAAAAGAAGGATATGAGGAAGAAAGCATAAAGAAAATATTAGAAGTAATTATAAGTGAAGAAAAGAATTTTACGATAGAAAAATTTAGAGAAAAGGCTGCTATAATGCTAAGTTGTAAAATGGCAATAAAGGCTAACATGAATATTTCAATGGAAGAAATGGAAAAATTAATTGACGATTTAAGAAAGTGTGATAATCCATATACATGTCCTCATGGAAGACCAACTACTATTTTTTATAGTAATTATGAACTAGAGAAATTGTTTAAAAGAGCTATGTCAGAGGGTAAAAAATAATGAAGTTAGTATTGGCAAGCACTTCAAAGTTTAAAAGTGAAATATTAGATAAAGTAAAAATGAAACATCATTTAGTGAGTAGTAATTATGATGAAAAGAAAAATATTAAGGATAACGTTTATGAATATGTTAAGAAGTTATCACTTGGTAAAGCAAATAGTATAAATGTAACTGATTGTATTATTTTAGGATTAGATACTGTTTTATATGTAGATGGAAATATAACAGAAAAGCCAAATAGTATTCATGAAGCTAAAGAAAATTTGAAGATGTCTTCTGGTAAAACTACAAGTATAATTACAGGAATAGCATTAATAAATAAATACACTAACGAATATATTAGTGATTATCAAGAAACTAAAATAACTTTAAACGAAGTTGATGATGTTGATTTAGATTATTATATAAAGCAGGAACCAAATGTAATGTATTCTTCTGGTTTTATAGTTGAAACAGTAGCTTCTAATTTTATTAAAAACATAAATGGTAGTTTTTATAATATTTTAGGTGTTCCAGTAGAAAAGATATATGAATATTTATTAAAGTGGAATATACATTTAAAGGATTTAGACTAAAATAAGATTTATTAATAAAACTAAAGTATTTAAATATATATGAATAATAATAGGAGAAAGCATGATAAAAGTAATAGCATTTGATTTAGTCGGAGTTTTAGTCTCTGAAAAGGACATAAATTTAAATGAAACTGAAGACAAATTAGAAAGATTATTTGGTCCAAATATTAGTGATGAAGATTACTTAAATAAAGGTTCTAAATATGAGAGAGATAAGATAAAACTAATCAATCTAACGAAAGAAATTATTAATAAATTATACAAAGTTAGATTTTCTAATCTATTTGAAGATATAAAGAAAATAAATAATAAAGTTAAAATTATTATAGCAACTAACCATGTATCATATGTAAAAAGCTATATTAAAAATAACTTTGATGATAAATATTTAGATGATATTATTATTTCATCTGAAATACATGAAATAAAACCTGACAAGGAATTTTATAGATATATATTGAATAAGTATAACTTAATGCCGCAAGAATTATTATTTTTAGATGATAACGAAAATAATATTTTAGGAGCTAAAAGCTTAGAAATTAACACGGTAAAGATTAGTAAAGATACGGATATCTTAAAAGAGGTAAGATTAATTTTAGATTAAATATATATTAGGTAGTCATAAAATGTCAATGACTTTAAAAAAGAAGAATTATTAAAATGATAGATGAAACTATATTTACTAAAAAGATGATAATTGAAGTGGCAAAAGCTAATTATAATATTGATGTTTATGAGGTTGAAAAGCTAAATCGTGGTAGTGCTAATTTATATTCATTAAATCAAAATAAATACATATTAAAGGAGTTTCAAGAAAGGTACACAAGAGAAGAAATTAATAAAGAAATAATTATAATAAATCATTTAAGAAATGATAGTATTCCTGTTCCAGAATATGTGAAAACTGTAACCGGAGAATATAGTTTTGTATATAAAAATAGGATTATAATTATGCAAAAATTTATTGATGGTTATACGATGGAATCTAATACTGGAAATTATGATCAAATCTTAGAATCAGCTGAATATTTTGGAAAAATTGATATTAATAATTTGGTTGAATATGTTAAAACGTTTACTAATTATGTAAAATTGAACAAATATGACTTTAAGTTTATGTCATGTTTATATTTAATACAACTTCTTACAAGTACATTTGGATATAAACAGTACATTGAATATGATTCGAAAACAAGCTTGTTAGATTTTGTATTTTTTAGAACGAGATTGTGCAACTATTTATTTAAAAATGCTGAAAAGATATCTAGAACCTAAATTAGAGAATTATCAAACTATTAGGTCGCTCTGGAAGAAAAAAATTAAAATTAATACTTGACAGCTAAAATTAAAACTGTTATTTTATTAATAACAAGTGAGTTTGAGTGTGATATTACATCTAGCCTCAAAGGGTAAAAAAACCTACACGTACTTTAATGAAGCACGGAGTCACTATAATAAGTGACTTGCGTGCTTTTTGCTTGTTGCTTATAAAATAAGAGAGGAGAAACCTATGAAATACTTTAAAAAATTTGAAGGAAAAAAGATTATATTTATCACCAATGAATATTTTAGATGCTGAAAAATATACTATTTGGATGAATGATAGAAATGTAACTGATGCATTGAGTAGTACAGTTATTATCACTTCCATAGAAGGGGAAAAAGAATGGATTACTAATGCTTTAAAAAATGGAAATGTAAACTTTGCAATTGTAGATATTAAAACAGATGAACTCATAGGTAATTGTTCATTGATGAAAATAGATAGAATAAATAGAAGGTTTACTGTTGAAATTTTTCTTGGTGATGAAGAAAATAGAAATAAGGGTTATGGTGCAGAAGCATTAGATTTACTCTTAAATTATGCATTTAATTTTCAAAATATGCACAATATTAATTTATGTGTATTTCAGTTTAATGAAAGAGCGAATAATTGTTATAAAAAAATAGGGTTTAAAGAATATGTCAGAAGACATGAAGCGTATTTTTTGAACGGGAAATATTATGATATAATTGAGATGGAAATACTTAAAGATGATTTTAAGAAAGTAGTTAGAGTATAAAAGAAAGAAAAGGTGATTAAAATGAAATATATTTATCCAGATTATGATAATAGTTTACTTAGTTTAATAAGTTCTATAGAAAATTATTATGGAATAGAAAATAAGAGAAAAACATTAAAAATGGTTGATGAAGCTTTAAAAAATGATTATAAAAATATAATAGTTGTTTTATATGATGGATTTGGTTATAACATATTAAAGAAAAACAAGGATATAACTCCATTCTTAAATAAAAATTTAAAATGTAAGATATCAAGTGTATTTCCACCTACAACAACAGCTGCAACTACTAGTGTAATAACTGGACTTAGTCCAGTAGAACACGGCTGGCTTGGCTGGGATATGTACATGAAAAAATATGATTCTGTTGTAACACTATTTTTAAATTGTGAAAAAGAAAGTGGTGCAAAAATAGAAGATTATCCAGGAACTAAAAATATTCTTAAAACAGTTAGTGTTATGAAGAAGATTTCAAAGATAGATGGATGTTTAGGAAGTGGTGTATCACCGTTTGGAAGTGTTTCATATAAAGATATCGATGAAATGAATGATAATATAGTAGAAATAACCAAAAATGATAAGAAAAACTATATTTATGCATATTATGATGATCCAGATGGTATCATGCATGAATACGGGACAGATAGTACCTATGCTAAAGAAAAGTTCAAATTAATAGATAAGAAATTTGAAGAGTTATGTAATAGAGTTAACGATTCACTCGTAATCATGATTGCAGATCATGGACATATAAATATAAGTGATTGGATTACGTTAACCGATTATCCAAGTATTATAAATTTATTAAAAGGAACAACAGGTATTGATTCACGAGCTGCATCTTTTAGGCTAAAAGAAGGCAAAGAAAAAGAATTCGAAAAAGAAATAAAAAAAGTAATAAAAGATGATTTTTTACTACTTAATAAAGAAGAAATAATTAAAAATAAAGTATTTGGTGATGGAATAGAAAACCAACTATTTAAAGATGGAATAGGAGACTATATGGCAATCGCTATAAGTGATAAAGCAATTAGATATAGTGATAAGCATGAAAAGTTTAAGTCATCACATGCTGGTATTACAGAAGATGAAGTTTATGTACCACTTGTTATGGTAAATAAAAAGTAAGAATAGCGTATATATGTATCTTAATATACAATAAAAATAAAGTGACATTATAGTCTATTTATATTATAATTAAATGTATTAAAGGTTGTGATTATTATGATAATAGCAATAGTAGGTCCGACAGGTGTAGGAAAAACAAAAATGTCTGTTTCTTTAGCAAAAAGATATAATGCAGAAATAATTAGCTGCGATAGTATGCAAATATATAGAAAAATGGACATAGGTACTGCAAAAGTTACAGAACAAGAAAAAGAAAACATAGTACATCATATGATAGATATTAAAGATGTGCAAGATGATTATTCTGTATATGATTATCAAAAAGATGCTAGAAATATTTTAGATAACTTAATTAAGAAAAAGAAAAACGTGGTCATTGTAGGTGGTACCGGGTTATACTTAAAAGCGTTGTTATACAACTATGAATTTAGAGAAAATGGCAAAAAAAATGACTACACTAAATTTTCTAATGATGAATTATATGATATGGTCTTAAAAATAGATAAAGATACAAAAATACATAAAAATAATAGACAAAGATTAGAAAGTTATTTAAATAATCATAAAACCAATGATAAAGTAGTGTCAAATAAATTACTCTATGATGTTAAAATAATAGGACTTACAAGACCTAGAAATGAGCTTTATGATGTTATAAATAGTAGGGTAGATAAAATGATTTATGATGGTCTTTTAGATGAAGCTAGGTATTTTTATAACAATAATATTCATAGCAAAGCAATTAATACTGCAATAGCTTATAAAGAATTGTATCCGTATTTTGAAGGAAAAAGTAGTTTAGAAGATTGCATTAATTTAATAAAACAAAGAAGTAGAAATTATGCTAAAAGACAGTATACATTTTTTAATCATCAACTAAATGTAAAGTGGTTTAATGTAGATGTAAATAATTTTGAAAAAACAATAAGCGATGTGATAAGTTATATTGAAAATTAATAATTAATTTGTTAATATTATTATAGGTGATATAAAGTGAGTAGAAAAAAAGTGGGTAGACCGTCTAAAATAGACATTGAAACAATGAGAACAGCTAATATTAGTTTTACTATAATTGTAATAATATTACTTTTGTTATTATCACTTTGTGTGGTAACTGTAGTAAATCCTAATATCATAAATATGATAAAAGCAAGTATACAAAACTTATTTAAGTAAAATTTAAAAGAACTAATAAAAATTATATTAGTTCTTTTACTTTGCTTCTATATAGATATTATCATCAAATTCATGTTCACCATCATTTAAACTTTTTAATTCACTAGTAGAAATTAAGAAATATTTATCACTCATAACATTAGAATTATCACTAGTTACTGGATCATCCCATGTAAGATCAATATGAAGCCAGCTATTGTCTACGTAAGCTAAATTCCAAACATGTGAAGGAGAAGATACTCTATAGTTAGGTACTTTAAGTTTTTCTAAAAATAATGCCATAGTATCAGTATATCCAGAACATATACCACTTCCATTAAATAGAACACCATATGCTGTACTAGAAGGTATACTAGAGTCACCTGAAGTATTATTTTTATCATAAGTAGTATTATTAACTATATAATCATGAAATATCTTAATATTTTCTCTTAAACTAGCATTTGGATTATAATTATTATTATAAATTTCATCAATCTTACTATTTATTTGACTAATTTGCTCATTTGTATACTTATTTTTTCTATTTAATGTTATTTTTCCAGATGAAGTAAACGTAGCATTAACTTTCTTAAATGTATTATATGGATGAACGAAATTACTAATATCAGTTAAATAACTATTATTTTGTATTATTTCTTTAGCATCATCAATACAATTTACATAATTTGAATTACATAATATGTTATATGTATTCCAACCTGCATCTAAATACGTATATATGGCATTTTTTAAATCGTCATAATTTTTTATATCAGTATTATTATTAACCTTTAAATATTCATAATTAGTCTTTTTTCTATATGAATTATCTTTTAAATCTTGTTTTTGTTCATGTTTAAAGTATTTCATTGTAACTTGATCAATTTTATTTATTATAAAATAATAGTTATCATAAATTAAATATCCAATAATTACAAATACTATAACAGAAAGACCAGTCTTAAACATCTTTTTCAAATTAATCACCTACTTAATTATAACACATATATATTAATAAATAAAAAAAGAAGTATAATTACTTCGCTTCATTTACTTTTTTAGATAGATTTGATTTTAGACGAGCTGCTTTATTTTTAGTGATAATACCTTTATTGCAAGCTTTATCAATTCTTTTATTAGCAATATTTAAGTTTTCAGTATTAGCTTCTTTTCTAACCTTTTTAACGGCAGTTTTCATAGCTCCTTTAGGAACAATGTTTGATTCATGTTTAGCTTCTATTACTTTAACTCTTTTTTTAGCACTTTTAATATTTGGCATAAATTTCACCTCCTGGGCATATAACTTCTTATAGTTTATCAAAAAAAAAATAAAAAAGCAATAATATTTATATTTTTTGGTAAAAATATAAAGGGTGAAAGATATGCATAACATAGATTTAAGTAAATATGAAGTAAGAACTGATATGGCTGTAGACTTATTAGATGAAAGACAAGAAAAGTATGATAACTATACATATGAAGATACAAACATAAAAATTAGTAAATGCAAGCTTGATGAAAATAATGTAATTAATAAAAAGAAGGGAACTTATATAACATTAGAGTTTGACGATATAACGGATGATAATTATAAAAAGAAAGTTTCAGAAGTATTAAAAATCGAATTAAAAAAGATGCTAAATGAAATTGGATTTAATAAGCAATTTAAAACAGTGATAGTAGGTCTTGGAAATATAAAAGTTACACCAGATTCATTAGGACCACTTGTGTCTGATAAAATAATAGTAACAAGTCATTTTTTTGATATGAACATAGACGTTGAAGATAAATTTTCAAATGTATCAGCATTTTATCCAGGTGTAACTGGTACAACTGGCATTGAAACTAGTGACTATATAAAAGGAGTAATAGATAAAATTTCACCAGATTTAGTAATTGTAGTAGATGCTTTAGCATCAAGTTCTATATCAAGAGTAAATAAAAGTATACAAATATCAGATACTGGAATATCTCCTGGTAGTGGTATAGGTAATAAAAGAAAAGAAATATCTAAAGAAACTCTAAACATTCCTGTTATAGCTATAGGAGTTCCAACTGTTACATCAGCATCACAAATTGTGTGTGATACGATAAACTATATGATTAAAAATTATTCTTATAATAAGAAACTATCAAACAAGAAAGTTTCAAAATTTTTAACAAAAAACATAAATTATGCTAATAAAGATATTAATATTACTGATGATGATAGAAAAACGTTATTGGGACTTGTTGGACTACTAGATGAAGAAGAATTAAAAGAACTAACTTATGAGGTTTTAACTCCTATAGGATATAATTTAATGGTTTGTCCTAAAGAAGCTGATTTTGTAATAGAAAAGTTAAGTGACATTATAAGCTATGGTATAAATAATAGTCTTCATAATATTTAAAATTTATACTTTACTTCGACACTTATATTAAGTATTAAGTGATATTCTTAATACGGGTGATATATATGAAAGTATTTAAGTCAAAAAAAATTAAGAAAAAGAAAAAAAGATTGTTTATGTCATTTTTATTCTTTTTCTTTTTTTCATACGCATTTATATATATGTATCTTTCAAAAAACAAAGCAAAATCTAGTGTTTTATCAAATAATGTTGATTATATTAGATTCAATGTTAATAATTATATAAAGAACAAATTGGTTAAAAACGTTAACGAACCAGTTAATTTGTTAAATGAAAAAGTTAAAGATGCAATTTATGTTCCAAAAAAAGATAAGAAGGTAAAAAAAACAGGATACATAAAAAACACTACTCAAGATATTCCTGATAATAATGATCCTATAATATATGTTTATAATACTCATGAAAGCGAGAAATATAATAATTATTCTGTATATGATGCAGCCTTTCTTTTAAGTGATAAATTAAATAAGGAAGGAATAGAAACTTACTTTGAAGAAAAGAGTGTCGCTGCATTTTTAAGTGAGAATAATTTAAAGTATTATAAATCATATCAAGGTTCTAGAAAGTATTTAAGCGAAGCTAAAGAAAAGTATAATACCATAAAGTATTTTTTTGACATACATAGAGATTCTGTTGGAAAGAGTAAAAGTACTATAACTTTTAACGGGAAAAGTTATGCTAAAGTACTATTTGTTGTTGGAACAGATAATCCTAATAATGCATCAAATAAAAATAATGCAGAAAAATTAAATAGAATAATTGATAGTAAGGTAAATGGAATATCAAGAGGAATATTAAGTCATGGTGGTAAAGGATATAATGGAGTATATAATCAAGATATATCAGATAACGTGTTTTTAATTGAAGTGGGTGGTCCAGATAATACTAAAGAGGAAGTAGAAAGTACAATTGATATTATATATATTTCTATAAAAGAATACATTGGAGGTATGGTATGATAAGTTACAAAAAATTATACCGCATATTTGTATGGATACTTTTTTTAAGCTTTATGGTACTTTATGTGGCACAAAAAGGTGGTTATTATGAGGATTTAAATAACAAAAAAGCAACTCTTACCCAAGAAAAAATAAAACAGTTTGAAGAGGACGTAAAAAATGGTGAAGAAATAAAAGTAGAAAATTATATAGTTAATATGAAAAAGAATTATAGCAATAAAATTTCTACATTTGGTCTTTATACTTCTGATACTTTTGCTAAGGGTTTTAAATGGTTAATTACATCAGTATTCGGAGGCATAGATAAAATGGTAAATAACTAATTTATTTCACCGAAAAACGAGGAAAATACTAATCTATAGATAATAATATAATTGGAAGTACTAAAAATATAGGTTAGTTAGTGTTTTCCTTTTTTTTAAAATAAAAAGGGAGTGGTGATTATGAGAAAAGAAAATTTATTTCTTAAACTAATAATCATCTTACTATTACTAATAATAGTATTATTAATAATATAATAAAACACGGCTAACCAAAAAGGATAGTCGTGTTTCACAAAATAACTTGGAAAACACGAAACTAGCTTTAAGTTTTGGTGCTTCCTCTAATTAAATTATACAATATTTTTTCTTTTATGTAAATTATTTTATCAAAAAACAAAGAAAATATTAATTCATAGATAATAATATAATTGGAAGTACTAAAAATATAGGTTAGTTAGTGTTTTCCTTTTTTCTAAATAAAAAGGGGAGTGATGCTTATGAGAAAAGAAAATTTATTTCTTAAACTAATAATCATCTTACTATTACTAATAATAGTATTATTAATAATATAATAAAACACGGCTAACCAAAAAGGATAGTCGTGTTTTTTGCACAAATCTGGAAAACACGAAACTAGCTTTAAGTTTTAGTGCTTCCTCTAATTAAATTATACAATATTTTTTCTTTTATGTAAATTATTTTTATATGCAATATATGTTTATTCTGTTTATTTGTTTAAGATAATGTGTTAATATTTTACTGGTGATAGTATGATTGGAGTTAGTTTTGAACTTCTAAACAGATATGATTATTTCATACATAAAATATTATCTAATATTATAAATGATACAGATAATATATTGATTTTATCGGGGGAAGTTTTTGATAAAGCAGGAAATTTTTTGTTTGAAGATAAAGTGTATAGTAAAAGTGAATTTGAAAACATAGTATCAAAAAAATTACATTATATAGTTTTTCTTTCTATAGCTGTTTACGATAAACAAGCTAAACTGGTAAAAATAAATTCTTTTGATGATTATAGAAAAGCTAAGCCAAAACTTTTTCTATCTGTTTGTGATTCTATTTTTGCACCATGTTATTCTTATGATAAAAGTATACTAGATAAAATAAGAAACAATTCATTAATGAACTTGTCAATAAAAAGTAGACACTAAAAGAATATTATTTAAACCCTAGTTGAGTTTTATAATCAATTGGGGT
>CAKOWI010000006.1 GCA_934122275.1 uncultured Bacilli bacterium | reverse complement strand
TTTTCTTGTTCCTCTTTATGTTTTTTTACTGCTTGTTCCCACATACTGTGAGTATCATGTCCAACATCTTGTTGTTTTTCTTCTTCTTGTGAATCCTCGCTAAATCCACCACCACTTTGTTCTTGTGATTGTTTATCTTGTTCTTGTGAACTTCCACCACCAGAACTATTTTGTTGTTGAGATTGTGATTGCTGTTGGTTATCTCCACTTTGTCTACCGCCACCATTTTGTTGCTGATTTTCTTGATTTTGTTGTTGGTCTTGGCTTTGAGAATTACCACTCTGTTGTTGCGATTGTTTTTGTTGACTATTTCCACTTTGCCCACTGCTACCACTTTGTTGCTGATTTTGTTGTTGATTACTTTGTTGATTTTGACCATTACCCTGTCCATTTTGTTGTCGCTGTTGTCTTTGCTGCTTTTCTTGTAATAGTTTTTCATATAATTGTTCAGCATCATAGTTTATAGCTTCAGCAATATCAACTCCACCTTTTGCCATTTTTAATCCATCTCTTTTAAGAAATTGATTAATAACACCATCAGTAGCAATATTCCATAACTCTGGATCTTTACCTTCACTTCTTAAGATATGATTAAATGCAATATGACATACTTCATGAGCAAATATAAAAGTTTGCTCTTCAACACTTAAACTTTCTAAATATTTAGGATTGTAGTAAATTATTTCTCCATCTGTACCAGCAGTTGATATATCTTTATTTTCCTTATAACCAACGCTTGCTACTACACTCCCAAAAAATGGATATTTAACAAGCATTTTCCTTTTTAACGCTTCAATATCATATTTCATAATTTATACCTCAAATTCGTGCAACTAATGAGAATATTTCTTCGTTAATCTTATCTTTATTTATTTCGTTCGCTGTTACAATTATCACACAGCTTTTTGGTAATTCAAATGTAGATATTTTCCTATGTTCTAATAATTCACAAAATTTTAATTGTTCTTCTTTTGCTATTGCATCAATTTTATCAATTACTAAAATTTTACTTGCATTTGTACTTAATATTTCATTAAGCCATTTTGGTGGCATAAAATCTGCTCCATCATAATGACCATTTAACTCTTTAACATCAACATTGGCAGGTAAGACAACTGCACCATTTATATCTTTACCAGATATAAAATCAACTAATATTGGTGCAACATTTGCTTTAATATATGATAATAATATTTCTTTCTTGTTTTCCATTATCTTCTTATACCTCCTCCAGGTATTTCAGCAAGTTTTGCTTCTGCAAGTCTTTCTAACTTTCTTTCATCGCCATGTGTCCATAAAGCATCAAAAATTGCTCCAAATTCTGCTCCTAATCCTGTAACGAATCCTCTATCTTTTTCTAAATTATCATCATCTACCTGTGTTAATCCCATAGCTGTTGCATATCTTTCAGCAGTATTTAATGCCTGTATATCTCTATCGGTATAATTTCCATTTAATACATCATCTAATGTTATTACTTGTTGATTACAAAACTCAACAAATTCTCTTGTTATATCTTCACCTACTAATGCCCTTAACATTTCTGGACTTCCTGTTGCATAAAGCATTTTAGAAGCCATTTCCCATTTTCTAGGATCAGCATTAGGTTTCTCACCATCATACTTACTTCTTAATGTTTCACCATTCTTATAAGCAATATAAGAATAAATTGCTGGATGTATATTATGTTCACTTGCCCATTTTAACCAACTTTCAGTAGTTGTTTTAATATATACATGAGCAAATCTATTGAATAATGGCTCTGCTAATTGATTTGCAGCTAATGAATCTTTCATATCATTTCCTGCTGCAACAATTCTTGCATTTTCTGGTAATTTCCAAATACCATTAACTTCTCTATCTAATACAATGTTAAATGCTATACCTTGAATACTAGGTAATGCATTAGTTATTTCATCTAAAAACACAATATGAAATCTATCTGGCTCATTTGCACATTTTTCTTCTAATTTTTTCAACCAACTTGGCTTAACATCCATCATTTCGCCTGTTGCTTGATTATAAACACTTTTACCATTTAAACTTTCTGGTGTAGCATTACGAAGATATATAATTTCACAAGTTGGATCAATTTGCTTAACTCTTGCAGATTTACCTTCTGATGAAGGTCCATGCAAGAATACTGCAACTCCACTTTCTATTGCTCCTTTTATAATTTCTTCTTCACTAACTTGTCCAAATTTCAAACCATAAGGGTTTCTTCTTCTTTCAGCTTGTTTTTGTTCTTCTTCATATTGTGCTTTTTCTTCTGGTGTCATTTCATGAACAACAGTCGGTGTTATGTCTTTTGCAAAATATGTATTTAAGAACATATACATCTCGCTTCTCTCAAAATCGCCTCTATATTGTCCATTATTACAAAATCTTATTCCAGAAGCAAGACAAGTCTTACTTAACATTAATCTTGATTTTTCATCAACTAGCCATTTTATTGGTGCAACTTCAACCCAAACTTCATTACCAATTTGATAACTTTCGCCATTTGATAATTTGCAAGAGTCGGTATCAACATATTTCACCTTGACATATTTCTTACCATTATATTCATATTCATGATGTTCTCTCGCTTTAAAACTCTCTGAAGAAGCATTCCATACTCTTGAATCTGTTGTATATGTCTTACCTGTTTTTTTTAATCTACCTGCTGAATATTCGCTATCAAGTGTTCTAGCTAATCTTGTGTCAACTGCATATTGTGGATATTCTCCATATTCAACTTCCAAAAATCCACTTCTTCCCCTCACTACGTTCGGGGAGATGTCAGAGATGCTAGAAAACGGTAAAGCTGGGCGAACGGCACCGGAACGCTTACATGCCTTATCCCAGGAACGACTACCATCCCTGAGGACATTACGAACATTACCATCGCCACCAGAAGATCTAGTCCACCACCAAGTTGTTCTGCCTTTTAATGAACTATCATCTTCTATAAAATAATCATTAGATACATAAGCACCTAAAAGGATTGCAAAATCAGATATTGCACACCTACCACCCATTTTACTAATAATATCTATTTCTTGACTTCCAAAAATTTCTTCTTCTGAAAGTAACGTAAACTTATTATTTAAACCAAAGTTCATTTATTATACCTCACTCATTATAATTTTACCATAAAATCGTGAAAGTTCCTATAAATTCGTGCAAAATTACACTTTTTTTTATTATTCTGACATTATTTTGTTCAAAAAAGCCCTACTTTCATCTGTTCTCTTTATACGGGAGGCAAAACTATTTCTTCTTATATTTACATATTCTGTGTCTATTACTCCTTTTTTTTTTAATTTTTTTAGATTTTTTAAATACCTTTTAAATCTTATTTTAGAAGAACCTCTTAACTTTTTTACAACTTTACCTGTTTCGGTTAGTATTAATCTAAAACCTAAAAAGTCTATACCATTTTTTACTTTACCTATTTGAGTTTTTGCATTAAGTTCTACTTTTAAATTTTCTTTGCAAAAATTATCTATTTCTTTTAAACGATATGAATTTCCGTTTATATTAATAATATGAAAATGATGTAATAATCTATCCAGTATGGCATTTGCTAATGTTACATCATTAAATATTTCGTGCCACTTACCAAAAGGTTTATTAGTTGTTATTATTGTCGAATGTTTTTCATATCTTTTATTTATTAATTGAAATAAAATTTTCGCTCCCTCAGGATCAACTGGTAAGAAACCGACTTCATCGATTACTAATACTTTATATTTCGCATAGTGATTAATTTGATTAATAAATCTTTTTTCAAAATTTGCTTTTTTTAAATTAGCTATTAAATCATTACAATTTATAAAATATGTAAAATTCCTATTTTGAGTGGCAGTTATTCCTATTGTTGTTGCTAAATGTGTTTTCCCAACTCCTGGGCTTCCAACAAAAATTATATTTTCTTTATTTTCTATAAATCTCAAATTGTTAAAATCAATTATTTGTTCATTATTAATTGATTGTTAAAATGAAAAATCAAAATCTTCAAAAGTTTTTAAAAATGAAAAACCAGCTGTTCTTACACATCCATAAATTGCTTTTTCATTCCTTAATTCTATTTCTTAATTTGTTAATTCATACAATGCATCTACAACATCTTTCTTTTTATTATTTATTAAATCAATATATTGATCTATATTTTCTTTTATTTTTTCTAATTTTGATTTTATTTCTTCTTTATATTTATCTAATTTAGATTCTTTATCACGAGTAGTTGGTTTGCCCTCATATCCATTATCTTATTTTTTTACGATCCTTCTATCACAACTATGCAATCTTGCTAGTTCAGAATAATTTGGTTTAATATTATTTGTTTTCATTATTAATAACTCCTGTTTTAATTTATTTATTTCCTTTGTGTCATACCTCCTAAGTCTATAAAAGTATAACAAAAGAATGTACAAAATTGTGCATTTTTATATTACATTTTTTGTACATTCTTATAATATCATTAACAATATGATTTTTTATTATATTTTTGTATGCTTCTATGGTGTGATACTTTAAATTTATTTCACAATGCTCTTTCATCCAATAATCTAAATAATCACTATAAGACATTTTGCTTGGTTCTATACAGTGTCCCACATTTATATATTCATTGTATGCCTTTACTCCTGCCTCAATAGCTTCTGACTTAGTCCTAAATCCTGACTTGTTTTTATATTTTCTTTTACCATCAATAGATGCTATCGCAAATTGATATTGATATACCTTTCCCCTTTTTTGAACATAAACATTTCCCATAATTTTTTTCTCCACTAATTGCTTAGCAAATGAAAAAATACCAGCAAATTGCTAGTATTTATTTTGTTTGTAAAAATGTTTGTAAATTTTTTTCATTATTTTATAAGGGTTTGAGAACTATTTTACAAACATTTTGTAATTTTTACAAACAATTTACAAACATTTGAGGTTTTTTCAACCTTTTTTTAGTCCTTTCAAATCTCGCAAACCCTTATTTTATGGGCTATTTGCCACAGCACTGTTTGTACTTCTTACCACTTCCGCAAGGACACGGATCATTACGTCCTACCTTTTTTCCCTTTTTAATAGGCTTTCTTGAAGAGAAATCTCTAGCTTCATTTGTATTTCCTTTTACTTGTTTAGCTTGTAAATTTTGTCTTATTTCAGCTTTTAATAGATATAAAGTAGTATCTTTACAAATATTATCAAGCATTTTATCAAATAATTCAAATCCTTCTCTTATATAAGCTTGAAGTGGATCCTCATTAGCATACCCTCTTAGAGAAACACCTTCTCTTAAATGATCCATAGTATTAATATGTTCCATCCAGTAATTATCAATAACTTGTAAGCTTATAGCTTTTTCAAAGTCTCTTCTTATTTCATCAGGTAATTCATTTATTTTATTCTCATACTCATTTAAAACTTTTTCGGTTATGACTTCAATTATTTCATTTACTTCTTTATTTAGTATTTCTGATAATTTTAAATTAGATTTATTAAGTAAATTTTCATTAACATATTCTACTATTTCATTACAATCAGCTTCAATAATAACACCATGTTCATTAATATGTCTTCTTACAACTATTTCAATATGTTCTTTTATTGTATCTATTACGTAACTATGAACATCGTCAGCATCTAATATCGTATTTCTTTTTGCATACATAATTTCACGGTGTTTTCCCATTACATCATCATATTGTAATAAATGTTTACGAGCATCAAAGTTATTTCCCTCAACCCTCTTTTGTGCGGTTTCAACTGATCTTGTAATAGTTTTACTACGCATATTTCTTTGACTATCTAAACCTGCCATTTCAAGTATTGTTTTAAATCTATCTGTACCAAATCTTACCATCAATTCATCTTCAAATGAAACAAAAAATTGACTGTATCCAGGATCTCCTTGACGACCTGAACGACCTCTTAACTGGTTATCTATACGTCTTGATTCATGTCTTTCTGTTCCTATTACACATAAACCACCTAATTCTTTAACACCTTCTCCAAGCTTAATATCAGTACCACGTCCAGCCATATTTGTTGCAATAGTAACTGCACCCTTTTCTCCTGCTTTAGCAATTATTTCAGCTTCTCTAGCATGGTTTTTAGCATTTAATACTTCATGTTTTATATGTGCCTTCTTTAATAATTCACTAAGTAATTCGTTGGTTTCAATGGCAATTGTACCTACTAATATAGGTTGACCTGTTTCGTGTCTCTTTTTTATTTCGGCAATTATTGCTTTATATTTTTCTTCTTTTGATGAATAAATTAAATCTGTTGCATCTTGTCTTATTACTGGCAAATTAGTTGGTATTTGTATAACAAACATATTATAAATATTTCTAAACTCTTCCTCCTCGGTTTTAGCAGTACCAGTCATACCAGATAATTTTTCATACATTCTAAAGTAATTTTGGAACGTAATAGTTGCAAGGGTTTTAGTTTCTTCCTGAACCTCAACATTTTCCTTAGCTTCTATAGCTTGATGAAGACCATCGGAAAATGCTCTACCAGGCATAAGTCTTCCTGTAAATTGGTCTACAATTACAACTTTTCCATCTTGTACAACATAATCAACATCATTATGCATTGTATAATTTGCTTTAAGTGCTTGATTTATGTGGTGTACCAATGCAGAATGTTCAATATCATATAAATTATCTAATCTAAAGTACTTTTCTGCCTTTGCAGTTCCTTGATCAGTTAAAGTTATGTCCTTTGTTTTAGCATCTATTGTATAATCTTCATTTTCTTTTAATGTCTTAACATATCTATCAGAATCCTTATAAAGATTAGCTGATTTCATAACTCCACCAGATATAATAAGTGGTGTTCTAGCCTCATCTATTAATACAGAGTCTACCTCATCTATTATTGCAAAATTAAGTGGTCTTTGAACTCTATCTTCTGCATCAACTACCATATTATCTCTTAAATAGTCAAAACCTAATTCATTATTAGTAGAGTATAAAATATCAGCATTGTAAGCTTCTTTTTTCTCTTTAGAAGACATCTCTCTTAAATTTATAGCAACCGTTAAACCAAGAAATTCATATATCTGTCCCATCCATTTAGCATCACGTGTTGCTAAATACTCATTTACAGTAACAACATGAACACCCTTTTCAGTTAATGCATTTAAATAAGCAGGCATAACACAAGTTAAAGTTTTACCTTCACCAGTTTTCATTTCAGCAATATTACCAAAATGAATTGCAAGTGCACCTAACACTTGTACATAAAATGGTTTTTCGCCTATAACACGGTATGAAGCTTCTCTAACAAGAGCGAAAGCATCAGTAACTATGTCATCAACTGTTTCTCCATCTGATAATCTTTTCTTTAACTTTTTAGTGCATGCTTGTAATTGTTTATCACTCATCTTTGCATATTTTTCATCTAAAGCAAATATTTCATCTGCTATTTTTTTAAACTTTTCTAATTCTTTATATTCATGATCAAATAATCTTTTAAATAATTTCACGATGTAATCATCTCCTTATAAGATATTTTAACAAAAAAAAGAAAATAATTAAAGCATATTAATTATTTTCATATAAGTTTATTACTATTTTGTTTCAATAATTCCGTAATTACCATCTTTTCTTTCATATACTACACTTATACCACCTGTATCTACATCCTTAAATACAAAGAACGAATGACCTAGCATATTCATTTGTAAGATAGCTTCTTCCTCATCCATTGGTTTAGCATCAACTTTTTTTCTCTTTAATATCTTCATATTATCATCTTCAAAATCATCAGCTAAATCAAATTCAAAGTTTTTAATTAAATCTTTCTTTATTTTAGAATTGATTTTAGTTTTATTTTTTCTAATTTGTCTTTCTAATTTATCCACTGTAAGATCAATTGCAGCATATAAATCATCATGAGATTCTTCACTTCTTAACGTATAATGAACTGTTGGTATAGTTATCTCAATTTTTTGTTCTTTACCACGAACCTTTATTACCACCATTGCATTAATTTCGTTTGGTTCTTCAAAATACTTATCTAATTTATTAATTTTCTCCTTTATATAAGTTTTAATAGAATCAGTTATTTCTACTTTTTCTCCTCTTATGATATATCTCATATTATCAATCCTCCCGAAAATATTATAACATATAACAAGGACAAACGCTACTGTTTTACAGTAGCGTTTGACACTTCCTTAACATTAATAGCTTGTAATCCTTTTTCGGTTTCTAATAATTCATATTCAACTATTTGACCTTCTGAAAGACTTTTGTAGCCATCCTGTTTAATTGCAGAATAATGCACAAATATATCTTCACCATTATTGCCATCGATGAAGCCATAACCTTTTTCGTTATTGAACCATTTGATCTTGCCTATTCTCACACTAACACCTCACTTCCCTTATTGCTTACACAACTAATATAACTCTTTTTGGACTATAAATTCAACTTTATTCGTCCTACAAATTTCGACAAATTTTGCAATTTGCATTCTAATAATAAACACATATTTAATATAAGAATATTTTTTTGCATAAAGTGTCGTTTTTTGTATACAAAATGCATTTTTTATTACAATTTTCTAATATATATTAGTTCTGATTTTAATACATTACATCTCTACATAAATATAAAAAAAAGTGAAAAAAATGATATAAAATATAACTGTAATTTAGAAAAACGAGGTGATGTATGAAAAAGCGTTTTCTAAAAAAAATGAGAGCTTTGATAAGCAAACAATATCCAGATTATTCAAATGATAAATTAGATGAAATAATGTATGGAATTGAAGGTATATATCTAACTATTACTAAGTGCATAGTTATATTTACTATAGCTATCATATTAGGAATAATTAAGGAGATGTTACTTCTATTACTGACATATAATTTTATAAGATTATTTGCATTTGGTATGCATGCGAATAAAAGCTGGATATGCTTAGTATTTTCAAGTAGCATATTTATACTAGGAACATACTTATGCAAATATGTATCGATAAATGATTATTTATTATATCTACTATACTTAGTTGTATTAATAATAGTTATAATTTATGCACCTGCTGATACAGTTAAAAGACCTCTTATCAAAAAGAAAAAAAGAAACATATTTAAATTATTATCTGTTTTAGTGGTCACTCTATATTTTATATTATCACTAGTAATTGATAATAACTTAATCAAAAATTGTTTAATAATTGGACTTATTATTGAGTGCATACTAATTAATCCATTAACATATAAAATATTTAATATGCCTTATAATAACTATAAAAAATATGGTTTAAACACTTAATTAAAACTAAGTGATTAAATAAAAAATGTATGGAAGGAGAACTAACAATGAAAGCACTATTTATTTCTGCAATATCTGCTATTGGTGCATTAGTAGCTGCTACTGCAACAAGTGGATGCCTTGCAATATTTATTGATGAACCAGAAATGCCAAAATCAATGATTGAAAGATAATTATCTAAGTTATAAAACCTATAAAAACTTATAGGTTTTATTATCTCTTTTCTATATTCTTTTTATAAAAATTAAGCTCCTTTATGTATAATAAACAGGGTTTTAACTTTAAAAGAACTATATGTTAATATCTTAAAAATTCATAAAATATAACATATAGTTCTTTTTAATTAGAGTTTAACTTTTTTTCTTTTTTATTTTAAGTTCAGATACATAATATCCATCTTCAACTTTATTTTCTAATTCAAATATTTCTTCTTTTTCTATTATATCTTTTACTAATCTTAATCCAAAACCATGACCTTTTCCTTTAGCAGAATAACCAGTACCTATCATATTAAGATTAATATCACCCTTATATGTGTTTTGAATATTAAATATAATCTTATTCTTCTCCATACTAACTTCTATTATTATCTTTTTATTTTTACACTTTTTACTTGCATCTATTGCATTATCTAACAAAACACCTAAAATTTTAGTAAGATTTTTATGCTCTTTGACACCCAAACTTTTTAATTTTGTTTTAACACCATTTTCTACGTTTATATCATATGATATGTTGCAGTCTTCCATTATTGATAATTTATAGTATAACAATCCTTTTAATCCACCATCTGGAAATTTATTTAACTGACTTATTAAATAACTACTATAAGTTTTATTTGCGTCTACCGTAAGCGAATCAATATATTCAATTAGCTTAGGTGAATTCATCTGTGCATATCCTCTTATTACCATTAACTGATTTTTAAATTCATGATTTGCTTTACCTTTTTCAGTTATTATTTTTTCATATTTGGTAACATAATTAAGCATATTTTTATTTTCTTCTTCTAATTGATTATATTTAAGTTCATTTCTCATTATCATTGTTAATACTAGTACTGAAAATAATATAAATAAAATATTAATGTAATAATTAGACTTCGCTAAAAATTCAAATCCGTTTTTTAATACTAAAAAATATACTGCCAAAAATATTATTAATATATATATCTTTATTACTCTTTTTTTATTTATTATTTCGACTTCTTTAGCTAATAATTTTCTTATATATTCTAAACTCATAATAAGAACTGCTAAAATAGAGATTAATATATTTGCTATTAGATTATAACCACTATTAGTAACTATTTCTTTTGAATTTATTCCAACTAATACTAAAACGAGAGATATAAATATTTCGGATACTGCTAATATCATCTCAGCATTAAATGCATATATAACAGAGTTCAAATCCTTAATTTTCATTACAAAAAACGTTATTAAAGAAATTGAAATAATAAACATTATAAATCTTGCGGCATTAGGTATAAATAGATATACAGCAATAAAATACAAAAATGCAAACAACAAAAACTTCGATATCTTCTTTTTATCAGAACAACTAATTTGCTTACATACTAAAAAAGTAGTTGCAATACTTTGAAACAAGGCTGCTATAATAGCAACAATAATCTTTTCTACACTCATAATAATACTCTTAACCCTTTCTTATAATTTCTGGATAAGTAATCTAATTTCATTCCATTATTAAAATATATTATATTATTTTTGAAATCAATAGACTTAACCTTATCTCTATTAACGTAACATGCTCTGTGTGATTGAACAAATCTTTTATCTAGTTTATTCACCAAGTATGATAAGCTTTCTCTTACTTCATATTTTTCCTCATTTGTGACTATGGTAGTTTTTCCGGATTCGTTATTTCTATAGATATATAAGATGTTATCAGAATTTAGATGATGTAGTTCCTTATTAGATCTAAAACTTAAATATTTTTTTGTACCTACTTTGTTAATTATCAAATTTAAGGTGTCACTTAACCTTTTTTCATAATCATCAAATTTAGATATAAAGTCAAAAATAAGAAGGCGCTGCTTTAGAATTTTTAGCTCTAATTCGTTATGAGACGTTGATATAATAATCACACTATCCCAATCTACTTTTCTTATTTCATTAGCAATATCAATGCCACTCTTATTTGGTAATTCTAAGTCCAAAATATAAACCTTTATATCAGATGAAGAATGAATTAAGGCTTTCATTTTTGAATCATACTTTTCAAAGGAATATACTTTGTAGTCAAAATCATATGGCATTGCAACTTTTGATATAATTGATTCTACTAGCGTTCTTACATAGCTATTGTCATCACACACTATAAAATTTATCATACTTACCACCTAAAATTATTATATCATAAAAATAAAAAACGAATAAAATAAATTATCCGTTAAATTAAATTATCTAATATTATACCAGTTCCTTCTGCCACACATGTAAGTGGACTGTTTGCAATTTTAACTGGGACTTTTATTTCTGATTCAATTAATTTATCTAACCCTTCTAACAATGCACCACCACCTGTTAAGACAATTCCCTTATCAATTATATCTGCTGATATTTCAGGTTCTATTTTTTCTAATACTAATTTAGTAGTATGGATTATAAGAGATACACTATCTTTTATGGCGTCTTTTACCTCTTCTGAACTAACTGTTATCGTTTTTGGTAGACCACTTAATAAGTCTCTACCTCTTACTTTCATTGTCTTTTGCTTTGCATCATTAAGAACAGTTCCTATTTTTATTTTTACCTGTTCTGCAGTTACTTCTCCAATTAGCAACTTATATTTATTTTTAATGTATTTTATAATATCAGAATCAAATACATTTCCAGCTATTTTAATTGATTCACTATATACTATTCCATCTAATGATAATACCGCTATATCTGTGGTACCTCCACCAATATCTATTACCATACTACCACTTGGTTTTGCTATATCAAGTCCTGCACCAACTGCTGCAACTTTAGGTTCTTCTTCTACATATACCTTTTTTGCACCAGTTCTTTCTGCAACTTCTCTTATTGCATTTTTCTCAACCTGAGTTATATTTGAAGGACAACATATAAGTATTCTAGGCCTTCTAAAAATGGTTTTCCCTTTTATTTTTTTTATGAAATAATCAAGCATAACTTCTGTTTTATCAAAATCCGCGATAACCCCATCTTTTAAAGGCCTTACCGCGATAACTGTTCCGGGCGTTCTGCCTAGCATTTCATGAGCTTTTTCACCAATAGCTAAAACTTTTCCAGTTTCTTGATCAACAGCAACAACTGAAGGTTCGCATAGTACGATTCCTTCACCTCTTACATAAATAAGTATATTAGCTGTTCCTAAGTCAATGCCTATATCTTTATTTCTCATTTTAATTACTTTCTAAATCTTTTAAAGATTTATCATAAAATTTTTCAGGATTTATAACTTGTCCATTTTTATACATTTCAAAATGTAATCCATTAGCTACATCACTATTTAAAGTACATGTACCACTTTTACCAATTATTTGTCCTTGAGTTACAGTATCTCCCTTTTTAACAGATATTTCACCTAATGATTGATATGTAGTAATTATTTCTGTTGAACTTCTTATTTCAATTGTCTTACCTAATAGGGCATCATCAGTTATATTTGATACAGTTCCTGATAATACTGATGTTACGTCAAATGACTCATCAGATTTATAGTCAACACCTGAATTTTGCATATATATATCTTCATGATAAATTAAAGAATTTTTTTGTTCTTCCTCACTTGCATCCTTGTCATAAAAATTTTTATATATACTTACCTTATCAGAAGTATATGGTCTTGATATTTTTTCATCTTGATTTACTACTGGATAATAATTATCAAATATGTAATCATTTACATATACAAAATTATCATCTTCCTTTACTACTTTTTTAGTACCATTATTTGCTATCGTTATTACCGATACTAAGAATAGAACTACTATTGCACATATACCTGTTATTTTTACAGACTTTTTTAATCTTAATCTTTTCATTTTTTCACCTCTCATTTTAAGTTTTAACAAAATGAGAGAATTTATACATTAATTTATTTTTTTTATATCACAATTACTATAATAATGTTTTAAAATATCTTTATAACTATATCCATTTTTTGCCATTCCGTTTGCTCCATACTGACTCATTCCAACTCCATGACCAAATCCAAGTACATTGAAAACTACATTATTATCATCTATAGTTATATTAAAACTTGTTGATTTTAAACCAAAAGTACTTCTTATTTGTGTGCCTTTAAATTTTTTATCATTAATAGTTATAAATTTTACTCTGCCAGTACTTGTCTTTTCATCTATATTTATTTTTATATCACTATTAACATCAAATGACAATTTTGATAAAAAATCTTTTTTTGAAACAACAACTGTAGATTTATACGACGGTGATTCATTTTCATCCCATTTTGAATCTACACTTTTTAAATAGGGTAAATCTCCTGAAAATACATCTACACTATTTTCTGTATATCCATTACTAGTTGAAAAAAACATAGCATCTATTAAGTTATTCTTATATAAAATAACTTCTCCTCTTGTATTTAATACAACATCCTTAATTTTTTTTAAATATTCATCATATTTATTATTCCACTTTTTTTTCATATCATCATCATCTAAATACACCTGATTACTTACAGAGTCAACCACATCATAATCTCCATTAGAATTAATCATTCGCTTTAAAACATATGTTCTTGATGCAACAGCTTGTGCTTTTAATGCTTCATCAGAAAAAGATGCAGGCATTTCTCCTGCAACTACTCCAGTAACATAGTCTTCTAAACTAACGCTATCAATTCTATTTTTTTCAAGCCTTTTTACTCTTATTTGTTTATTACTATATATCCCATATTTTAACTTACTTATGGTATTTAAACCTTCCTTAAAATTTGTAAGTAATAATGGAATTAAAATTATTAATAGTACAAATAGCAGTATCTTTTTCATATTATCACCATTATATATTAAAAATATTATATATATCCATAAAGAAATTAGTAATCAAATACGAAAAAATTAATGACAATGCTATGTATGCTAAATGAATTTGCTTTATCTTATTTTTTCTAAATAATCTATCTAAATTAGTTGAAGTAACAATCCACATACAAATTGGTATAAAAATACAATAAAGTAGTAGCTTAAGACTCATGATATCTCTCATAATCTATTATTTGATCTACTCTTTTTTTGTATACTGGATCAATTAAATTTTCTTTAGAATTTAAAAAAGCAGCAACTATTTCTGTGTTTAAATTAAAGTCAGCTTCACCAGAAATAGCTATTACATTTACAAAATCATTTTCTTTTGCGTGAATAGCTTCTTTTACACTATTAATTTTTCCACATCTAATACCTTTTACTTTATTACATGCAATGGATATTCCAACAGCGCTACCACATATTGCAATACCATAATCCACATTATGATTAGAAACATTTTCACCAAGTATAAATCCATATTTAGTATAATCTACCCTTGTTGTATCATTTGTCCCGTAATCTATTACATCATAACCTTTTTCCTCTAAATATTTTGTCATTTTTTGTTTAGTTTCAAAACCTCTATGGTCACTTGCTATACCTATCTTCATATTATTTTTCCTCTTTTTCAATTATTATTATTAATTGATGCATATTTTCAAAATCAAATTCCTCTAATTTGATTTTTTCACCCTTATCTGTTAGATCACTAATTAAGTTTTTTATTTTTGTAATACTATCTTCATTTTCACTTAAAGATTCTTCATCTTCTGTTATATCTAAAAAATCTGGTTCATTATAAGCATCTATTCCAAGAGATGATATATCTGTTAGTTCATCATGATTCTCTTCTTCAGGGATTTCTTGCTTTTCAGATTCTTCATCTTTTTTTAAAGTAGATTCATTTTTATCTTCCGTTTTATCTTCTATATTAGAATCAGGATCTTGATCTAAAATTGGTTTATTTATTATTTCATATTCCTTACTTTCATTTTTTTCTTCTTTATTATCTTGTGTATTATCTTCTTCGTTTGTTTGAACATCTTTATCTTTTTCTTCACTTGTTACAGTATTTTTTATGCCTAAATTATCTAAAATTTCTTGTTTGATATTCCCATTACTATCAAATATATCACTATTATACGTATTATTTAAAGAATTATTTGGTGTTTCAAAAGAACTATTAGGTATAACTTTATTCTGATTATTAGTATCCATTTTAGGAAATGAAAAATCATTATTTTCTACATTATTTGTAGCTGTATTATTTAAGTTATTACTTGTTGAACCAAAATTATATAAATCTATACCATTATTTTCATAGGCATCAAGCGGATCAATTGGATTAGATGGTTTTATATTTTCATTACTATAACTATTTAAACCTAAAGCATCCATTGATGGTGCTTCATATGTAGGAGCATCATTAAGATTTTTTATTTGATCAAGCACGGGTGGTGCATCATATAAGTTATTGTTTTCATCAGTATTAGCACTGTTATTTTCTAAACTATTATTCGAGCTAAATATTGAATTATTAAATGAATCATTCGGATTAAAATTCACAATATCATCCCCTATTCTCATACTAATGATATAATAAAAAAGCCTTTATTACAATGGCTTTTTCTTAATTTCATTAAATTTTCTAGGATATTTAACACTTGTTTTCTTAATTTTTTCTATAACTACTAAAGTTCTTTCACCAGCATCCTTTGGTAGTTTAAATAAAATGGTATCTTTTAACACTCCTCCTAGTGTTTTAATAGCATTTTGTGATGAGTTTATCTCATCTTTTGCATCAGCTTTCATTGGAATAAATAAACCTTTTTCACAAACTAAAGGGATGCACATTTCTGATAAAATAGGAAGAGATGCTACTGCACGAGAAGTTACTATATCAAAGGATTCTCTACTTATTCTTGCATAGTCTTCTATCCTTTCATGAATAGCATTAATACCTTTTAAATTTAACTTTTCTATAACACTTTTTAAGAATATAATTCTTTTATTTAAAGAGTCAACTAATGTTACTTTAAGATTTGGAAATACTATTTTTAAAACCAATCCAGGAAAACCTGCCCCTGTTCCTACATCAAGAAGAGTTTGGTTATTTAATTTAACAGCCTTAATTAGAGTTAAACTATCATAAAAATGTTTTAAATATACTTCTTCTTCATCAGTTATTCTAGTTAGATTTGTATGACTATTATAATCTATTAACATTTCATAATAAGTATTTAAACTCTTAAGTATTTTATCATCTACACTTATACCTAACTTTTCTACTTCTTTTACAAATTCTTCTTTATTCATTATAAAACCTCTTTAAATAAACCATTAAAATTGCTATATCTGATGGATTAACACCACTAATACGTGTTGCCTGATCAATGGTTCTTGGTCTTATTTTTTCAAGTTTTTGTCTTGCTTCTGTTGCTAAATTATCAACTTTTTCATAATCTATATCTTCTGGTATCTTTTTTTTACCTAACCTAATCATTTTTTCTGCTTCTTTTTTAGCTTTAGTGATATATCCTTCATATTTTTGATTAATTTCTACTTGTTCTAATGCTTCCTTACTATATTTCTTGCTTAACTTATCAGCATAATCACTTATTTTAACTTCTGGTCTTTTTAAATATTCTGATAAATTACATTTTTCTTTAGGAAAAGTAATATTTTTAATATCCTCTTCTATTTCTCTTATTTCTTCTATTTTATTTAATAATTTATTATGTCTTTCTTCACTTAATAATCCTACTTTATAAGCTTTTTCACTTAATCTTAAATCAGCATTATCACTTCTTAGTAAAAGTCTAAATTCTGCACGAGAAGTAAGTAATCTATATGGTTCTATAGTTCCTTTTGTTACTAAATCATCTATTAATACACCAATATAAGCATCACTTCTAGAAAGAATTAGTGGTTCTTTATTATCTAATTTTAAACTAGCATTAATACCCGCTACTATACCTTGACCTGCGGCCTCTTCATACCCTGATGTACCATTTATTTGACCTGCAGTAAATAAGTTTTCTACTACCTTTGTCTCTAAAGATGGTTTTAATTGAAGTGGATCTATTGCATCATATTCTATTGCATAAGCATATCTTAATATTTTAGCATGTTCTAATCCCTTTAAAGAGTGAACCATATCTTCTTGAACATCGTGTGGCATAGAAGTTGAAAAACCTTGTAAATATATATCATCATAATACATGCTTTCTGGCTCCAAAAATAATTGATGTCTTTCTTTATCTTTAAAACGAACTACCTTATCTTCTATTGAAGGACAGTACCTAGGACCTGTTCCTAATTTTTCATAAAAACCACCATACATAGCAGATTTATTTAAGTTATCCATAATTATTTTATGAGTTTTTAAATTAGTATAAGTTAAATAGCAAGGCACCTGATTTTTATAATCATAGTATGCTATATCATCAAATGAAAAAGTTAGCTTACAATCATCTCCATCTTCTCTTTTAAGTACGCTAAAATCAATTGAAGATCTTTCTATACGAGGTGGTGTTCCAGTTTTTAGCCTAAGTAATTTAAAACCTAATTTTTCTAAATTGTCACTTAAAAAATTAGCTCTTTTTTCTCCGTGTGGACCCTCTGGAGTTCTTTTATCTCCTACTAATATATCTGCTTTTAAATAAGTACCCGTAGTTAATATACAGGAATTACAATAAATTGTTTCTCCGTCTTCAGTTGTTATACCAACTATTTTGTTATTTTCTACTAAAAGGTCAGATACTATTGCTTCTTTAATACTTAAATTGTTAGTGTTCTTTAGAGTTTTTAACATTTCTTTTTTATAAGTTACTTTATCAGCCTGACTTCTTAAACTTCTAACAGCAGGTCCCTTAGAGCGATTAAGCATCTTTATTTGAAGAAGGGTTTTATCTGCATTACGTCCCATTTCTCCACCTAGTGCATCAATTTCTCTTACAACAATACCTTTCGCTGAACCTCCTATAGAAGGATTACAAGGCATATCTGCTATATTATCAATATTAATTGTTATAAGAAGTGTACTTTTTCCAAGTCTTGATGTTGCTAAAGCAGCTTCACAACCAGCATGTCCTGCCCCAACAACTATAACATCATATTTCATAACTCTCACCTGCTTTTCTTTTGGTATTATACAATAATACAATAAAAAAGTTAATTAGTTATTAGAATTTTATATAACTTTTTCTAAATCATAACTAATTAAATAAACTCCATCATCATTTACGTATTCAAATATAAAATTATCATTCCTTTTAGATATAATTAATCCTATACTTTTATTGTGATGCTTCTTTTTTATGGTGTTATCTATTATGTTTCTATATAACTGAACCTGGCTTACATCTTTATAATTAGTACTATTAAGCTTTAGTTCTACCGGAATATAACAATTTAAATTAATGTTAAATAAAAGTATATCTACATAAAATTTTTTACCACAATAATCTAATTTATACTCACTTCCAGCATACAAAAATCCTGAACCTAACTGTAAGAAAAAATCCCTTAATTCATCTAATATGTATTTTTTTAGTACTTTTTCCCTTAGATGTTCACTACCAGGTGATTTTATTATAATTGGATCTAAAAGCATATCTTTTAAACTACAACTAGCTTCATTTTTCGAATTTATAATCTTGATGTTATTTTTATCAGCGTAAGAAAGTCTATCATAAGCTTTTTCTTTTATAAGTTTTGCAAGTTCTCTTTTAGATAAATTATTTAAAATACACTGATTTATGTAATAATTTCTTTCATTTTCATTTTTGATTGGAAGTAAATATTTTCAATTTGTCCAACTAATATTTAATTGGTGCTCCAGCGGGGCACCTTTTTGAATTATTGTATAAAATTGCCTCATTCTTTTTAAATTAGATATATTATATCCACTACCTATTGTTCTACTAATTTTAATGACCACTTTTTAATTAAACTATTACCATATTTTGCTCTTTCTTCTCCGCCTTGTGCTTCTACTAATAACTTGCCTATTTCATAATAAGTTTTTAACTTATCACTATTATAACTAAGCCTTCTTACACTATCTTTTACTTCTTTCTTTTCTATTAGATCTTTTATTTCTTCATAATAATTCATATAAGCTCCTTTAATCAGTTCATTTATTATATAAATCAAATGTTATAAAAAGCTCATATTTTGTCACATACAATAAAAACTTGGATAAAACCCAAGTTTTTAAAACACATTTACTTTCCTAAACAAAATCTACTAAACAAATTATCAACTAATTCTTCCGTGTAATTGGCTCCTATTATGTCCCCTAATTTTTCCCATACTAATTTTAAATCTATTTCAATCATGTCTATTTCTCTTTCTTCTTTAATGCCTTGTTCTACGTCCTCTAAAGATTTAATAGCAGACTTTAATAAAGATATTTGTCTTGCATTAGTAAAGAAAGTTAAGTTTTTACTCATAAATGTTCCAACATTAAACAATTCTTTTATTGCATCTTTTATATCTTCTATTCCCTCATTATTTTTAGCACTTATTTTTATAACATCATCCATATAGGAATTATTTAACTTTAAATCTATTTTATTCATTATTATAATTCTTTTCTTATCTTTAGTTTTTTCTAGCAAATACTTATCTTCTTCACTTAAAGGGCAACTAGCATCCAAAATAAGTAATACCAATTCTGCTTCATCTATTAGGTTTAAACTTTTTTCAATACCTATTTTTTCAACTATATCATCTGATTTTCTAACACCTGCTGTGTCTATTAAATTAAGTTTTATACCACCTACTAAAATACTTCCCTCTACTATATCACGTGTTGTACCTTTTACATCTGTTACAATGGCTTTTTCCTCTTCTAATAAAGCATTTAAAAGACTTGATTTACCTACGTTTGGTTTTCCTAATATAACCGTTTTAATACCATCTTTTAATATTTTTCCATCCTCTGATAATTTTAATGTCTTTAATAATTTTTCTTTTATTTCTCGTACTTTTTCTTTTATTTTGTTTATTGTTACTACTTCTATATCTTCATACTCAGGATAATCTATATTTACTTCTATATTAGATATCAAACTTACTATATCTTCTCTTGTATCAGTTATTAACCTAGAAACATTACCAGATAACTCATTAATAGCCATTTTTCTAGTTAGTTCTGTTTCAGAATTTATTAAATCCATAACTCCTTCTGATTCTGTTAAATCTATTCTACCATTTAAAAATGCCCTTTTAGTAAATTCACCAGGTTCTGCTAATCTGCAACCTTCAAGAAGTAATATTTCCATTATTTTATTAACAACTGCAATTGATCCATGAGTGTTTATTTCTATTACATCTTCCTTTGTATACGTTTTAGGTGCTTTCATAATTGATAATAAGACCTCATCTATAATCTCACCATTATATACTATATGACCATAATTTATTGTATGACTTGATACTTTTTCTAAATCTTTTCCATCAAATAAAGGATTAATTATTTTTATAGCATCAACTCCTGATACTCTAATAATAGATATTGCTCCTTCTCCAAGTGCTGTTGATATTGCAACTATTGTATCATCCATAAAGTTCACTTCCTTTTGATATGTGTATTATAGCATATAATACAAAAAAATAGAGAAACATTTCTATTCCTCTATACATTTAATAACTACACATCTATTTGGTTCTTCACCAATACTTTCGGTTGTAACACCTTTAAAACCAGATAATTTATTATGTACTATTCTTCTTTCATAAGAATTCATACTATCCATTTTTACATCTACCTTAGTTTTTCTTACTTCTTTAGCTAATCTAATAGCTAATCTTTCTATATTTTTTTCTTTTTTCTCTCTATAATCATTAGTATCAATTATTATATTTATTTTTGCAGGAATCTTACTTTGGATAGATTGCTTTAAAAGATATTGAAGAGAACTCATAGTCTTTCCATTTTTTCCAATTAAAATTGAACTACTATCTGAAACAATATTAACTTTTATATATTCTTCTCTCTTTTGAATTTCAAAATTACAAGAAATACCCATTAAATCAGTTATTTCCTTTAAGTAAGACTTAATATAATCAATAACATCATTTTTTAGTACAACAGTTAAATAATATTTTTTACTCTTAAATAAACTACCAGTTACTTCCTCTTTT
The DNA here is from genome assembly GCA_934122275.1 of uncultured Bacilli bacterium. Lineage (GTDB taxonomy): Bacteria > Bacillota_I > Bacilli_A > RF39 > UBA660 > Aphodocola. The sequence continues at coordinate 49,892 of CAKOWI010000006.1, read as the reverse complement.
ATATCATAATAAACTTCATCAGTATTTGCATTTAATTCATTTAAAGAAGTACTCAATAGCTCATCTTTGTTTTTTCCACTATAATTATGACTTTTTAATTCTAACATTATTTCCACCTCTTTTAATTAATGCATTTTGAATGATTGTAAATAAACTTGATGCAATCCAATATAATCCAATTGCTGTTGATAAATTAAATGAACTTATCGTAATAACAAAAATCATAACATTCATCATCATTTTTGTTGACATAGCAGCTGGATTAGAATCAGTTGGTGCAGCATTTTTATTTTGCTTTAACGAAAAGTAAGTAACTATAAAAATTATAATTGGTAAAATTAAATAAGCATAATTTCCTTTTAAAATTGCAAATATTGGTGTTGTTCCTAGCTCTAACCCTAAAAACTTGCCTTCAAAAATAGCTGGTGTTCTATTAATTGCTTCTAAAAATGCTATAAATAATGGTAATTGTAAGAATGCAACTATACATCCTGACATCAAAGAAATATTGTATTTTTTATAAATTGCCATCATTTCTTGTGATTTTTGAATCATAGCTTGTTGATCATTAGTCTTATTTGCATATTTTTTTTCAAGTCTTTGTAATTCTGGTTGTGCTTTGTTTAAATTTTCAGATTGCATTGCACTCTTTTTTGTTACTGGATATAATATCAACCTTATTATTATACTTGCTATTATAACTGCCAAACCAAAGTTTTTAACTAAATATCCTAATTTTAATATAACCCACGCTAGAGGCTTAATAAATATATTATCCCAAATACCTTCACTATCTTTAATACTTGGAGTAAATTTTTCACAATCAACTAACTTATCAGTATTAACTTTATTTTCTTTGTAAACTTCTACTAATTCCTTATTAGTTGGTTTACATATTATGTTTTTGGTAAGTCTTTGTCCTGTTGCCTTTTTTCCTTTATCATAAGTAACGGCCTCAGTTTTTTTCTTACCATTTTTACTAACTTCTTTAGTAACAGGTTGCGTACATCCTGCTAATAAAAAAACCAGTAAAAAAACCAATAATATTTTCTTTAGTTTTTTCATCTAGTTTAATCTCCTATTCACTTATATTTTTTAAAAGAACTAAAAGATCTTCTTTAAGTTCTAAATACTCAGCACTTGAAGCACTTTTCTTTAGTACAATTATATAATCTTTATTAAAAAAATGCAATCCGCTTTTATCAATTATATCTTTTGTTCTTCTTTTTAATTTGTTTCTTAAAACAGCATTTCCTAATTTCTTTGATACACATATCCCAAATCTATATTTACATTCTGATGGACATCCTATATATAAGTACGCATATTTTGAAGTTTTTTGATTTCTTAATTTAAATATGTGGTCAAAATCTTTTCTTTCCTTTATTATATTTATTTTCTTCATATTAACCTCTTCATAACAAAAAACCACTTATTTCTATAAGTGGAATTATGCAGATAACTTCTTACGTCCTTTTGCTCTTCTTAAATTCATAATACCAGTTCCGGCTAACTTCCTAGCAAAAAAACCATGATTCTTTTTTCTCTTATGATTATTAGGTTGAAAAGTTCTTTTCATCAATAACACCTCCGCATTTTATTATAATATGTCTTTTTCGAACACGAATATTATAAATTTTATTTTACTAATTGTCAACATTTTTTGTTTACTATACTTATGTTTATGCTAATTATTTAGATTAAAGTATTCATAAATTATACACAGTTTTAAAAATTTAATCAATTTTATTAATTTTCTTTTGCACATAGTTTTCCACAGGTATCAATCTTAAACTCTGTTTATTTGCTTAGTTTTCAATATTTATCAACAATCTGTGGAAAACTTTCAATTGTATATAACTTTTTCGACAAATTTTTTTTTGTGGAAAAGTGGATTTTGTCGAATTTTGTTGAAATATAAGAGTTTATCCTGTGGAAAACTCTTGTGGAAAACATTTAAATATATATTTTTCGTTGTTTTTACACAGTTTTTTTGATAAAATATATATGAATATCTCGTTTCATAGGGGGAAAGGAGGTTATTATGAACATAGATAATATATGGAATAGTTTTCTAGAAAAAATAAAATCTATGATTGCCTCTATATCATACGATACTTGGTTTAAAGATACAAAACTATTATCACTTGATAATAATGTTGCTAAAGTACTAGTTGATTCACCAATGCAAAAAGCTCAACTAGAAGGGACTTGGTATCAAACAATATCAGACGTATTTAGTGAAATAACAAACACTAGCTTTGATTTTGAATTTGTTTTTGAAGATGATGTAAAAGAGAATATTAATATTTCTGTGGAAAACGTAGGTGTTCCTATTAATACACCAGAAAAGTCTAATTTGAATCCAAAATATACTTTTGATTCTTTTATAGTAGGTGATAGTAATAAATTTGCTTATATGGCCGCTGTTTCTGTTGCAGAAAATCCTGGAAAAACATATAATCCTTTGTTCTTATACGGTAATAGTGGTCTTGGAAAAACACACCTTATGCATGCTATTGGTAATTTTATCATTGAAAACTCTAATAAAAAGGTTCTGTATGTTACGAGTGAACAGTTTATATCTGACTTTTTAAATATAAATAAGAAAGATGAATCTGGAACCAATTTTGACTATATAGATAGTTTTAAAAGTAAGTATAGGGGAGTTGACGTATTAATAATAGATGATATTCAATTCTTAGGCAGTGCAACACAAACTCAGCAGGAATTTTTCAACACATTTAATAATCTTTATGATGATAATAAACAAATAATAATATCTTCTGATAGATCGCCTGATGATTTAAAGAAACTAGAGGATAGACTAAGAACAAGATTTAATTGGGGATTAAGTGTTAATATTTATCCACCAGATTATGAAATGCGTGTAGAGATATTAAAGAAAAAAATGTTAGGACAAAACATGGAAGGCGAGATAAGTGATGATGTTATAGCCTACATTGCTAATAACTGTGATTCTGACGTAAGGCAGTTAGAAGGTGCCTTAACAAGGATAATAGCATATGCAACAATGTTTAATACTAGTAATATCAATTTAACACTTGCGATTGATGCCTTAAAAGATTACCTGTCTAAATCTTCTTTTGTAAAAAATAATATTCAAAAAATACAGCAGGTTGTAGCAGAATACTATAATATTACTGTTGAAGATTTAAAATCTAAAAAGAGAAAAGCATCTGTTGCATTTCCAAGGCAAATTGCCATATATCTGTGTAGAACTATGACGGATGAGTCATTTCCTAAAATTGGAATACAATTTGGCGGAAGGGATCATTCAACAGTTATGCACTCTGTTGACAAAATTGATAATGAAGTAAAAACTAATCCACAATTTAAGGCAATAATTGATGCTTTAAAAAGTAAAATAAAATAGACTTGTGGATTACTTGAAGATTTATCAACTTATGATGTGGATTAAATTTATCATTAAAACTTTATATTTCAACAAAAAACGGAGTTTTCCACTTTATCCACAGTAATAATAATAATAATTTAATAATAAAGGAGAATTATAATGAAATTTAGTATAAAAAAAGAAACATTATTACATAGTTTAAATTCAGTTAGCAAAGCATTATCTTCAAAGAATATAATACCTATATTATCTGGTATTAAATTTAATTTAACTGATAATGGATTATTCTTAAGTGCTAGCGATAATGATATAAGTATAGAATCTTTTATAGATAAAGAAAAACTAGAATCTATCGAATCAACTGGAGTTACAGTTATTCAAGGAAAATACATATTAGAAATTATTAGAAAATTAGATGGAAACATAGTAAACATAGAATTGTTTGATAATATAAAGGTTTTGATTTCCTGTGGAAAATCAGAGTTTAATTTGAATTGTATGGATGCTAGTGAATTTCCAAATTTAAATTTAGAAGAAAAGAAAAAACCTATAATATTAAAGAAAGAAGAGTTTAAAAATTTGATAAATAAGACTTTCTTTGCTGTATCAACACAAGAAACTAGACCTATTTTAACAGGTATTAACTTTAAAATATCAAAAGATAAATTAGAATGTATTGCTACTGATTCTTATAGACTTGCTAAAAAGTTTACAACACTTTCAGAAGAATCAGAAGAAGATGTAAATATTGTTATTCCTGGAAAAAATTTAATCGAGTTAACTAGAATATTAGATGAGACAGATAATAATATAGAAATGCATATATTTGGAAATAAGGTTTTATTTAAGTTTGATGATACATTATTTCAAACAAGAGTATTAAGTGGTACTTTTCCTGATGTAAATAGGTTGATACCTTCTACATTTGAACTTGAAATAACTGCTAATTGTACAGATTTATATAATGTAATAGATAGAGCAGCATTATTAACAAGTGAAAAGGATAAAAATATAATAAAATTTGAATGTATAGATAATGAAGTTGTTATATCATCAAATTCTCCAGAAATAGGTAGGGTAGAAGAAAGATTAGAAATAAATAAAAATAACGAAAATAATATAAAGATAGCTTTTTCTTCTAAATTTATGATGGATGCCATTAAAACAGTGGAAAGCACAAATGTAGTGTTAAAATTTAATGATGAAATGAAACCTATTATAGTAGCTGATGAATCGGATGATACCATATTACAATTAATAGTACCTATAATAACTTATTAAAATGCACATTTGTGCATTTTTTTTAAATCCTAATAAAAAACGACAAAAAAATTCTGCATGCTGTGGATAATATATGTATATTTTTATGGAGGGTTTTGATATGAAACAATATGAAATAAACAAAAATACATATGCAATAATTTATTTAGGACTAGATAAATCATTAGTGATTGAAAAGAACGATCAGTTTGAAGTTAATTTATCCACAACAAAAATAGTTGATAAAAGTTGTAAATTTTTTGGCAGTTCATATCTAGGTAGGCTAAAAGGAACTAAGGAAATATTAGGTATTTCTTACAAAGCACCAATAATAATAGAAGAAAGTAATCCTATTATATTTTTTCCAACGTTATCACCAAGAGTCGAAGGGTGTAGCTGGATTTCACTGAATAATTTGGAAGACTATTATGCAACTGATAAAAAATCAATAGTAAATTTTTCCTGTGGAAAACAATTACCTATTGATATACCATATAATATATTAGATAATCAGGTGCTTAGAGCTACTAGATTAGAATCTTTATTAAATAAAAGGATAAAAAATGCATTAAATTGCTAAAATATGCATTTTTTGCTTAAATTAAGCTTATTTTGTGGTATAATTAAATTGTATGTAGTAGTGTACTAGAAAGATGTTAGGTGTTTTATATGAGCTTAAAAATTGCAAATTATGTTTCTGAAGAGTATAAATTTAAATAATTTTAGAAATATTTCTAGTTTATATTTAGAATTTTCAAAAAATATAAACATATTTATAGGAAACAATGCTCAAGGTAAAACAAATCTTCTTGAAAGTATATATTTTTTGGCTATTACCAAATCTCATAGAACGAATCAAGAATTGAATCTAATTAAACAAGATGAATTATATTCAAAGGTAGAAGGCGTTTATGAAGATGAAAAGGATAATACTAATTATTTATCAATTCTTTTAAATGAAAAAGGTAAAAAAGTATCTATTAACAATATTGCTCAAAAAAGAATAAGTAATTATCTATCAAGGTTAAATGTTATAATGTTTTGTCCTGATGATCTTGATATAATCAAGGGTACACCTTCAGTTAGAAGAAAGTTTTTAAATATCGAATTATCACAATTTAGTAACGAATATGTAATGGAACTTAAAGAATATAATAAAATTCTTAAGCAAAGAAATGAGTACCTAAAACAGAAAAATGGTTATAAATTTGATAAAACATATTTTAATATAATTACTGAAAGATTAGTAGATAAAAACATTAATCTAGTAAAACTAAGATATAAATTCATTGGTGACATTAATTACTATTTAGGGAGTGTTTTTAAAGAATTGTTTGGTAATGGGACATTATCTATTAAATATAAAAGTTTTATAGATGATGAAACACTAAAAAGAAGCAATTTAAGACGATATTTATTAGATAAGTATGATTCTATACTATCGAATGAATTAATTCAAAAAACTACACTTTTAGGCTGTCATAAAGACGATTTTAAAATGTATTTAAATGAATTGGATGTGACGGAATTTTGTTCACAAGGACAGCAAAGACTTTCAATATTAAGTTTAAAATTAGCTGAAATAGAAGTTTTTATTAATAAGAAAAACATAAAACCAATTATTTTATTAGATGATATATTTAGTGAATTAGATGATAAAAAGAAGAATAACATAATAAAATACTTTAAAAATGATGTACAAATATTTATTACTACTACTGATATTAAAGATATAAATGATGATTTAAAGGAAAAATCTGATGTTTATATAGTTCAAAATGGTAACTTTGAAAAGGAGAAATAGTTATGGAAGAAAATAAAGAACATTATGATGCTTCGGATATTCAGGTACTAGAAGGACTAGAAGCTGTAAGAAAAAGACCTGGTATGTATATAGGTACTACAGACGTTAAAGGATTACACCATCTTGTTTGGGAAATTGTTGATAATGCAATAGATGAATCATTAGCTGGATATTGTAATAATATAGAAGTTATAATTAATAAGGATAATTCTATTACAGTAAAAGATGATGGACGTGGTATACCAGTTGATATACACCCTAAAACAAAGATATCCACAGTAGAAACCGTATATACTGTTCTTCATGCTGGTGGAAAATTCGGTGGAGGCGGATATAAGGTATCAGGTGGATTGCATGGTGTTGGTGCATCTGTTGTTAATGCATTGTCTAGCTGGGTAGAAGTTACGGTTTATAAAAATAGTAAAATATATAAAATAAGATTTGAAAAAGGTGGACATACTGTGTCACCATTAAAAGAAATAGGAACTTGTGAAGAAAATAGAACAGGAACTTGGGTAACTTTTAAACCTGATGCCGAAATATTTGATACAGATATATATGATTATGATACTTTGAAAGTAAGACTAAGGGAATTAGCATTTTTAAATAGAGGACTTAGAATAACATTAAGAGATGACCGTGATTTAGAAGATACAACTGGTGAAACATTTATGTATGAAGGTGGTATTTCTGAATACGTAAAGTTTATAAATAAAGGAAAAACTCCAATTCACGAAGATATAATTCATTTACAAGGAACAGAAGATAACGTATTTTTTGAAGTTGCTTTGCAATATAATACAGGATATAACGAAAATATTTATTCTTTCGTAAATAATATAAATACGCATGATGGTGGTACTCACGAAGATGGAGTAAAAAGAGCACTTACAAGAGTTATAAACGCATATGCAAGAAAAACAGGTATGCTAAAGGAAAAAGATGAATCTTTAACTGGTGATGACGTAAAAGAAGGCATTACGATGATAATTTCTTGTAAGCATCCAAATCCACAATTTGAAGGGCAAACAAAGGGCCGATTAGGAAATTCAGAAGTAAGAAAATTAGCTGACAAGGTATTTTCAGACGGATTTGAGAAATTTTTACTTGAAAACCCTGAAGATGCAAAAATCATAGTAAATAAAGCACTTTTAGCATCAAGAGCTAGAAATGCAGCTAGAAAAGCAAGGGAAATTACAAGAAAAAGTGATTTAGCGACAACAAACTTCTTTGGAAAACTATCAGATTGTAAGAGTAAAGATCCAAAAGTATCAGAGATATTTATAGTCGAAGGAGATTCAGCAGGTGGTTCCGCTAAAAAAGGTAGAGATTCTATGACTCAAGCTATTCTTCCTTTAAGAGGTAAGATACTTAATGTTGAAAAAGCAAGGTTAGATAGAGCTTTAGGAAATGAAGAAATAAGAACAATTATAACGGCATTTGGTACTGGAATTGGTGAAGAATTTAATTTAGACAAACTAAGGTACGATAAAATAATTATAATGACCGATGCCGATGTTGATGGTTCGCATATAAGAGTACTTCTTCTAACTTTATTTTATAGATTCTTTAAGCCAATTGTTGAGGCAGGACATGTGTATGCTGCACAACCACCATTATTTAGAATAATGCATGGTAAAACTAGAAAATATGTTCTTGACGAGGTAGAAAAAGAAAGTTATTTAGCTTCACTTCCAGAAAATGTTAGACAAAGAGCCGAAATAGCTCGTATGAAAGGTCTTGGGGAGATGGATGCTGAAGAACTTAATGAAACTACCATGGATATAGAAAAGAGAGTACTTAGAAAAATAACAGTAGATGATTGTGTTGCCGCTGATGCGATGTTTAGTAAATTAATGGGTGAAGAAGTAGAACCTAGAAGAGAATTTATAGAACAAAATGCACAATATGTTAAGAATTTGGATATATAGGAGGTTTTTTGATGGAAGAGAATAAAGAAATAGAAAAAAATGAAGAAAACGAATCAGGAGAGTATGGAGGAACATTTCACGAAAGAGATAGCCATGCGAAAAATGATATCGTAAAAGAAATATCAGATTCCTTTCTAGATTATTCAATGAGTGTTATAACATCACGCGCGATTCCTGATTTAAGAGATGGATTAAAACCAGTTCATAGAAGAATATTATGGTCAATGTTTGAAGAAGGAAATACACCAGATAAACCACACAAAAAATCAGCTACAACAGTTGGTTATGTTATGGGACATTATCATCCACATGGTGACTCATCAATATATGATGCAATGGTAAGATTAGCACAAGATTTTAACCAAAGATATATGATGGTTGATGGGCATGGTAACTTTGGTAATATAGAAGGTGATGGAGCTGCTGCATACCGTTATACAGAAGCTAGATTATCTAAGATATCACTTGAAATGCTTAGAGATATTAGAAAAAATACGGTAGATATGATGCCAAACTTTGATGAAACAAGTCCAGAACCAGTAGTTTTACCGTCTAGAATTCCAAATGTATTAGTTAATGGTTCAATGGGCATTGCTGTTGGTATGGCAACAAATATACCACCACATAATTTGTCAGAAGTTATAGATGGATGTGTTGCATATATAGATGATCCGGAAATTGATACGTTAGGACTTATGAATTACATAAAGGGGCCTGATTTTCCAACCGGTGGTGTAATTCTTGGTAATTCTGGTATTAGAAAGGCTTACGAAACTGGCCGAGGTTCTATTACTATAAGAAGTAGGGCCTATATAGAGGAAAAAAACAATCATAATCAAATTGTAATAACTGAAGTTCCTTATGGTGTTAATACTATGGAACTTAAAAATAAGGTTGCAGAATTAGTTCATAATAAGATTATAGATGGAATATCAGATTATCATACTGATTTAAAGAATGGTGTTAAAATTACCATAACATTAAAAAAGGATGCAAATCCACAAGTTGTTTTAAATAATTTATATAAACATACTAATTTTCAAACTAATTATGGAATTATTTTCTTAGTTATAGATAATGGTACACCAAAAACGTTAGGTTTAAAATCAATAATATCAAAATATATTGATCATCAAAAAGAAGTAATAATTAGAAGAACAAAGTTTGATTTAGAACAAGATGAAGCACGAGTTCACATATTAGAAGGATTAAAAATAGCATTAGATAATATAGATGAAGTTGTAAGCATAATAAGAAATTCTGAATCAGATGAAGATGCTCAAAATAAGTTAATGAATAAGTTTAAATTATCTGAGATACAAGCAAAAAGTATATTAGATATGAGATTAAAGAGATTAACAGGCTTAGAAAGAGGAAAAATAGAAGCTGAATTAGATGATTTAACAAAAGAAATAGCAGAATTAAAATCCATATTAGCTTCTAACAAAAAAGTAATGAACATAATTAAAGAAGAAATGTTAGAAATTAAGAGAAAATATGGAGATGAAAGAAGAACTTCAATTGATATGACAGCTGTTGATTACATTGAAGATGAATCATTAATACCAGTTGAAGATATAGTAGTAGCATTAACTCATAAAGGATATATAAAGAGGATGCCAACAGATACTTATAAGCTTCAAAATAAGGGTGGAGTAGGTATTAAAGGAATGGCAACTAATGATGAAGATTTCGTAGAAATATTGAAATCTGGTACTACTCATAATCATGTACTATTCTTTACTAATAAGGGAAAAGTATATAGAATAAAAGGATATGAAATTCCTGAATTTTCAAGACAATCGAAGGGACTACCAATAATTAATTTACTTCAAATTGAAAAAGATGAAAAAATCAATAATATATTATTGGATAACGGCTCAGAAGAGAATAAATATTTAGTTATAATAACTAAAAATGGTTTAGTAAAACGTACATCCGTTAGTGAATTTGAAAACATTAGAAAAACTGGAAAAATAGCTATTACATTGAAAGAAAATGATGAAGTATTAACCGTTCATTTTACAAATGGAAATGATGATGTTGTTATAGCATCTAGTAATGGTAGAATGATAAGATTTAATGAAAATGAAATAAGAATAATGGGAAGAACTGCTAGTGGTGTTAAAGGAATCGAATTATCAGAAGATTGCTTATGTGTAGGTGCAGAAATAGCAAAAGAAAATCAAGATATATTGGTTGTAACAGAAAAAGGCTATGGAAAACGTACTGACATAAATGAATACAGAATGACTCATAGAGGAAGTAAGGGTGTTAAAACATTAAATATAACTGATAAAAATGGAACAATTGTAGCATTTAAAACAGTTAAGGATGATAATGATATAATGTTGATAACAGATCAAGGCATCGTAATTAGAATTTCATCTGATAAAGTATCAAAAATGAGCAGAGTTACTCAAGGAATTAGATTGATGAATTTAAGAGAAGGACAAAGAGTTGCAACTGTTTCTGTTGTTGAAAAAGAAATAGAAAATGATCAGACAGATGCTAGTGAATAATTTTAAAAGGAATTTACATTCCTTTTTTTATGTTTCACGTGAAACATAGATATATAATACATATATAAAAGAAAGGTAATGTTCCACGTGAAACATTGTTATAAAAACACTTGATTTTAATTTAATATTATAATAAAATTAAATTGCACAACAGAAATGTTAGAACCAGGTCAGGATTGAGAGATAGCAGCCTTAATAACCTCTTTCTGTGTGTGCTTTTATTTTGCACAGAATAATGTTCCACGTGAAACATAGATATATAAATACATATATAAAAGAAAGGTAATGTTCCACGTGAAACATAGATATATAAATACATATATAAAAGAAAGGTAATGTTCCACGTGAAACATATAATAAAATCATATGCAGGAAAAATATTATGAAGAAATAATAAGATTGGCTAAAAAGGCCTATAAAAAAGGAGAAATACCAGTCGGTGCAATCGTAGTGAAAGATGGTAAAATACTTGCCAAGGCATATAATATGGTTGAAAAAGATAAAAATGCAACCCTTCATGCAGAAATTTTAGCTATCAAGAAAGCATCAAAAAAATTGAAAAATTGGAGATTAAATGGATGTGAAATGTATATTACACTAGAACCATGTGATATGTGTACAGGTGCTATAAAACTATCCAGAATATCCAAAGTATATTATATGGTCAAGAAGAATGACAATAATAACTCGAGCCAAGAATATATACATTTATCACAATATAGTGACGAGTTCAAAAAAATGATTCAAGATTTTTTTTCAGAAATAAGAAGGTAATGTTTCACGTGAAACATTTCTTTTTTTTATGTAAAATGGTATAATTTATATGAGAGGAGTGTGGATATGAAATATCAAACTTTATATCGTAAATATAGACCAAAACAGTTTAAATATGTATATGGTCAAGATACAATAGTTAAAACTCTCAAAAATACTATAAAAAATAAAAAAATTAATCATGCTTATTTGTTTACTGGACCTAGGGGAACTGGTAAAACTAGCTGTGCCAAATTATTTGCTAAGACGATAAATTGCTTGAATAATAAGGATGGGGATGCATGCAATGAATGTAGTAATTGTATTTCGTTTAATGAAAATAGCAATCCTGATATAATAGAAATAGATGCGGCATCTAATAATGGTGTAGACGAAATTAGAGAAATTAGAAGTAAAGTTAATTTAGCTCCTGCTGTATCTAAATACAAAATATATATTATAGATGAAGTACACATGCTATCGATTGGGGCTTTTAATGCATTATTAAAAACATTGGAGGAACCACCAAATCATATAATATTTATATTGGCAACAACTGAACCCCAAAAACTTCCAAATACAGTTATTTCTAGGTGCCAAAGATATGATTTTAAAAATATAAATGAGCATTCTATGAGAGAATGTTTGAAAAGAATATGTGATTTAGAAAAAATAAACATTACGGATGATTCATTAGATTTAATAATAAACAATTCTAATGGAGGTATGAGGGATGCAATAGGAATGCTAGATCAAGCATACATATATTCAGATAAACAAATAAACAAAGAGGATTTAGAGAGTTTATTAGGAACAATAACAGATGAAGATGTTTTAAATGTTTTTAAATGTTTATTAAAAAAAGATTATAAAGAAATAATAGATATTATTGATGAATTTGACAAAGAAAATAAAGATTTTTTATTAATTAATAAGAAAATGTTGAATTTTGCATACAAAGGAATTGTTTATAAAAAAACCTTAGAATCTAAAAAAGTCACTGAACAAGAAATTGATTTTTTTGAAAAAATAAGTGATACTAATTTATATAATATAATTGATAGTTTAAATAGCATGATTGAAGAAATAAAAAACAGTTATCAAAAAAGAATTGTCTTTGAAGTTAATATGTTTAAATTAATTGATAAAATGTTTAAAAAAAATAGTATTAGCTATTTAGATGATAAAGATTTAAACAATAAAAACAATGTTTCACGTGAAACATTATCAGGAAAAGAACTAAAAATGGAAAGTAATGTTCCACGTGAAACATTGAGAGAAAATGAAGAAGAGAGTCTATTAAAGTCAAATATTGAAAAAATAAAGGACGTAAGAATAAATAATATATTAAAAGAATCTTCTAAAAATAACATTAAAGTAGTTTTAGAAGGGTGGAAATTGATTTCTAATTATTTAACTGATGAAAGTTATAAAATTGTAGCTGGAATATTAACCGATAGCATTCCGGTTGCAGCATCATCTAATGGAATAATAATTACATTACCAGTAGATAGCTCAGTTAATAAAATTGAAAAATTATATGATTTGAGTAAAAAAATGCTGGAAGAAATTTTTAAAAACAAATATAAAATTGTGTACATAACTAGTGATTATTGGAAGAAAATAAGACCTATATATGTGGAAAAAACAAAAAAAAATGAGTTAAAATTAGAATCAGAAGAAGATTTGCTGAATAAAATTAAAGAAGAATTGAAACAAAATTCAGTTAATGATTTTTGTGATTTGATAGAAATGGAGGAAAATTAAAATGAATTTACAAGCTTTAATGAAACAAGCTCAAAATATGCAAAAAAAAGTTATGGAGTCTAAGAATGAAATAGAAAAAAAAGAATATAAGGGAGAATCAGAATTAGTAGAAGTAATTATGAACGGTAATAGAGAAGTTCTATCTGCTAAAATAAAAATTGATTCACTTGATAAAGATGATATAGAAATATTACAGGATATGATAGTTATTGCAGTAAATGATGCTAATAAAAAGATAAAAAAAGATATAGAAGAAAAAATGGGAAGCCAAATGGGCAATTTTGGTAGCTTATTTTAAAAAAAATGAACCAATATAATTATCCAAAACAACTGCAAAAAATTATTGATTTTCTTGAATTATTACCTGGTGTAGGTAAAAAAACAGCCGAAAGATACGCATTTTCAATATTAAACTTAGATGAAAAACAGTTAAAAGATATTTGTGAGGCTCTTTATAACTTAAAAAAGGATGTGGTAACTTGTCCTATTTGTGGATGTTTAACTGATGCAAACAAATGTTTAATATGTGATGATGAGTCAAGAAATGGTGAAATATTATGTGTTGTAGAACAACAAAAAAATGTATATGTCTTTGAAAAATTAGGTATTTGGAAAAGTAAATACCATGTTTTAGGGGGACTTATATCTCCAATAGATGGAATAAATCCTGAAGATTTATCAATTAATAAGTTGGTAGAAAGAATAGATAAGGAAAATATACATGAGGTTATTTTAGCATTAAGACCAAGTATAGAAGGAAATACTACCTCACTATATATTAGAAAATTATTAGAAAATAAAGATGTTAAAATTACTCAGATAGCACAAGGTGTACCAATAGGAACCGATATGGAGTATTTGGATAATTTAACTTTGGAAATGGCATTTAAGAATAGAAGTGAGTTAACATAAAAAAAGATTTTTAACATATTTTTAATTAAGGGTGAAGAAATATATGTTAAAAATTTTAATGAAGATAGTAAAAAAAATAATTATAGGTATGTTAATATTATTTGCATATAACGTATTTTTGTCATCACTTAATTTAATTATACCTATAAATTTAGTAACAATATTAATAGTTAGTATGTTAGATGTGCCAGGGGTAATAGGTCTAGCATTGTTTCTTTTAATGAATTATTGAGAGGAAAAGTATGGAATTATATGATGAACAAACGGTTTTAAATAAGATTATTCATAATTACGTTGATAAAGAAATGAATACACAAGCATATATATTGGTAGGTAATGATGAAAAAATGCTACAAGATAAGGCTAAGAAATTAGCTAAAGTTTTTGCATGCCCTAATAAATATGATAATAATTGTTCTAAATGTAACATATGTATGAGAATAGATAATGATGAATTTAATGAAGTTAAAATAATTAATCCTATAAATAACATTATTAAAAAAGAAGCTATAATGGATGTTAAAAATACCTTTCAAACAAATTCTATAGAAGGGAAAAATCAAATATATATTATAAACTGTTTGGAATTATTAAATCAGTCATCATCAAATTCTATATTAAAGTTTTTAGAAGAACCTGACAGTAATACAATTGCAATTTTTACGACGACAAACATAGATAAAGTGATTAATACAATAGCATCTAGATGCCAAATTATAAGATTAAAAAATAAAAAAGTTAATCATGATTTTTCAGAAATTCAAGAAATGTGTGGGCTTGAACCTGAAAAAATTGAGATAGGGACTGATTTATTTATTAAAACTAATGATGATTATAAATCAGTTTTAATAGACACAAAAGATAAAATTTTAAAATTATATGATAGTAAACAAGAAATGCTTAATTTGTTAAAATTATTTTTATTACTTTATAAAAATTCATTAGAATTTAAAAATACAAATGATGAAAAATGCATATATGGCAATGAATTTTTGAAAAATTACTCATATGGTGAATCATCAGATAAAATAATTAAAAAAATATCGTTTATATTAGAAAATATGAAAAAATTGGATTATAATGTAAATATGTTATTGTTTATAAATAATTTAGTAATTGGAATAGGGGAGATAACAAATGATAAATGTGATAGGAATTAGATTCGAAGATGGTGGAAGAATTTATTATTTTTCTCCTCAAAATTTTATTATCAATAAAGATGAATTTGTTGTGGTTGAAACAGAAAGAGGGGTTCAAATCGCACAAGCTGCAACAGATATAATAACTAAAAAGCAAGAAGATATCTTTTTACCACTAAAAAATATTATAAGAATAGCAACAAAAGATGACAAAAAAAATAATAGAATTAACATAATAGATGCACAAAAAGCATTGAACTATGCTCAAAAGATAGTAGAAAAAGAAAATATAGACATGAAATTATATGATGCTTCATACACTTTAGATAGAAAAAAGTTAATTTTTAAGTTTATAGCGGATGATAGAGTTGATTTTAGAGAGTTAGCTAAAATATTAGCGGCAAAGTATAAAACTAGAATAGAATTAAGGCAGATTGGTGTACGTGATAAGGCAAAGGAAATTTCAGGCTTAGGGCCATGTGGAAGACCATTATGTTGTTCAACCTTTTTAACTAATTTTAATAGTGTTTCTATAAATATGGCTAAAGAACAAGGAATTGCACTTAATCCTAACAAGATAAATGGGGCTTGTGGCAGACTTTTTTGCTGTTTAGGGTATGAGGATGAAACGTATTCTAAATACAGAAAAGAACTACCTAAAATTGGTGAAATGGTAACTTATGGCGATAAAAGTGGTAGAGTATGTGAATTGGACGTTTTAAAAAGAACTTATAAAATAAAAATAAGTGATAATGAAATAATTACTGTGGAAAAAAAAGATGAAAGTAACAAATGATTTATTAAATTATAATAACTTAAAAATTGTTCAAGACACAAATTGGTTTAATTTTTCAATTGACTCTGTTTTACTAGCAAATTTCGTTAATGTTAATAAAAAAACGAAGATAGTGGATTTTTGTACAGGGAATGCACCTATTCCTCTTTTTTTGAGTTGTAAAACATCTAATAAGATAATTGGAGTTGAATTGCAAAAAGAGGTTTATGATTTGGCAATAGAAAGTGTTGCAATTAATAACTTAGAGAAACAAATAGAAATCATTAATTTAGACGTTAATGATTTACCATCGATATATGAAACTGACACATTTGACCTTATAACTTGTAATCCCCCTTATTTTAAATTTGACGAAGATAACTATATTAATAAAAATGAGATAAAATCTATAGCAAGACACGAAATATATTTAAATTTAAACCAAATTTTTAAAGTTGCTAAAAAATTATTAAAAAATAATGGTAAAATTGCATTGGTTCATAGAACAGATAGATTAATAGATATCATTGTAGAAATGAGAAATAACAATATTGAACCTAAAAGGTTAAAATTTATATATCCATTTTTTAATTCGGAGTCTAACTTGGTATTGATAGAGGGTAGTAAAAATGGAAAACCTGGAATAAAACTTGAAAGTAACTTAATAATACATAATGATGATGGTACATATAAAGAAGAAATTAAAAGAATATTTGATGGAGGCAATGATGAAAATTAAATTAGTAGTTGGATTAGGAAATCCTGGTAAAAAATATGAAAATACAAGACATAACATGGGATTTATGGTTATAGATGATATAGCAAAGAAATTAAATATTAATACATGGAAAGAAAATAATAATGCTATTTACTTTGATTGTTTCCTTGATATGTGTCATATAATTTTTTTAAAACCTCAAAATTTCATAAATTTATCTGGTGATGTAATGATAGAGTTTGTAAAATTTTTCGATATAAAAACGGAAGATATTTTAATAATAAGTGACGATTTAGATACACCAGTAGGTAGTATTAAGTTAAAAGAAAGAGGAAGTTCGGGCGGGCATAACGGACTTAAAAACATAGAAAATCAATTAAAAACAAATGAATATAAAAGAATTAAAATAGGTATTTCAAATGATAAGGAAATAGATACAAAGGATTATGTTCTTGGAAAATTGAGTAAAGAAGAGAAAAAAATTATTGCGGGTGTTGTAGATAAAGTATCTGATATAGTATTACAATCATTTAGTACTCCATTTAACGAATTAATGAGTAAATATAACACTAAAAAACAACAATAAGAGTGGTGATTCTAATGTTTAAAAAAATATTTAAGCATGGATTATTAGATAAAAAATTAAACGTTATTGGCATAAATAAAGAAGTCCAAGCTGCATATGTTTGGAATCTTTTTTGTGAATTGAATGAAACATTAGTTATAGTAACTAATACGTTATATGAAGCAAATACTTTATATAAAAGTTTATCTTATTATTCTTCAGAAGATATTCTTTTATTTCCAGCCGATGATTTTTTAATGAATGAAATCGCTATAATGTCTCCAGATTTGATGGTGAGAAGGATAGAAACATTAAATGAAATATCATCTGATATCACAAAAAGAATAGTAATAACGAATTTAATGGGATTTTTAAGATTTTTACCTACAAAAAAATTATGGAATAGTTTAAAAATTAACATAAAAATAAATGATTCTATTGATAGAAATGAATTAATTGAAAAACTTTATCTGTTAGGTTATCAAAAAGAATCATTAGTTACAAAAACGGGTGAATTTGCGAACAGAGGCTACATTTTGGATATATTTCCGTTCGGTTATGAAAATCCGGTAAGAATAGAATTTTTCGATAATGAAGTAGAAGAAATAAGGTTTTTTAGTGCGGATAATCAGCTATCATTATCAAAAATAGAATATTTTGATATAAATCCTTTTTCTGAATTCATAAATGAAAGAAAAATTGATGTTCCAAAAAGGCAGAGCTTACTTCCGAGAGTAACTAATAATATAAGTTCAATTTCAGATTATTTTGATAAAAAGAAGATTATATTCATGGACTTAGAAAAATTAACACTTGCCTATGCAAGAGTTTTAGAAGAAATAACTGAGTTTAAATTAACTGATAATTTTGATATAGATAAGTATATGTATGATATTAATGAATTAATTCCAGATGATTATATTAATATTAGTAGTTTAAATAATGTTATTAACTCTGACAATATAGAATCCTATAAAACTGGTCAAATTCCACTATTTAATGGTAATTTTGAACAGATTAATAGTTTTATAGGTAAGATGTTAAAGGAAAATAAAAAGGTCGTTGTATGCATAAATGACAGACAGATAATTAATAATTTTATCGATAATATTAAATACAAGTCACTAATTACTAATGAAGATGATATAAAAGAAGATTATGTAAATATAATAAAAATAAATCTTTTAAATGGTTTTATAATAAATGATTATGTTTATTTGACTACAAATGAATTATATAAAAAAAGTAGTGTGGTTGGATACAAAAGTAAGTTTAGATATGGTTCTAAAATAAAAGATATAAACAAGTTAGAAATAGGTGATTATGTTGTACATGCTTCTCATGGTATTGGTAGATATTTAGGCATAGTTACATTAGAAAGTAAAGGTATAAAAAAGGATTACATATATCTTCAGTATAAGGACAAGGATAAACTATATATTCCAGCCTCAAAAATAGAACTTATAAGTAAGTATTCCTCAAATGAAAATGCTAAACCAAGACTTAACAAATTAGGCAGTACAGATTGGGTTAAACAAAAAGCTAGAATTAGGGGAAAAGTAAAGGATATAGCAAAGCAATTACTTGATGTATCGGTAAAAAGAAAATTAATACCTGGATTTGCATTCATAGATGATGATGAAGAACAGTATAAATTTGAAGAAAACTTTCCATATACTGAAACTAAAGATCAAATAAGAGCAATAAATGAAATTAAACATGATATGGAATTGCCAATACCTATGGATAGATTATTATGTGGTGATGTTGGATATGGCAAAACAGAAGTTGCATTTAGAGCCATATTTAAAGCTATTAGATCTGGAAAACAAGTTGCATTTTTATGTCCTACAACTATTTTATCTAATCAGCATTATGAAAATGCGAAAGAAAGATTTAGTGGTTTTGGAATTAACATAGAAGTTTTGAATAGATTTGTTACACCTAATAAGAAAAATATAATACTTGAAGAATTAAGGTCTGGAAAAATAGACTTAATAATAGGAACACATAGATTACTTAGTAAAGATATTGTGTATAAAGATTTAGGATTATTAGTTATTGATGAGGAACAACGTTTTGGAGTTACTCATAAGGAAAAAATAAAAGAGTTAAAGAATTCCATTGATGTTTTAACCTTATCAGCTACTCCAATACCAAGAACTTTGCAAATGTCTCTTGCTGGAATAAGAGGTTTATCACTAATAGAAACTCCGCCAGCATTTAGATATCCCATACAAACCTATGTTTTAAGGGAGAATGAACAAGTTATTAAAGATGCAATATATAAAGAGTTATATAGAGATGGTCAGGTATTTTTATTGTATAATAATGTTTCTAAGATTGAAAATCAAGTTTCAAGGATAAAGAAATTAGTTCCTGAGGCTTGTGTTACATACGTTCACGGACAAATGAGTAAAGCTCAGATAGAAGAAGCTATGGAATCATTTGTAGATAAAAAATATAATGTATTAGTTTGTACAACTATAATAGAAACAGGAATTGATATTCAAAATGCAAATACTTTAATTGTTCTAGATTCTGACTATTTTGGATTGAGCCAGTTGTATCAAATAAGGGGAAGAATAGGTAGAGGAAAGAATATAGCATATGCTTATTTAATGTATGATAAAAACAAGGAATTAAATGATATAGCGGTAAAAAGGCTTAACGCAATAAAAGAATTTACAGAACTAGGAAGTGGATATGCACTAGCTGTAAGGGATTTATCAATCAGAGGTGCAGGAGATATACTAGGTTCCATGCAATCTGGCTTTATTGATGCTATTGGTTATGATATGTATATGAAAATATTAAATGAAGAAGTAGAAAAATTGAAAAATAATAAGGAAGATAGTGAATCTACTTCTGATGATACCGATGTTATAGAAGAAAAACCACTTATTCAAGTTGCAACACATATAAGTGATAAATATGCAGAAAATGAAAATTTAAAGATTGAAATTCATAAAATTATTAATACAATAGATTCTTATGATAAATTTTTGGAAGTAAAAAGGCAATTAAAAGATAGATTTGGAGAATTAGATGAAGAAATTATTATATATATGTTAGAGGAATTGTTTGATGTCTTAGCAAGAAAGAAAGAGGTTCAAAAGGTAATTCAAACAGATAATGAAATAACTTTATACTTTAGCAATAATATATCATCTAAAATTAATGGCTCTGTTTTACTTACTAGATTATTTAAAATTAGTCAGAATTTTAACGTTATGTATTTAAATGGTATGCTTAAAATAACTTTATCACTTAAAAATCTTGATAGACATTTTATATATTATTTAGTTGAAATGATGGATATTATTGAATAAAATTATGTTTTTTATACATTCTAAAAAAGAGAGGAAGATTGTATGAGAAACACAGGTATAACAAGAAGAATTGATGAACTAGGAAGAATAGTTATTCCAAAAGAATTAAGAAAGAGTATGCATCTAAAATCCGGTGAATTACTTGAAATATCTTTGTCGGATAAGGATACTTTATCATTAAGAAAATATTCTCAGCTTAGCAATAGTGAAGAATTTATTAATGTTTTTATAAAAATGTTAGGAAAAAAGATAAATTGTAATATTTATGTTACTGACTTAGATAAAGTAATATTTTCTACAAAAGAAGAATTTATTAATAAAAAGATTAGTTTAGCATTAGAAGAACAAATAAAGAATAATAGCATTTTGAATGGTCTTAAAAAAGTTACATTATTTGATGATTATGTTATTGAAGATAATTTTAAGATAAATCAAATTTTACCAAATGGTGATTTGTTTGGTGCAATCATATTTGAGTTTTTTGAAAATAAGGAAAGTAATAATGATATTTGTAATTTCTATTCTGATTTTTTGAAAGAGTATTTGGAAAGTTATTAAAACGTAAATATTTGTCTAATAAACGAAAAATTTGTCAAAATTATTTACAGTTTATATGATATTGTGTTATATTTTGGGTGTTGTATGCATTTAAATATGATAAAAAGGAGAATATTTTATGAACCGTAAAGAGGTGCTAGAAGAAAGAAGATGCTTTATTACAAAAGTTATATTTTTTCTTATACTTTTGATGTTTGCGGGCTTTATGTACATTGAAAGTAATATGCTAATAGATGTGGTGTATTTTGTAGCGGTTTTAGTTTTATTTGTCAGGTTTTTGTTATTAAAATTATATCATTAGTGTGGTATAATTTTTTTGGTGATGTTATGTTAATAGATTCTCATTGTCACGTATTAAGTAGTGAATATGAAAATGTGGATGATGTTTTAAGTTTGGTATTTAAAAGTGAAACAAAAAAAATAATAATTAGTGGATTTGATGTTAAAAGTAGCATGGAAGCTATTAAAATAGCAAGTAAGAATGAAAATGTCTATGCATCTATTGGGATTGGTCCAGAGAATATAGATGATTATAGTGATGATAATTTTAAGGTTATAAGTGATTTAGCAAAATGTGATAAAGTAGTTGCAATAGGAGAAATTGGATTAGATTATTATTGGACAACTGATAATAAAGATAAGCAAAAACTTATTTTTTCAAAAATGTTGCAACTAGCTAAAGATAATAAATTACCTGTAGTAGTTCATAGTAGAGACTCTATATATGATACATATGAATTGTTAAAGAAATACAAAGTAAATGGCATAATGCATTGCTATTCAGGAAGTTATGAAATGGCAAGGAAATTTATTGATTTAGGGTTTCTAATTGGAGTAGGTGGAATAGTTACTTTTAAAAATTCAAAAAAAATAAAGGAAATAGTAGAAAAATTAGATTTATGTAATATTTCTCTTGAAACAGATAGCACATATTTAACTCCAGAACCATATAGAGGAATAAAAAATACTCCATGTAATATATCATTAATAGCAAGTAAAATTGCAGAGATTAAGTCTGTATCCTTTGAAGAAGTTTCAGAGATAACTGGACATAACGTAATGGCTAAATTTGACTTATAGCAGATATTATGGTACTATTATTAACGAACTCATTTAGAGTTTATGAGGTGAAAAAGTGAAATATTTTAATAGAAAAATTAGAAATGCAATATTCATGCTTGTGGTATGCTTAGTTGCATTTATTGGTTTTTCAAAGGCTGGGATATTCTTTTCTCAAGAAGAAACTGATGTAGTGACTATATCAGCAACAGAGAAAAAATTTGATCCTAACAATTATGTTGCAGCAATGAAAACTTATGCTGAGTCTACAACAACAACTACTACAACAACAAATAATAATTGGAATGGTGATGTTCTTTCAAAAAGTAAAGGTGCTATAGTGGGACCATCAGGTAAAGAAACTTATTATAATTTGAATATGTCTAGTGTTGTTAGAACAATGAGAAATATTGGGTACTCAGAAGAAGAATATCCATATTGGGTTCGCGAGGATGGAGTCAAAATGCTTGGTAAATATGTAATGGTAGCGGCAAATTATGATATTCGTCCAAAAGGAACAATTATTCAAAGTTCATTAGGTGAAGCTATAGTTTGTGATACTGGTGGATTTGCTAAGAGAAATGCAACTCAGATTGATATTGCTGTATCATGGAGATAGTATTTAAAATATGGACAAATAAAATAATTTTATTTGTCTTTTAATTTATGAGGTTAAATATGAATACGAGAGAAATATTGGAAAATAATAATTTTATTTTCAAAAAGAAGTATGGTCAAAATTTCTTACAAGATACAAATATTTTAGATAATATAGTTAAGGTAAGTAATATTACACATGATACTTTGGTTATTGAAATAGGTGTTGGGGCGGCAGCATTAACTAAAAAACTTAGTCTAGTATCTAAAAACGTACTTGGATATGAGATTGATAAGACTTTAGAAGAGCCTTTAAAAGAGATTCTTAAAGAATATAACAATATTGATATAATTTTTGATGATTTTTTAAATAGAAATATAAATAATGATATAAAAAAGTATGAGTATAAAGAAATTATGGTTGTCTCAAATTTGCCATATTATATTACAACACCAATTATAGTTAAATTTATAGAAGAAAAAATTAATGTTTCTAGAATAGTTGTAATGGTACAAAATGAAGTAGCAGATAGATTTAGTGCTAATATAGGAAGCAAGTGTTACAATTCTTTATCCGTTTTTTTGACTTATTATTTTAATATTAAGAAGGCCTTTTTTGTATCTAGAAACGTCTTTTATCCTAAACCAAATGTTGATAGTTCAATAGTTGTATTTAATAGAAAAGAAAATCCGATTAAGGCTCTTAATGAAGAATTATTTTTTAAATTGGTAAAAGATTCATTTAAGCAAAAAAGAAAGACGTTAAAGAATAACTTGAAGAATTATGATTTAAAAATCATTGATGATGTATTAAGTAAAACCAATAAAAGTACTAATGATAGAGCGGAAACTATAACTTTAGAAGAATTCATAAATATATCGAATGCTTTAGCTAAACAGTAATGTTTAGCCTTTTTTTGAATATATATATATGGGTGATTAATTTGTTTAAGGTAGGGGATTTAGTTTCTAGAATATCGCATGGTAATGATGTTGTTTTTAAGATAGCAAAAATAATAGATAATAAAGCATATTTAAAAGGGATAAATGTTAGATTATGGGCAGATAGTGATTTAGAAGATTTAATTTTAGTGTCTGAAAGCGATGATACTGATGAGGAAAAGTTTTATGAAAAGTTAGAAACTATTAGAAATTTTGAAAGAAGTGATTATTTTTATATACCAGGAAAAATACTACATATAGATGGAGACAGAGAGTACTTAAATAGGTGTTTAGATTTTTATAAAAAAGCCAATGTATTAGCTATAGGTGTATATTCTCCCGAAAATGAAATGGCAGCAAATGTTGTTAAATATTTAGAAGACACGAAACCAGATATTGTAGTCATAACAGGACATGATTCTAATATAAAAAATAATTCAAAGTTTTTTTCAGAGGCCACCAAAGCTTGCAGAAGGTTTCAAAAGGACTATGATAAATTAATTATAATAGCAGGAGCATGTCAATCCGATTATGAATTACTAATTAAATCAGGCGCAAATTTTGCATCTAGCCCTAAAAAAATAAATATACATGCATTAGATCCAGCAATAATTGCTTTATCACTTAGTCTTTCTGATAAAAATAAAGATATTGATTTGTTAGAATTATTATCTAAAACTAGTGGTGGAAAAGATGGAATAGGTGGTGTTTATACAAAAGGTGTTATGACAACAGGCTATCCAAGATAAGGAGGACTTATGTTAGAACAAATAAGAAAAAAAATAGAAAACTTAATAGGTAAAAAAGTAACAATTTTTGTTGATGTAGGAAGAAATAAAAATGAATCATATGAAGGAATTATACTTGATACTTATAAAAATGTGTGGACGATAAAAACAAGTATAGATACTAAAAGTTTTTCGTATTCAGATATTTTAATAAAGAATGTTATTATAAATTCACCACTATGGTGATTTTTTATTTTATTCTCCATTGATATCGATTGACTTTTAAACCTTTTTATAGTTTAATTAGTATGTATAATAAACTGGAGGAGTGTACTCATGAAACAGGAAAATATAATGAAACGTATAAAAAATTGGGCGATTATTCAAGGCGTAAGAATAAAAAAGTTCGTATTTGATCATAAATATGTATCTGCAACTATTGGATTGTTTTTAATATCAGCAATAATAGCAGTTGTTGTATTCGCATCAGAAGATGATATTTATGAGGGAAAAATAAAGGTAACATCAAACGGTAATATTTCTGTTACTAGTACTGATAGTGATAATCCAAGGGAAGTAAAGAGTTTTAGTACGGTTGTATATAACATTCCTATAAAAATTAATCCAACTGAGGATATTTCATCAGATTCAAATGAGATTAATAGTAGAACGATAAAACTAACTGCAGAAGTTGACAATGGATTAGATGTTTCTTTTTCGGCTAGTGATAATTCTGACTTTGAATATGATGCAAATGGAAGATTTGTCCTATATGATTATGCTTTAGTAAACAATTCAGTTGATTTTAACTTTTACATGATGGTTTATAATGTATCAAACGATACCGTAGTAGCACCTAAAATAACTGTTTGTGAAAAAACAAGCGGAACACCAGGTGAATCAGAAGAAAATTGTTATGTTCTAACTGGAGATACTGAAGGGGAAAATTCAACAAAAGTAACAGTGAAAAGTACTAAGGCAGAATTAATCGCAAAATCATATGCCGGTTCTAAGTACACATTAGATGATAACAATACATATATACCTTTTGGTATTTTAGTTGGTATAGATCTTTCAAAATATAGTAATAGTTTATCTGGATTATATTTTGATAATAATTTTTCTATAAAAGATTTAGGTGTAGAAAGTGGAAAAAATAGTCTAGAGAAAGATACAACTATGTCTTTAACTGATAAATATGGTGTATTTTATAATGATACAAAGGACATAAATATATTGGGTAGTGAAGATTTTCCTAGAGATTCTAAAAAGAGTATGAATATTTCAAATTCATACGTATATAATTCAGGTAATGCTGTATTAGAAGGAAATACCTTAAATATATCTGGAATAACTACAAGAGGTAGCTATGCAACATATAATAGTGAAGGTTATGTATATGACTATATATATAATGATATAGCAGATGCTTATGGAAAAAATTTAATAGATTCATTAAGACCTAAAAAGAATGGCAATTTTATAGTTTTCGGTTCATATTATATAACTACTAATATTGGAAATACTGAAAATTCTAAAATATTTAGACTTACTGGAACATTAAAGGACAAACAAATTGATTCATATATTGGTGTAAATTCAGGTTCTAACGATTCTACGATAACTAATAACAGTATAAGAAAAACAAATGTAAGCATAAAAAAAGCAGATGATTTAACTAAAACGGTAGATACGCTAGCATATGGTGAAGAATTTATACTTGAGGTAAGATCAACTTATAATTCTATAGATTCTGATTCTGATTACTCATTATCCGGAAACATATCGTTTACTCAAGGAGCCGATTCTCCTGCATCATTCATATATACAGCATATAATGAATCAGCAGAAGAAAATAAAGGTTATTATCTTGAATATAATTCAAAAGCACAATCATTAGATGAAATGAGAATTATTTTAACAGATGGTACAGATGATATATCATTAAAAACATTAGAAGATTATAATAGCTATTACAATAAATCAATCAAATCTTTAAAATATGATACGGTAAAACAGTCTTCATCAGATGGTGAAACAAAGGAAATTATAAAAAATGGTCAAGAAGTAATTTTTAGAACCAAGTTTAAAATTACGTCTGTATCTGGTTCTGGAAAAATTAATATAAATGTAACAAATACGTACAATGGAATTACAACATCTAATGGTAGTACATCAATAAATGTTACACCATATAAGGCTAGAGTTTCAGCTAGTATTGATGGAAGTGGTAGTGAAACGAGGGTTAATTTAGATAGCAAAACTTCATCTACTATCACTATATATCCTAAAGTTGAATTACCATTAACGTTAATAAGTACGAATCCGGTTGATTACAATTCGGTAGACATGGAAATAACTGTATCTTTACCAGAACATGTAAATTATAGAGCAAATAATAATTATTTAGCACCAAAAAGTGTAAATGGAAAGACGATTGTTTATGAATTAAATGGAGCTAAGTTAAATGAGTGGATATCACCGATATATTTAGATGTTGATTATGATATTGAAACTCCAGCAAATATTGAAGAATTGGTACAGGTTCAAATTAGTAAGGATAATACTACAACCGATTCTAATATAACTGATATTTCTACTTTTGATAACAAAAGTTCAAGTGTAAAAATTACTTTCTTAAGCAGTAAAGACATTACATATACAATAAATCCAAATACTAATACAATATCAAAGGGTGGAAGTTTTGAAATAATTGCAAATATATATAATAGAAAAAGTACCGAAGAATTATATTTAATAGCAGCATTTCCTACCGATGAAACTGGTCAAATAAAAGCATCAGCTTCCTTCCCTAACACTCAAGGAATGCTATGTACAACTGATAATCAACCTAGTGTTAATAACAATATATATAAAGATTGTACAACTGACTATGAAGATGATGTGTTAGTAGATACTGAATCAGGACTTCCAATTACAGCTATTAAAACTAAAATAACATTTGACAATACTAATCATTATAAATTTTCAGGATTAAAATTTAACACGTCTGCAGATTCTGGATATACCAATTATGATACTAATGTTTATATAGTTAATGATAGTGAAGTTAAAAATACTATTCCAATTAAAGTGTCGGTTGAAAACTACAAGATAACTGGTAACGTATGGATTGATTTTAACGAAGATGGAATATTATCAGATGATGAGAAAAAAGCAGAAAGCATAGAAATGGAACTATATGATTCTGAAAATAATTTATTATATCCTAGTAGTGAAGGTGATGAAACTAGAGCTAGATTTAATTATAGTAAGGGAGTTTATACTTTTGAAATATATGATTCTGTTCCTACATCTTACTATGTAGTTGCAAAATATAATGAAAACAGATATAGTTTATCTCCAACATTAGTAGGAAGTAGAAATGTTAGTTCTTCATTTAGACTTGAGGATGGAGTAGCAAGAACTGATGAAATTACTTTCAGAAATAATAGAATAGCAGATTACATAAATCTAGGATTGATGCTTAAGAAAAATTATAAAGTAAAACTAAATAAATATATTTCTAGTATTACTACAACTAATGCACTTGGAATATCTAATGTTAAAGAGTATGGAAAGACTTCTTTTGCAAAGTTAGACATAAGAGATATAGATAATATGAAGATAAAAGTTACGTATTCGATAGAAATACAAAATTCGGGTACATATCCTGGATATGTATATAGAGTAATTGATATGTTACCAGATGGAATGACATTTAATGATTCATATGAAGAAAATAAAGATTGGATATTAAATGATGATGGAACATTAGAAAATACATCATTATCTGGAACAATTATCCAAGAAGGTGAGAAAAAATATTTAACTTTAAGTCTAGATATATCAAGAAAAGAAGCTGGTACATTTGTAAACTATGTTTCAATAAGTGATGAAGATTTAGGAATCGTAAGTCTATCAGAAATAAAAGATATTGATCAAATAGAAAAAGATGATGAAGTTAATGATGATTCAGATAATATATATGATGATGGGAATGATAGTGATGATGAAGATTATTAATAAATTATTTGTAAAAAAAGCGATAATACCAATTATTGCTTTTTTCTCATTATTTAGCTTTAACATGAATGTTAATGCGAAAGTTACTATGACATCGATAAAACCACCATTAAATAAATTTACTGTGGCAAAAGATTACTATAGTGTAAGATATTATGCAAAAATTGGTAGTAAAAAATTAGAAAGATGGATGGATCCGTATATATATGCTGTGGATGAAGGAAACGGAAAAATAAGACATGCTTACTGTGTTCAGCCGGGTATACATGCTGGAGTTTGGAGTAAGAGCTCTGATAAAACATATAATGGAAATATTATCTCAAAAGAAGATTATTTAACAAATAAAGATTCAAGTATATCAAAAAAGCAAGAAATATTTAATCAAAAAAAATTATCAAACGGTGACTGGTATGGTTTTATAAATTCTACTCAAAAAGAAATGATTTTCCAAGTATTAAATTATGCTAAGGAATATGATGTCAGCTCTTCGTTAAGTAGTTTTGCAACTAATGTATCTAATATGTCAGAAGCTGATTATCAAACTATTATGGCAGCACAAGGAATAATATGGGAAATAGTTACTGGAGAAAGAACTAATTTTGATACGATAGTACCTAATAAAAAAATATTCAATGATTTTTATGATGCTTTAATTAAATATTCTGGTAATCAAAAGGGATTACCATTTAATACCGCAATTACACAATATGAACACATAATTAATAAAGTATATAATGCTTACTATAGAATACCGGGAAGTAATTATGTTTTTAAAACAACGGAAGAGTCTGCAACTAAATATGAAATAAAGATTAATAGTTCAATAGATATTAAGGATAATAAGAGTGCATTTCAGTATTTTGAGATAGAAAGGGCAACAGACGGTCTTAAAGCAGAAATAGTAAATAATGATACTTTAAGAGTTACTGCAACAAAAGCATTTACACAAGATAATCCAGCAGAATTAACATTAGTTACTAAAAGTAGTAAAACAGAAAGTGATAAAACCGGGAACAAAATAATAATAACTAACTTCTATGCATCAGAAGATTCACAAGACTTTGCATATGGAAGTCCAACACCAAAAAGAGTACATATAAAATTCTATACACCAAAATATAAACTAGAAATAGTAAAACTAGATGAGGATAAAAAGGGATTAGCAGGAGCAAAATTTAACTTATGTAGTGATAATAAATGTAATGATATAATTGCAGAACTAAAAAGTGGAGAAGATGGAAAAGTTACATATGAAGTTGAAAAAACAGGAACATATTATGTAAAAGAAATAGAGGCGCCAGAAGGATATGTATTAGATAGTAAAATACGCAGTATAACCGTTTCAGATAGTAATTCCAATCCAAAACCAATAGAGTTTGAAAATAAAGCAAGAAGTATGAATCTAACAAAAAGAACAGTAGATGAAAATGGGAATGTAACAATATTAGAAGACGGATGTGGAACAGATACATATACAGGTCCAAAGTTTGAAATAAAAAATAAAGATGGTAAAACATTATACTTTGAAGAAATAGAAGAAGGATTATATAAACCATCAGATGAAGAAAATGGCAAAATAGAAATAAAAACATGTAATGGAGCATTTTCGGTAAAATATATGACAGAGTGCGAATATGAAATAGTTGAAAGAGAAGCACCAGAAGGACTTATGTTGCCGGATAATCCAGCACTAAAGGTAAATATATGTAAGTCTGATGGAAATATATCATTTACAAATGGATTTACCGGATTAGAGTTTCAAAAAAAAGATGAAAGTGGAAATCTAATATCAGGAGGAAAGTTTGCACTTCAGAAAAAAGAAAATGGAGCATATAAAGATGTTTTACTAAAGAAAGTAAAAGAAGGATATTACACATATGATTCAAAGTTAACAGAAGATGATGAAGATGTAAGCTATATAATGGAAACAGATGGTGGAATTTCATTTATAGATAAAATATCAGCAGGAGAATATAGAGTAGTAGAAAAAGAAGCACCAGAAGGATATGAACCAATAAAAGATAAAGATTCAACAGCAAAGATAGTTATAAAAGATGATTCATCTAATTCATATAATAGAGTTGAATTAATAAACAAAAAGATAAGTGTTGGCGGAGATGATGCTAGTGCAGAATTAATAGTTACTATAACAACAGGAAGAAAAGTATTAAATTATGTATTAATATTTGGAGGATTAGCATCTATATTAATAGTACTTATAATACTAAGAAAGAAGTTTAAAAAATAGTGGAAATGAAACACTATTTTTTTTTGTAATTATTTACTTAACCATGGAATAACATTTATTGGGAGGACTAAATGAATAAAGAATTTGATAAAATAGAGATGATAAATCATAGCATTTCAATAATAGAAAGAAAAAATATTTCCATAAGTGGTATTGTTAAAATAAATAGTTTTGATTCTGAAGAATTTTTACTTGAAACCACCATGGGTAATCTAGGAATAAAAGGAAAAGAGCTTGAAATCATTAAGCTAGACACGTATGAAGGAACAATAACCATTAAAGGAATTATAGATGCGTTTACTTATTTAGATGAAAATAGAAAAAAGAAAGAAGATGGAATGATATCAAGGTTATTTAAATAATGAATTTAGAAGAACAATTTAAACTTATTTTTTATTCATTTATTTATGGTATTTTTTTTCTTTCTACATATAAACTTGTTCACTTAATTAAAATAAAACATAATATTTTTAAAATAGCTTTTGAATTTTGCTTTTGTATGCTTCATGTCATAATATTCTATTTTTTATTATATAGGATAAATAATGGTATTATTAATATTTATTCACTAATATTCTTAGTTTTAGGTGGCATGTTTTGTCGCATACTTTACTATCAAGATAAAAACAATTGAAATATTTATTTATTAATTATATAATTAATATGGTGATGCTATGACTAAGTTAAAAGATAGAAGAAAAAATGCTTTTATAACTATTTTTTGTTTATTTATAATATGTGTGTCTATTATTTCATCTATTAATAACTATTCATTAATTAGGAAAAAGAAAATAGAAAAGAACAAATTAACGAAGCAATTAGAGACACTAAAAGAGGATGAAAAGATTTTAAGTGATGATGTAAAAAAATTAAAAGATCCAGAATATGCGGCTAGATATGCTAGAGAAAAGTATTTATATTCTAAAACGGATGAAAAAATATTAAAGATAGATTAGCAAGGGTAAGAATTCTCTTTCCCTTGTTTTTTATTTATTTTATGGTAAAATACTTGTGGATGTGAGAGAATGAATGTTAATGAAATAAATGCACTTGTTTTAGCATATATAGGCGATGCAGTATATGAACTTAAGGTTAGGAAATATTTAATAGATATGAAATTAGGTAGTGTAAATAATTTACAAAATAAGTCTGTAGATTATGTTAGTGCAAATTCACAAGCCAAAATTTTAGACAGACTTTTAGATATGAAGATATTTACCAATGAAGAATTAAATACTATTAATAGGGCAAAAAATCATAAGTCTGTATCAAAGCCAAAATCTGCAAGTGCTATTTCTTATAAAAAAGCAACTGCTTTAGAAGCTTTATTTGGAATGCTTTATTTAACTAATAGAAATGATAGAATAGATGAAATATTTAGAATAATAGTGGGTGATTAATATGTACGTATATGGTAGGAATGTTGTTAAAGAATTAATTGATAATAATAGAAAGATAAAAAAAGCTTATTTATCAAATAATTTAAAAGATGATAAGGTATCAACTGACTTAAAAAGAATGAATGTTTCAATTTCATATTTATCCAATAACGAATTAGATAGAATGGAAAAGGGAAATCACCAAGGTGTAATAGTTGAAATAGATGATTTTAAATATTTAAGTGAAAGTGAAAT
The DNA here is from genome assembly GCA_934122275.1 of uncultured Bacilli bacterium. Taxonomy (GTDB): domain Bacteria; phylum Bacillota_I; class Bacilli_A; order RF39; family UBA660; genus Aphodocola. Next base: position 17,243 of record CAKOWI010000006.1, on the reverse strand, counting down.
GCTTAATAGTATGCCATCTCTTCCTTTTATAGTAATATTAGATCATTTAGAAGATCCACATAACTTTGGTGCAATTATAAGAACTTGTGAAGCTGCTAATGTTGATTTTATAATTATTCCAAAAAATAGATCTGTTTCTGTTAATTCAACTGTTATGAAAACTAGTGTTGGAGCATTAGATAACGTAAAAATAGTTGAAGTTACTAATTTAAATGTAACAATAGATAAGTTAAAGAAAAAGGGATTATGGATTGTTGGAACTGATATGGAAGATAGTGTTTTATATGATAGCATTGATTACAATTGTCCAATAGCTCTAGTAATAGGTAGTGAAGGATTTGGAATGAGTAGTTTAGTAAGAAAAAATTGTGATTTTATAGCGCGAATACCAATGAATGGTAAGATTAATAGTTTAAATGCATCTGTAGCAGCAGGAATAATGATATATGAAGTATTAAGACAAAGAAAGTAGGTGATTTACTTGAGAAAGAAGCTTACTAATTATGAAGATGATAATGAATTAATATATTTAGTATCAGAAAATAGTGAAGATGCAAATGAGGTTATATATGAAAAATATGCACCTGTAATTGATTATTATGTAAAAAATTATCTAGCTTTAGTAGAAAATGCTGGACTTGATTACAATGACTTATATCAAGAAGGCCTTTTGGGGGTTATTTCTGCGGTTAATAATTATAGTACAAGAAAAGATATAAAATTTTCTACGTTTGCATTTATGTGTATAAGAAGAAAAATTCTTACTGCAGTTAAAAATGCTAACAGAAAAAAGCATAGTGTACTTAATGAATCTCTTTCATTAGAATATAAGTGTGATGAGGGAAAGGACTCTTTTGAAAATATATTAGCTTCAAGAGAAAAAGGAATATTAGATTTGCTTGTGTCTAAGGAAAATGACGAATACTTTAGAAGAATGATAGATAGAGATTTAACAGAATTTGAGAAAATGGTTTATGAGATGAAAGTAAATGGTTTTGGTAATAATGAGATTGCAACTGCATTAAAAAGATCATATAAATCTATAGATAGTGCTCTTTGCAGAGTTAGGATTAAATTAAAGAAAATATTATCAGAAATAAATTGACTATTGATTATTTTTGTGCTAATATCTAGGTGTAAGCACGTATAAAAGTGTTTTTTATTTTAGATAATTGTATTTGGGAGAATATTATGTCAAAGAAAAAGAATAAGAAAAATTTATTTAAGTTTTTATCAGATTTTTTTAGCAGTGTAAAAGCTGAATGTAAAAAAATATTATGGACTTCAAAGAAAAATTTATTTAAATACTCAATTGCAACAATAGTTTTTATGATATTTATTTGTTTATTCTTTGTAGGAACAGATTTATTGATTGCACTATTTAAATATATAAAGGAGTTAATTGTTTAGTATGGAAGAAAAAAAATGGTATGTAGTAAATACTTACTCTGGTCATGAGGCTAAAGTAAAAGAAAAACTTGATATGAGAATTAACTCAATGGATATGCAAGAAAATATATTTAGAGTAATAGTTCCAGAAAGAAAAGAAATAGAAATAAAAGATGGAAAGAAAAAAGAAAAGTTAAAGAAATTATTCCCGGGATATGTATTAGTAGAAATGATAATGTCTGATGAGTCATGGTATATCGTTCGTAATACACCAGGAGTAACTGGATTTTTAGGATCTTCTGGTAAGGGAGCTAAACCTGTTCCTTTATTTGATGATGAAGTTGAGAGATTATTTAAAGAAATAGGATATAACAAAGAAGAAGTTGTAGTAAATTATGAAATTGGTGATAAAGTTAAGATAACTGATGGACCGTTTAAAATGCTTGCAGGTAAAATTATCAGTATTGATAAAGAAGCTGGAAAAGCAAATGTTATGATAGATCTATTTGGTCAAGAAACAAACGTAGAGTTAGAATTAACTCAATTTACAAAGGAATAATTATAAAAAAGTATTGCTTTTATCATATATGCTGTGTTAAAATGTTAGTCGCAGCTATATATTTATATAGATGATGAAAGAAAAGATTAGTGGAAGGCGCGGATTTAAAAAATAAGGCTATTTGACCACTCGCGAAAAAAAATTTATAGGAGGTGTTTTTCGTGGCAAAGGAATTAGTAAGAAGATTAAAGTTACAATTACCAGCAGGTAAAGCTACACCTGCTCCACCAGTAGGTACAGCACTTGGACCATTAGGTGTTAATTCTGGTGAATTTTGTGTTAAATATAATGATGCAACAAAAGATAGAATGGGAGATATCGTACCAGTTGAAATTTCTGTTTATGATGATAGAAGTTTTGAGTTAAGATTTTTAACTCCACCAACTGCATTCCTTCTTAAAAAGTTTGCAAAAGCAAAAAAAGGCTCAACAAAGGGTTCTAAAGAAATCGTTGGGACAATTACTTCAGCTCAATTAAAAGAAATTGCTGAAATTAAATTACCTGATTTAAATGCATACACAGTAGAAGAAGCTATAAAAATAGTTGCTGGAACTGCAAAAAATATGGGTATTGAAATAAAAGACTAATAAAATCATATAGATTATTCTATGTGGGAGGAAAATCCGCTATATACCACAAGGAGGTAAGAAAATGAAAAAGAAAAGTAAGAAGTACACAGAAGCTTTAAACAAAATCGAAAAGGGTAAGTTATACTCTTTAGAAGAAGCTGTAAAGTTGGTTAAAGAAACTTCAATTTCTAAATTTGATGGAACTGTTGAATTAGCTGTTAGACTAAATTTAGATACTAAGAAGAATGATCAACAATTAAGAGGTGCTATTGTTTTACCACATGGTACTGGAAAAACAAAAAAGGTATTAGTTTTAGCTAAGGGTGATGCTGCAAAAGCAGCTATTAGTGCTGGTGCTGATTATGTTGGTGATGTTGACATGATAACTAAAATTGACAAAGAAAATTGGTTTGATTTTGATGTTATTATTGCAACTCCAGAAATGATGCCACTTTTAGGTAGATTAGGTAAGGTTTTAGGTCCAAAAGGATTAATGCCAAATCCTAAAACTGGAACTGTTACAACAGATACTAAAAAGGCTGTTGAAGACGTTAAAAAAGGTCGTGTTGAATATAGAACTGACTCTTATGCAAACGTACATGCAATAATTGGTAAGGTTTCATTTAATGATGAACAATTAATAGAAAATGCTAAAGCATTTATGGATGTTATAATTAAATCTAAACCTCAAACAGCTAAAGGTGTATACTTGAAGAACGTTTCTTTGGCTTCAACAATGGGTCCTGGAATTAAAGTTGATTTAGTTTCATTTGACAAATAATAAAAAATAGTATATTATTTTGATGGTTAATGCATTTATGCATTGCTATATATAGTACCAAAGACAGTAGGAGTGATTTTCACTTAATGTTTCCTACCGAGGACAAATTCACAAAAGGATTATAAGGTCTTCATGTCTTTTCATGAAGACTTTTTAATTAATAGGTACTTATAAACTAGTAAAGGAGGAATTAACAATGGCAAATAAAGCTATAATAGCAAAAAAAGAAGAAACTGTTAATGAAATAGCTGAACGTGTTAAATCTGCAAATAGTGCAGTATTATTTGACTACCGTGGATTAACAGATTCAGAAATAACAGATTTACGTCGTAAATTACGTGATTCAGATTCTTCTTATAAAGTATATAAAAATACTTTAATGAAAAGAGCTTTTGACAATCTATCTATTAATTTAGACGATTGCTTAGAAGGTCCTTCAGCTATCGCTACATCTGATGATGCTATAGCACCAATCAAAGTTTTAGCAGATTTTGCTAAAGATCATCCAGCATTAGAGTTAAAAGGTGGATATGTAGATGGAAAAGAAACTTCATTAGAAGAACTAATCGAATTATCAAAAGTACCATCAAGAGATGGATTACTTACTATGCTTGCTGCTGGTTTAATGGAACATGTTAAAAATGTTGCTATCTGTCTTGACTTACATAGTCAAAATCTAGAAGAAGAAAATAATTAAAATTAAGGGAGGAATATAAAATGGCAAAATTAAGTACACAAGAAATTATTGATGCAATAAAAGAAATGAAAATTCTTGAAGTTAAAGAATTAGTAGATGCTATGAAGGAGGAATTTGGTGTTGATCCAAGTGCTGTAGCTGTAGCTGCTGCACCAGTTGCTGCTGCAGCAGAAGAAAAGACTTCTGCAACTGTAGTATTAAAAGATGCTGGTCAAACTAAGATTCAAGTTATTAAAGTAATTAGAGACATTACTGGTCTTGGATTAATGGAAGCTAAAAAATTAGCTGATGAAGGTGGAAACATCAAAGAAAACGCTCCAATGGATGAAGCAAATGATATTAAAGCTAAGCTAGAAGAAGCTGGCGCAACAGTTGAACTTGCATAATTAGTTAATAAGTACTTAAAGGATTACGTGATGTAATCCTTTTTTGTTTAGTCATTAATTTACTAAGCAAATTATACATGATATAATTACTTATAGGTGATATAAACTATGAAGATAAAATTAGATGAATTAGATTTAGAATGTTTTGATAAGGATAACATAGAACATCTAAAGTTTTTTAAGGAAATATTGAAGGGTTTAGAAAAAAGATTTGATGGTGTTTTACCTAATTTAATGAGAAATAGTGAATCATTTTTTAATAAGGGCTATTTTATAAGTGATAGGGATACTTTAATAGGATATATAGATATTAGCCCTTACAATGAAAAAGAATCATCTGTTTATTTAAGAGCAAGTATTTTATCTGATGTAAGAAAGAAGGGATATGGCAAGAAAATGTTAAAAGAAATATCAGAATATATATTTAAAAATTATAAAGAAGTTTCATCTATCAGACTTAAAATAGCAGATGATAATAATCCAAGTATAAAAACCGCTTTATCATGTGGGTATTTAAATATTCCCGGTACTGAAATGTATGTTAGTTTTAATCCGTATATAAATTCAAAAGATAAAATTATATTTTAATTAAACTGTATATATTAAAATAAATAACTAGATTGCTTAATAATTTACTATCTAAATTATACATGTTATAATGTCTTTGGTGATGACATGGCACATTATTTTACAAATAACGAAAATTTAAAATCAGAAATAGTAAAAGTATCTACAATAATTGATGATACATCTTATTACTTTTATACCGATAACGGTGTATTTTCAAAGGGTGAATTGGACTTTGGAACAGAATTATTGTTAAAGTCTTTTAAATATAATAATCCTAATAAAAAAAAATTACTTGATATAGGATGTGGGTGTGGACCAATTGGTATTTATGCGGCTAGGCAGGGCTTTGATGTTGATATGACGGATGTTAATAAAAGAGCTATTCACTTATCAATGATGGCAGCAAAGGAACAAAAATTAAAATTAAGTGTTTTTGAAAGTGATGCTTATGAAAATATTTCTCATAAATATGATTATATAGTAACAAATCCACCTATAAGGGTTGGAAAAGAAAAATTATATGAAATAATTATGCAAGCTAAAAATTATCTTAATTATAATGGTGAATTGTGGTTAGTAGTTAGAAAACAGCAAGGTGCAGAATCACTAATTAGAGATATGCATAAGATTTATGAAGAAGTAGAAGTCATAATTAAGAAGAAAGGCTTTTTTATAATAAAAGCTAAATAGATATTAAAAAACAGTTATTAAAATATTTTAAGTCACAAATATGAAAATATTTGTGTTTTTTTGTAAAATATGTTGACAACTCTAGATTTTTTCTGTAATATTTTAAATTGGTACTATGTCTTTAATTTTAGACATGTTCTTTAAAATTTATAGTTTAGGGGTGGAAACGCGTGGCTTATAAAATAAGAAAAGTAAACGAATATCGTGAAAGAAGAGACTTCTCTAGAGTAGCAAATTCACTAGAACTAGGTGAATTACTTGAAGTACAAACTAAATCTTATGATTGGTTTATAAGAGAAGGAATTAAAGAAGTGTTAGAGGAAATAAGCCCAGTAGAAAATTTCTCTAGAACACTACGCTTAGAATTTGGTGAGTACTCATTTGACGAACCAAGACATACTATTAAAGAATGTAAGGAGAAGAAGACTACTTACGCTGCTCCATTAAAAGTTCAAACTCGTTTGTTCAATAATGAAACAGGAGAGGTAAAAGAACAAGAAATATTTTTAGGTGATATGCCACTTATGACTGATTCAGGTTCATTTATTTTCAATGGTTCTGAACGTGTTATAGTATCACAATTAGTTCGTTCTCCAAGTGTATACTATGGAAGGGAAATAGATAAAAATGGTAGACCTGTTGTATCTTCTCAAATTATACCTACCAGAGGCACTTGGCTTGAATATAAACTAAATAGTAAAGATGCTGTTGATGTAAGAATTGATCGTAACAGAAAGGTTGCTATTACAACTTATTTAAGAGCTTTTGGTCTTTCTAGTGATGAGGATATAAAAAAGGTATTTGGTGAGGATGAATTCCTAAACAATACATTGGCTAAAGATTCTACCAAAAATACAGATGAGGCTTTACTTGAAATATATGAAAAATTAAAACCAGGTGAACCTGCAACATTAGATAGTGCAAAAAACCAATTAATAACAAGATTTTTTGATGCTTTTAGATATGATTTAGCGAAAGTTGGACGTTACAAATTTAATAAAAAATTAAATATTTGTGATCGTTTACTAAATCAAGTTTTAGCAGAAGATATAGTAGTTGATGGTGAAAAAGTATTTGAAAAGGGTACAAAGATTACTAATGATGTAATGGAAAAATTAAAACCAATCTTGAAAGATGGTTATGGTATGATTGATGCTACAATGAATAAAGAATTAGATGATCATACTATGGTTCAAGTTTTAAGTGTATATTCACCTCTTGAAGCAGATAAAATAGTAAAAATAATTGGTAATGATCAAAGTATTGACGTTAAAACATTAACTATTTCTGATATTTATGCTTCTGTATCATATTATTTGAATTTATTACATGGAATAGGTTCTATAGATGAAATAGACCATTTATCTAACCGTCGTTTAAGACAAGTTGGAGAATTATTACAAAATCAATTTAGGGTCGGAGTTGCTCGTATGGAAAGAGTAATTCGTGAAAGAATGACTACACTTGATATCGAAACAGCTACTCCAAAAACTCTAATTAATATAAGACCTATAACTGCTGTTATTAAAGAATTCTTTGGATCAAGTCCATTATCACAATTCATGGATCAGATAAATCCATTATCAGAGTTAAACAACAAACGTCGTTTATCAGCTCTTGGTCCTGGTGGTTTATCACGTGATAGAGCAGCAATGGAAGTACGTGACGTTAACGTATCACACTATGGTAGAATTTGTCCTATAGAGTCTCCAGAAGGTGCTAATATAGGTCTTATTACTTCACTTGCTAATTATGCAAAAGTTAATGAATATGGATTTATTATGACTCCATATAGAAGAGTTAAAGACGGTAAGTTATTAGATCAAATTGATTATTTAACTGCTGATGAAGAAGCAGGACACATTATTTCACAAGCAAATGTTAAAATGGAAAATGGTGAAATAGTAGAAGAACATTGTCCAGCTAGACAAAATGGTGAAAATATATTAGCTAAGCCAACAGATGTTGATTACATCGATGTTGCACCACAACAAATTGTATCAGTTACAACAAGTTGTATTCCATTCCTAGACCATGATGATGGTAAACGTGCACTTATGGGATGTAACATGCAACGTCAAGCATTACCATTATTAAAATCAGAAGCTGCTCTTGTTGCAACAGGTGTTGAGGCACAAGCTGCTAAAGACTCTGGTGTAGTTGTTTTAGCTAAAGCAGATGGTGTAGTTGAGTATGTTGATGGTAAGAAAATCGTTGTAAAAACATTAAAATCAAAAGATATATATTTACTTAAGAACTTTGAGGGTTCAAATGCAGGTACTTGTTATCATCAAAGACCGATTGTTAGAATTGGAGATAGTGTAAAACGCGGACAAGTAATAGCTGATGGACCATCAACAGATAAGGGCGAAGTTGCTCTTGGTAAGAACTTAGTTGTTGCATTTATGACTTATAATGGTTATGACTATGAAGATGCTGTAATATTAAATGAAAAAATGGTAAAAGAAGATGCATTAACATCAATTTACCTAGAAGATTATGAAATACAATGTCGTGATACTAAGTTAGGTCCTGAGGAAATTACTCGTGATATTCCAAATGTAAGTGAAGATGCTCGTAAAAATCTAGATGCTAATGGTATTATTAGAATTGGTACAGAAGTTAAAGAAGGAGACATTCTAGTTGGTAAGGTAACTCCAAAGGGAATGGTTGAACTTACTTCAGAAGAAAAATTATTACATGCAATCTTTGGAGAGAAAACTCGTGAAGTTAGAGATACATCTCTTCGTGTTCCACACGGCGGAGCTGGTATTGTTCATGATATAAAAATTTACACTAAAAAGGATTCTGATGAATTACCAAGTGGTGTTTCAAAAGAAATTCGTGTATATATAGTTCAAAAACGTAAGATTCAAGTTGGTGACAAAATGGCTGGTCGTCACGGAAATAAAGGTGTTGTTTCACTAGTAGTTCCACAAGAAGATATGCCTTACTTACCAGATGGTACTCCAGTTGATATCTTGCTTAACCCTCTTGGTGTTCCTTCTCGTATGAACCCGGGACAAGTTTTGGAAATGCATTTAGGTATGGCTGCTAAAAAGTTAGGTGTTTATACCGCAACTCCAGTATTTGATGGTGCTACTTGGGAAGATATTCAAGAAATGATGGCAGAAGCTGGAATGGATCCAGATGGTAAAACCGTTCTATATAATGGTAAAACTGGTGAACCATTTGATAACCGTGTAGCAGTTGGTGTTATGTACATGATTAAACTTGACCACATGGTTGATGATAAATTACACGCACGTGCAACTGGTCCATACTCATTAGTTACACAACAACCATTAGGTGGTAAAGCACAATTTGGTGGACAAAGATTTGGAGAAATGGAAGTTTGGGCACTTTATGCTTATGGTGCTGCTCACGTACTTCAAGAAATTTTAACAGTTAAATCAGATGACGTTGTTGGACGTGTTAAAGTATATGAATCTATAGTAAAAGGTAAAACTATTGATCAAGCTGGTGTTCCTGAAAGTTTCCGTGTATTAGTTAAAGAATTCCAAGCTTTAGGATTAAATATAGCTATGATAAATGAAGATGGTAAAGAAGTTGATATTAGAACCTTAGAAGAAGAGGAAGACAATGAAGCTTCTCCACTTTCAATAGAGGAAATTGATAATGTTTCAATGATAAAACCAAAAGAATCAGTAGAAACTAAAACTGATGATGAATACGATGAAGAAGAATCTGATGAAGAGGAAGAAGACGATTTCAATGCTGAAATCGAAGATGAACTTGATGAATTAGATGATGATTTCATGGAAGGGGATGAAGAATAATGTTAGATGCTAATAAATTTGAAGGAATTAAAATATCTATAGCTTCTCCCGAACAAATAAGAGAATGGTCTCATGGTGAAGTTAAAAAACCTGAAACAATAAATTATCGTACATTAAAACCTGAAAGAGACGGATTATTTTGTGAAAAAATATTTGGTCCTACAAAGGATTATGAATGTTCATGTGGAAAATACAAAAGATTAAGATATAAAAATATAACTTGTGATAGATGTGGTGTTGAAGTTACAAAGGCAAAAGTTCGTCGTGAACGTATGGGTCACATCGAACTTGCTACACCAGTATCACATATATGGTTCTTTAAGGGTGTACCAAGCCGTATGGGGTTAGTTCTTGATATGTCTCCAAGAGACTTAGAAGAAGTATTATACTTTGTATCTTACGTAGTAATAAATCCAGGTGCTGCCCCTTTAGAAAAAAAGCAAACTTTATCTGACAAAGAATATAGAGCATATTATGAAAAATATGGTAATACATTTGAAGTTGGTATGGGAGCTGAGGCAATACTTAAACTTTTAAAGGAAATAGACGTAAAAGAAGAAATCAAAAAGATAGAAGCAGAATTAGATGGTGCACAAGAACAAAAAAGAACTCGTTTGCTTAAGAGGCTTGATATATTGGATTCATTTGATAAATCAGGTAATAAACCAGAATGGATGATATTAACAGCACTTCCTGTTATACCTCCAGAATTAAGACCAATGATTCAATTAGATGGTGGTCGTTTTGCAACAAGTGATTTAAATGATTTATATAGACGTGTTATTAACCGTAACAACCGTTTAAAGAAGTTACTTGAGTTAAATGCCCCATCAATCATTGTTCAAAATGAAAAAAGAATGCTTCAAGAAGCAGTTGATGCTTTATTTGATAACGGAAGACGTGGTAGAAATGTAACTGGTCCATCAAATAGACCACTTAAATCAATTTCTTCTATGTTAAAGGGTAAACAAGGTCGTTTCCGTCAGAACTTACTTGGTAAACGTGTTGACTATTCTGGACGTAGTGTTATCGCTGTTGGACCAGAACTTAAAATGTATCAATGTGGTATACCAAAAGAAATGGCACTTGAATTATTTAAACCTCACGTTATTCATGGTTTAGTAGAAAGAGACATTGTTCATAACATTAAATCTGCTAAAAAAATGATTGAAAATCAAGATGAAAGAGTATGGGATGTTGTTGAAGATGTTATTAAAGAACATCCAGTAATGTTAAACCGTGCTCCAACACTTCACAGATTAGGTATTCAAGCATTTGAACCTAAATTAGTAAGTGGTAAAGCTATTAGATTACATCCGCTTGTTTGTGCTGGATTTAATGCTGACTTTGATGGTGACCAAATGGCTGTTCACGTACCATTATCAGAAGCTGCACAAGCTGAAGCTAGATTACTTATGTTATCATCAAATAACATACTAGACCCTAAGGATGGTAAACCAATCGTTACTCCATCTCAAGATATGGTATTAGGTAACTATTATATAACTACTGAAAAACCAGGAGATAAAGGTGAAGGTAGAGTATTTAAAGACATGAATGAAGCTATAGGTGCATACGAAAGAAGAGAAGTTACATTACATGCTAGAATAGTACTTCCAGCAAAATCATTTAAATACAAGACATTTACTGATGAACAAAAAGAAATGTATTTAGTAACAACAGTAGGTAAATTGTTATTCAATGAAATATTACCTGATGGATTCCAATACATTAATGAGCCTACTAAAGCTAACTATGAAAGCTTTACACCTATGAACCATTTCTTAAAGAAAGGTTCAAATATTCCAGAAGAAATAAAGAAAAGAGAAATAATTAAACCATTTGCTAAAGGTGATTTAAAGAAAATCATTGCACAAGTGTTTAAACGTTATAAGACAACTGAAACTTCAATATACCTTGATAAATTAAAGAATTTAGGATTTAAATATTCTACTTTATCTGGTATTTCTATATCAATTGCAGACGTAGTAAAAAGTGAACATAAAAATGAAATAATCGATAAATCACAAAAGGTAGTTGATACCATTAATAAACAATATAGACGTGGTTTAATAACTGATAGAGAACGTTACGAAAAAGTTTGTGAAGTATGGAATAATACTACAAGTGAAGTAGAAAAAGAATTAAAGCAAAAAGTAGAAGCTTTAACTGACAATCCTATAATGATGATGGTTAATTCTGGTGCTCGTGGATCAATTGGTCAGTATAACCAAATGGCAGGTATGCGTGGACTTCTTGCTAAACCAAATGGTGAACCAGTTGAAATTCCAGTAACGTCTTCATTCGTTGAAGGTCTATCCGTTTCTGAATACTTCATTTCTACTCATGGTACTCGTAAAGGTAATGCCGATACAGCACTTAAGACAGCGGATTCTGGTTACTTAACAAGACGTTTAGTTGATGTTGTTCAAGACGTTATTGTAAGAGAAGAGGATTGCGGTACTATTCAAGGTGTAGTTGTTTCTGCATTTATTGATGATAATGCTGGTACTGTAATAGAAAGCTTACATGAACGTATCGTTGGACGTTTCACTAATAAGAAGGTAATAGATCCAACAACAAAAGAATTAATAATTGATAAAAATCAATTGATTACAGAACCAATCGCTGATAAAATTGATAAGGCTGGAATAAAAGAAGTAGAAATTAGAACAGCTCTTACATGTAAAACAGAAAATGGTGTTTGTGAACATTGTTATGGTGTCAATTTAGCTACTGGTAACTTAGTTGAAATCGGAGAAGCAGTTGGTATTATGGCAGCACAATCAATTGGTGAACCAGGTACTCAGCTTACGATGCGTACATTCCACAATGGTGGTGTTGCATCAGGAGCAGATATAACTCAAGGTTTACCTCGTGTACAAGAATTATTTGAAGCTAGAATGCCAAAAGCAAAATCTACAATCGCTGAAATTAATGGTACTATAACTAATATAGAAGAAGTTAATGGTAAATATAAGATAGCAATAACTAATGATGTAGAAACGAGAGAACATACAACTAACTATGGTGTTAAGTTATGTGTTGAGGTTGGAAATAAAGTTAAAGCTGGAGACAAACTAAATATTGGTTCTATAAATCCAAAAGAATTACTTGCGGTAACAGATCCAATAACAGCTCAAAACTATATTCTATCTGAAGTACAAAAAGTTTATAAATCACAAGGTGTTGATGTATCTGACAAACACGTTGAAATTCTTGCTCGTCGTATGATAGCTAGAATTAAAATAGTAGACGGAGGAGAAACTTCATTAGTCGATGGTAAACTTGTTTCAATGCATGAATTTACTAGAGCTAATAAAGAAGCTATAATAGCTGGTAAAAAGCCTGCAACAGGTCGTCCAATAATGCTTGGTATAACTAAAGCGTCTTTGGAAACTGATTCATTCTTATCTGCAGCTTCGTTCCAAGAAACTACAAGAATATTAACAGATGCTGCGATTAAGGGTAAAGTTGATAATCTAACTGGATTAAAAGAAAATGTTATAATTGGTAAATTAATTCCAGCTGGTACAGGTTCAAAATATTACTCTAACGTTAAGTATAAGTTAGAAAGTGAACAAGTTGATACTGATGTATTAGATATATTAGAAGAACAACTAACAGATTAAAAGAAAGTTAATTATTGACTTTCTTTTTCTTTTTTGTTACTATATGCATCACATGTGGAGGGTTTATGTATAAAAAAGTTAGAAAAATAAATGAAGATGCAATTGATAAAAGATTATATATTATCTGTGAAGACTTTTTAAAGGTTAATGAAACAACTATTTTTGCAATATCTAAAAAATATATAGAAAAATTAGATAATGAATGTATTCCTGACGTAAAACAATTACCAGTAATATTTTCATCATCTTCTATAGAGGATTTAATAATTCCACCAGGACTTACATTAAACGAAGATGGTTATATATCAACTTGGTGTGATAATGATCCTTTAATTAAGTTAGTTCATAAAAACTTTAACTTTGTTGACCTTGATTCTAAAAATGGTAAGAAAGTAAAGCATTTAGAAATTAAATAATATATTTAAAATTTATTAAAAACACTGTATTAATATGGTGTTTTTTTCTTTTTATGTTACAATATACGTTAAGGTGATTTTATGAAGGATGTATTTGATTTTTTAAATTATTTGGACATCAAAGATGAATATATAGTTGTAGCAGTATCATATGGTCCTGATTCTATGTTTTTGCTAGATATTTTAAAAAATAAATATAAAAAAATAGTGTGTGCACATGTTAATCATAATTTAAGGTTAGAAAGTGAAAATGAACAAAAAGAATTAGAAAAATACTGTAAGAAAAATAACATAATATTTGAAGTTATGAAAATTGATAAATATTTTAATAATAAATTCACTGAAAGTGAAGCAAGAACAAAGAGATATAATTTTTTTGATTCCTTAATGAAAAAATATGATTCTAGGTATTTATTTACGGCACATCATGGAGATGATTTAGTTGAAACGGTGCTTATGAGAATGGTTAGAGGTTCAAGTATTAGTGGGTATTCTGGTATTAAATTAATAAGTAATCGAAGTAATTATAAGATCGTAAGGCCACTACTTTATCTAACAAAAGACCAAATATTAAATAATTGTAAAGATTTAAATATACCATTTGCTGTAGATAAATCTAATCTAAATAATAAGTATACAAGAAATAGATATAGAAATAAAATACTTCCACTACTAAAGGAAGAAAATAAAAACGTACATCTTAAATTCTTAGAATTTTCATCAAAAATACAAGATTATGAAAATTATATTCAGAAAGTTATTGATGAAAAATACAATAAAATAATTAGTGATAATGTAATAGATTTGGATAAGTTAAATAGTGAAGAAAGTTTAATAATAGATAAGATAATAGAAAAATATTTATTTAATAATTATAATGAAGAAATATCATTAATAACTGATAAAAATATAAATGAATTTCATAAACTGTTAAGTTCCAGCAATACCAATTTATTTATGACATTTCCTAATAAGAAAGTTTTAGTTAAATCCTATAATAAGATATATTTCGATAAAAAAAAGGTTTATAATGATTTTTGCTATGAATTTAAAGATTGTATATCTCTTCCAAACGGGTATAAAGTTTTTAAAGTAGATGAACTAGATGATACATCTAATTATGAAACAGCATTATATAGTTCAGATATTAAATTACCTATATATATTAGAAATAGAAAACCTGGGGATAAAATAGAAATACTTGGTATGACGGGAAGCAAAAAACTAAAAGATGTTTTTATAAATTCTAAAATAAATATAGAAAATAGAAATAATTATCCTGTAGTAGTTGATAGTGATAATAATGTTTTATGGTTACCAGGGTTAAAAAAATCAAAATACGATAAATCAAAAGGCGGAAAGTATGATATAATACTTAAGTATCAACAGGAGGTATTAAATGACACAGAATAATCAAAATATGAAAAAAGGTATGTTTCCATATATGTTATTACTAGTAATAGGACTATTTTTGTTATTTACTTATAATTCGGCTGGTAATAAAATACAAGAATTAACCTATAATCAGTTTAATAAAGCATTAGTGGAAAATAACGTTAAAAAAGTATCTATAACTCCAAGTACTAATGCATATACGTATCAAATAAGAGGTGAACTAAAAAAATCTGATAAGAGTAAGTCATTTATAGTTAGTACACCATTATCTGATTCTGTTATAGAAAAAATAACTAAGTACAGTGATAAGAATAATTTTATTGTGATATCTAATTCTGATCCTAAATCTAGTATTTGGTATGGACTATTAGATATGTTACCAACCTTACTATTATTTGGTGGTTTAATTGGAGCATCATACTGGTTAGTTACTAAGCAACTAAATAGTCAAAAAGGTTCTATGGATTTTGGAAAAAGTAGAGCTAAACTAAATCCAGATAAGGGGATTGTAACATTTAAAGATGTTGCTGGTTTACCAGAAGAAAAAGAAGAATTACAAGAATTAATAGATTTCCTAAAAAATCCTAAAAAGTTTACTAAATTAGGAGCTAGAATACCTAAAGGAGTATTATTAGTAGGTCCTCCAGGAACAGGTAAAACTTTACTTGCAAAAGCAGTAGCAGGAGAAGCAAATGCACCATTTTACTTTATATCAGGTTCTGATTTTGTTGAACTATATGTTGGTGTTGGAGCTTCACGTGTTAGAGATATGTTTAAGCAAGCAAAACAAAATGCACCATGTTTAATATTTATTGATGAAATTGATGCAGTAGGTAGACAACGTGGTACAGGTATTGGTGGAGGGCATGATGAAAGAGAACAAACTCTTAACCAATTACTTACAGAAATGGATGGCTTTGGTGCAAATGAAGGAATAATTATAATAGCTGCAACAAATAGACCAGATGTACTTGATCCAGCACTTTTAAGACCAGGTAGATTTGATAGACAGGTAACTGTTGCTTTACCTGAAAAGAATGCTCGTGAAGAAATATTGAAGGTACATGCTAGAAATAAGATTTTATCAAAAAATGTTCATTTAGAAAGTATTGCAGAAAGAACGGTCGGTTTTTCTGGGGCTGATTTGGAAAACTTACTTAATGAAGCTGCTCTTCTTGCAGTAAGAAGGGAAAAGAATGCTATTACTATGAATGAAATAGATGAAGCAATAGATAGAGTAATTATGGGACCAGCAAAGGTTACAAAGAAATATACTGCTAAGGAAAAGAAGCTAGTAGCATATCACGAAGCCGGGCATGCTGTTTTAGGAATTAAGTTAGATGATGCTAATGATGTTCAAAAAGTTACTATAATTCCAAGAGGACAAGCAGGTGGATATAACTTAATGCTTCCAAAAGAAGAAAAATATACTGCAACTAAAACTGAGTTATTAGAACAAATAATGGGATTACTTGGTGGTCGTGTTGCAGAGGAAGTTGTATTTAATGAAATAACAACAGGAGCCCATAATGATTTTTCTAAAGCTACAAAAATAGCTAGAAGTATGGTTACTGAGTATGGTATGTCAAGTTTAGGACCAGTTCAGTTAGAAACTCCAGAAGGAAATTCATTCTTAGGTAGAGATTACAATAAAAACAGAAATTTCTCTGATCAAGTTGCACTTGAGATAGACAATGAGGTTAGAAAAATCGTAAATGAATGTTATGATAAGGCAAAGAAGATAATAGAGGAAAATAGAGATTTATTAGACTTAATTGCTAGTAATTTAATAGAACATGAAACATTAACTAAAGAACAAATTGATTATTTAGCAGAAAATGGTAAAATGCCTGATAATGATATGTTAGATGATGTTAATATTTCAAAATTAAAGGAAATGGCTAAGGAAAAGAAAGTAAAAGGATACTCTTCAATGAATAAAGAGGAATTAAAAAAAGCTTTGTCAGATGACCTTAAAGATGATAATGATGAAAAAGAAAACGACTAGTTTATGGTCGCTTTTTTTATATTTTTGTGATAAAATGATGTAAAGATATGCTAGTGGAGGAATCATGGATAATTTAGAAGAGAGAATCTTAAAAAGCTTTAAAAGAAATATGAATTCTAAGCTTAGACACGAATTAATTTATTTATATAATATATATAACATATATAAGCAAAGTAGTTATAAAGATCCTAAAAGAAATTTGATAGAAATAGAAGAATCATATAAAAATGTTTTAAAAGGAATTGATACTAAAAATAAAGAATTAGATGATAGCTGAACTTGTCAATAAAAAGTAGACACTAAAAGAATATTATTTAAACCCTAGTTGAGTTTTATAATCAATTGGGGTTT
>CAKOWI010000005.1 GCA_934122275.1 uncultured Bacilli bacterium | reverse complement strand
CTGTCTCCCGTAGGAGTTTGGGCCGTGTCTCAGTCCCAATGTGGCCGATCAACCTCTCAGTCCGGCTACGCATCGTCGCCTTGGTGAGCCATTACCTCACCAACTAGCTAATACGCCGCAGGCCCATCTAAGAGCGACGCTTGAAAGCGCCTTTTAATGCAGAAACGAAACTGCATATCATTCGGTATTAGCTACCGTTTCCAGTAGTTATCCCAAACTCAAAGGTAGGTCACCCACGTGTTACTCACCCGTCCGCCACTAGGTGGAAAATCCAAATCAGAAATTGTGCAAGCACTCAAACTTCATTGGGCCACCTCGTACGACTTGCATGTCTTAGGCATGCCGCCAGCGTTCATCCTGAGCCAGGATCAAACTCTCAAATATATATAATTTTGTTTGTTCGTAATTCCTAGCTACTCAAATAATCTTGACGTTTTGCTCAGTTTTCAAAGATCATTTCTAAATCATTTTTGATTTAGTTTACACTTTTTCGTGTGCATATTGAATATAACACATTAAGCATTTGATGTCAACTATTTTTTTAATTTTTTTTGTTTTTTTAAATCATCATTTGCTTTTGTTATAAGCATTTGCAGCTCCTTTTTTCAAGTGCATATTGAATATACCACAGTGTCTAAAACATGTCAACATATTTTTTCATTTTTTTTCATTTTTTTTACTTTTTTGTGTAAATTGAAGTTTTGGGGCGAATTTTGGTATTCACTTTGCACTAAAAAAAATTATTTACTACTCTATATATATATGATAAGTTTTTATTTTTTATTACCTATTATTTTCATATATATATTGTAATAGTTTTTTACCTCACTATTATCGAAGGGACCTTTTTTTGATTTGAAAAGTTTTATCAAGTTATCTAATTCATATTTAACTATTCTATCTATTTCCTCCGGATAGTTCATTTTTTCTTTGTGATATTCATATTCTGATTCATCTAAAATTTTATAGCTATCATCAGGAAACACCCTTAGATCTAAATCATAATCAATGTATTTTATTGTTTTACCTTCTATTATAGTGGGACTTGCCACATTACAATAATAATATATTCCGTTTTCTTTAAATTGTGTTATGACATTATACCATTTGTCTTTAAAATAATAAATTATTGCAGGTTCTTTCGTGTACCATACCCGTCCATCACAATTATTAACCCTTGATTTCTCATTCGCGAAGACCAAAAAATCCTTATTAATATCAATTAGCATTGTTTTATTCCATGTCCTATGAATAGTTCCATCATGTTTATAACAATGTATAGTGTATATATCTCCTATTTTTAAATTTCTCATATTTCTCTCCCACAATTATATTATACTTTTTAAAAGAAAAACTCAAGTCATAACTTGAGGTCATAAGAACAATGGAAAAATTACAGTGAACGACTTTGTTACTTAAAACTTTATAAAAAACAACCAATATTAGAAATTAGCATTTCAGCTAACTTCCTTGGCTGCTTTTTGTTTAATTATTTTTTGACACTAACTCAAGTGCTTTTTGTAATTGATTATCATTTTCGTCTATTGGATTTTGATTATATTCTTCTTTTAATTCCACTTCGTTTGTTGGAGATACACCCACATCATTTATCCAATTGCCTTTCGGTGATAACCATTTTTGGATTGTATACTTAATCATGCCACCACTGCTTAATAATTTTGTTGTTTGTACAGTACCTTTTCCGTATGTGCTAGTTCCAACTACGTATGCTCCGTATGATTCCTTTAGCGATACTGCAAGAATTTCTGATGCGGATGCACTAGCCTTATCTACTAGTATTGCTATTGGATAATTTCTTGATTCTATCGTTTCAGTTTTGTATTTTGTCGTAGTTTTTTTATCGGCAATTTGATACATTACGGTGTTTTTTGGTAATAACATCTCAAGTATGTTGGTCACACTATGAAGGTAGCCGCCGGAATTTCCTCTGACGTCTATTACTAAGCCGGATATATTTTTTTCCTCTATTTCCTCCAAATTTTTTCTAAATTGATCATAAGTGTTGTTGGCAAAATTATTTATGATGAGATATCCTATTTTTTTATTATTCTCGTCATATACTTTTGACTCAACTGATTCTATTTCTATATTTTTCTTTTCTACTTCAAAATTCATTTCCTTTTCGTTTCTTTTAATAGTGATATTAACTTTTGTCTTATTATTACCTTGAATTAAAGCAACTACATCAGTTGGAGTCATCTTTTCTATCTTTTTACCATCTACCTTTACAAATACATCACCAAATTTTAGACCAACCTCGCTTGCGGGTGAGTTTTTGAAAACTGATAAAATAACAATATTTCCATCTTTATCCGAAGATATCTCAACACCAATTCCCTCGTAAGAACCATTCATCAATTTATTAAAATCATCAGTTTGTTTCTTATTAAAATAACTTGTATGATGATCATTTAATGAAGATAGCATACCATTAATTGCTTCATCTATCATTTTTTTGCTATCTACTTCCTTATAATAAGATGTTTTTATAGTATCATACACTTCTTCTAACTCTGCTAATTCGTCTTTATTACTTTTAGATGTAAGGCTCGTTTGCTTTGAATTTGAAACTATATTCATTATGAAAACTGACATAAATGCGGTCATAAATACAATTAATGCACCAAATATTATTAATTCATATACCTTACAATCTGCATCTTTATTTAATTTTCTATTTAATTTATCCATAAATTTTTTATTTTTGTTACTGCTACTTTTACCACTTTTTTTATCTTCTTCATTTTTTACCCTTTTCATGATAACCTCCGCATGATAAAAGTATAACACTTAAGCCTAGTAAAGTAAACATATCAAAAAAGAAAAAAAGCAACTATTTAATGAAGTCGCCAACAAAAATTAGTCACTTTTTTATGCCTACGTTTTTTGTACAAATTCATATTTAAGTTACTTTAAAGTATTAATTATTGTGTCGTTATCCGTTATGTAGGATGTTATCTTACCATTTGTAATAGTAATAAGTGTTGTTTTATTTATTTTTAACTCATTACTATTAGTTGCAGAATCATTTTGTTCATCACTTTTTACGTATTTATTAATGGTTTCATCGATATTTACCTTATATAATTTAGTTTCTTTTCCCAAACTATCATATGATGATAAAGTACTTTTTAATTCATCATTAATTTTATCTTGAGAGAAGAATATTACCATATAGCTACTTTCTTTCATATCAAATACCTTACCAGCAATTATCATATTTTCATAATTAAGGCTCAATCCAGAATAACTTTCAGTGGTTTTTTTAGTAACCTTTGACTTATTTCCTATTTCACCAGTTAGAAAATAAGCCGTTGATAAATATACTACTGCTATAATTAATCCGACACAAATAACCGTTACAACTACACTTTTTACTTCTTGTTTCATTACTCTCACCCTAATAATTGTACCACAAAATGAGTATGTATGACAATTACTTACTAACAGGCATTACTGAAATTGATTTTGCAACATTAATTAACTCGGATTTAGACATATCACTTGATACCAAATAATACTCTACATTGTCACTAATCCAATTGATAGAAGAATCACCTATCACTGCTATTGAATCCATAACCATGTCTAAGTCTCCGTTAGTTGGAATAACGGATAGTTCATCTGATTTACTGGCAGTTTCTTCAACTAACATAAAAGATGTATCACCAGCAAACGTAAGAATTATTCTGGAGCCCTTATCTAACTCAACTGTTTTTTCAGTATCTAAATAAGTTCCACTAGGTAAATACATAGGATATATTGCTTCATCAAGTTCCTTACTTTCAGTTTTTGTATCTTCTGTGGCTAACGTTTCCATGTTTTCTTCAATTTCAAAATAATTCTTCTTAAACTTTGCTCTCATATCTACACTACTAAATTTAACTTTTATTTGAGGATTTTGTTCACTATCTAATACATTTACTTCCTTTATATTTAAATTTTTATCAAAAAGAACTTGTTGTTTGATTAAATTTGCATTATTTTTATAATTAACCTTACTAGTAAATAAATAACCATCTTTTACCTTTTTCATAGTAAATTTAGAATCACTTTTCATATCATTTATAATAGACTGTAATAAATAGCTTTGCGAATTATTGTATGGCCACTTGCTTTGAAATTTAAAACTCTTATTTAAAGCTGGAGTTAATACATATACTCCGTTATCATTTTTTAAAATAATTTGTTCATGATTATTTGTTTTATTTTTTAATGATACTCTAAAATAATCCTTCTTCTTATAAGATACTAATACATCATAATTATAAGAGTTTTCACTATTAATAAGTTCCATAGTAGCATCTAGCTGATATCCACTTACACTATTAACTTTTTTATCAATTTTATTTAATAATGTTTTTTTATCCTCCTTTCCACACCCTGTTAAACTAATTGCGCAAAAAAGCACCAAAAGAAAACTTAAAATTTTTTTCATTAATTCACCTCTTTTTGTTTTCAATTAATTATATGGATATATTTTTTTAATATTCACGTATAAAATACTTTTTTTTGCTTATTATATAAGTATAAAAGGAGGATTTATGAAAACATTACAAATTATAGCACTTACACTTGTTATAATTGGAGCACTAAATTGGGGATTAATTGGATTATTTAATTTTGACTTAGTAGCAACAATTTTCGGTGGTGCCGATAAATTAGGTGCTAAAATAATTTACATCATCGTTGGTATATGTGGATTAATTAACATTAAAACTTTAGCTGATTACATAAGCGACGATGAAAAATAAAAAAGCCCATGTTACCCGATAGTAACGTAAGCTTTTTTATTTATAATTTACTTCTAATAATGAAAGGCCTTCAGCAGGAGCACAATTAAATTTACATCTTCTATCTTTTTTTTTAAATAAGTTTGGAATTTCTTCTAGAGAAATTTTTTCCTCTCCAATTTTTATAAGTAATCCAACCATATTCCTTACTTGATATTTTAAAAAGCCATTGCCCGTAAATTTAATGGTTATTATATTATCCTTAAGTGATAAGTCTGAACTATATATAGTTCTTACCTTATCAGTTCTTTTATCTTCTGCACAAACAAAAGTTGTAAAATCGTGTGTTCCAACAAAATATTTTAGGGCCTCTTTCATCTTTTCAACGTTTAATTTATATTTATGATAATAAGTAAACGTACGGATCATAGGATTATATGTACCTATGTTTATTTTATACTCATAAGTCTTTGATTTAACCATATATCTTGCATGAAAAGAAGAATCTACTATTCTTACATCATTTATGTATATGTCGTTCGGCAAATAGCTATTTAAAGCCATTTTAAGCTTATTTTCTGGTATTTTCTTATCCAAATCAAAGTGCGCTACTTGGTGATATGCATTTACCTTAGCATCCGTTCTACCAGATGAATAAATGATAACTTTATCTCCACCATTTATGCTAGTTAAAACAACTTCTATTTCACCTTGAATAGTTCTTTTTAAAGGCTGCTTTTGATAACCATAAAAGTTCCATCCCGAATACGAAAAATCAATCATATAACGCATACTAACACCAACCCAACCATATAGTAACATATAAAATTATATTTGATAAAACAACAAGCCACTTATCATAACCAGTAACTTTATTTTCATGATAATTAGTCCTTCTTTTTGAACTACCATAAAACCTTAATTTCATCGTTTTAGCAAGTCTTCTTGAAGTACGATATGATAAAGAGATAACTGGTATTAACATCTTCTTAAAAGACGTAATAAAACTTTTATCATATGAAACTCCCCTGTAGGCCATAGACTTTCTTATTTGACTGTTTTGTTCAAAGACAGTAGATACAAATTTAATATCCATAGCTATTTTAAGAGATACTTTAGAAACAGGAAAGCCTATTTTTTTAAGTTTTAAAAATAAACATTCAAATCCCCAAGCTATTTCACTTAAAGAAGTTGTAAACGTAAGAATTAAAAATAAAAATATAGTTAATACAAACTTTAAGGTTATTAATATAGAAACTAATAAGTACTTAGTTATAAAAAATGATAAAAGCATAACAAGTACATATATAGGCCAAACTAAAACTATGTTTGTAAAATAAGCCTCAAAATTTATTTTACTAGAAATAGCAACTAGTAAAAGAGCTATTCCTATTATTAATAGTGAAATATAGTCTTTATATATAATAATACATAATAGGTTAACCAGAAAGCATAAAATCTTTAGTTTAGAATTCATAAAATGAACTTTTGAATCTCCTGTTATATATCTAAAAAATGGATATTTATTCATCACTATCACCACCAATTGTTTCTACTACTTTTCTGACAAGTGAATTCATATTTTGATTGTATCCTAAATCAATTCCTGTTTTATCAAAAACTATTCTTTCAAACTTGATGATACTTGGAACTGGGGTATTATTTTTCTCTAATAAAGCCACATCACTAAATACTTCTAATTTATTTCCAACTTTTACTAATTTTCCATCATTTAAAACTACTACATTATCAACTATTTCATATAACATATCAACATCATGAGTAACAATTATTATTGTTTTTAAATACTTTTTCTTCAAATTAACCAAAAGTTTCATAAGTCTTTTTTTACTTTTGTTATCTAATCCTATAGTTGGCTCATCCATAATTAAAAGCTTAGGATTTGATATTAGTACAGAAGCTATTGCAACTCTTCTTTTTTCGCCACCATTTAAATTAAAAGGGTTCCTACTTAAATATGATTCATCAAGTCCAACCATTTTTAAAACCTTTATAACTTTTGCTTTAATGTTTTTATTCTTAGGCTCAAATACCTTTTCAGCAAATGCTATTTCTTCAGCGACCGTATTACAAAAAAACTGTTTTTCAGGAAATTGATAAACCAATCCAACATCAAACCTAAATTTATTAAATTTAAAGTTTCTTTTATTAAGATTATACTTACCAATTATAATTTCTCCAGTTGTAGGTTTTGTAATACCGTTCATAAGTTCTAACATAGTTGATTTACCACTACCAATAGGACCTATTATTCCATGAATTAAATCACTTTCCAAACAAAGATTTATATCTTTTAGTGCTTCCTTTGAATTCTTCAATTTATAGTTATAAGTAAAGCCAACATTCTTAAAAATTACTTCCATAATAAAGACACCAACCTCTCAAGGTCTAATTCAATTTTGTCAATAAGTCCATATAACATAAGTTTTTGAGATAGTTCAACTGCAAATGGTACTTCAAGACCAATCTTTCTCATAACATTTTCATATAAGAAAACGCCCGGGAAAGTTCCACTAACTACAATCTTACCCTTATTTAACACAACAAGTTTATCTGAGTATATAGCTTCCTCTAAATTATGAGTAAAAGACAATATAGTAACTTGTTTTCTTTTATTATAATCTTTTAATACATCTAAAATATATTTTCTTTCATTTATGTCTATCATAAGTATAGATTCATCTAAAATTAAAATTCTTGGTTCTAATATTAATGCACATGCTAAAGATACCTTTTGTTTTTCTCCTCCAGATAACTCATAAGGATTTTTACTTAATAGATTTTCTATCTTTAAAACTTTTGATACTTCATCTATCTTCTTTTTTATGGTTTTAGGCATCATAGCCATGTTTTCTAAAGAAAAAGCAAGTTCATCTTCTACGGTTTCACATGCAAAATAATTATCCGGATTATCAAATGCTATTCCAATTTCTTTTCTTATATTAAATAAATTCTTTTTATTTAAATTCTTTCCTAATATAGTTACACTCGAATATGACTTTTCTAATCCTGCAAGTATTTTTACTAGAGTAGTTTTACCTGATCCATTAGGTCCTGCTATAGTAACCCAACTACCACGTTCAATAGATAAATTAAAATTATCAAATATAAATTTATTTTTGTATCTGAAACTTAAATTCTTAATCTCTATTATATTCATAGTAAAACCCTCCTTTGTTAAGAGTTTATTATATAATAAATGCAATAAAAAAGCTACCCTTTATTTTGAGGTAACTTTAATGAATACTTGTTAATGATGCATTTGGTACATTAATATTACAACCATTAGTCGTGTAATCTCCACAAGTAATGCATCCTTTAAAAACCGGTCCATCATCTGTTTTTGTAATTAATAAGTATCCACTACAGCTAGTTTTTCCATCTGGACTTTTAAAGGTACCATTTTCTCCATTAACATTAATACCCTTTAAATATTGTTGCCTTTGTAAATCCTTTATATCAACTTTTAAGCTTTTATTATTTGTGAGATTGTTATATTTTTGGCTAAAATATTCCTCTTCTATTTTATTCCCAGCACTCATTTCATAGCTGAAAACACTTTCTCCTACTTTTGTTATTGAATTTTCTATATGCTCTAATTCCTTTGTTACTGCATTTTTTCTAATTTTATTAACAGACATACCAGCTATTGTCATTATAACGCCTAGTACAACTATAACCGCAAGTAATTCTATTAAAGTAAAACCTTTTTTATTCATTTTTCTTCCCTCTTTCTTCTTTTGTGCATGTGCTGCAAATTTAGCTTGAATCCAAAATGGTGTTAATCTACATAAAAATACACCAAATTTATTAATCATTCCTGGTACTATCACAGTTTTATTGGCGAAAACTTTTTCTAAAGCATAATTAACTACTTCTTTACTAGTCATGCTTTTAATACTAAATTTAACACCTGCTACATTATTAAAATTGGTTCTAGTAGGTCCAGGACATAATACCGATATCCTAACTGGAGAATTTTTCATTTTTAGCTCTTCTTTAATAGCTAGAGAATATCTCAAAACATATGCTTTCGTAGAATAATACGTATTCATTAATGGTCCAGGTAAAAATGCTGCTATTGAAGCTACATTAAGTATTCTTCCGTAAATATTTCTTTTACTCATTTCATCAGCATATAACTTAGTTAAAATATGAAGTGCTTTAACATTAACATTAATCATATTTAATTCATCTTTAATGTTAATACTTTCATAATCACCAAACAATCCATATCCAGCATTATTAATTAAAAAATCTATGTCTTTATGTTTCTCGAATAACTCGAATACCTTATCTTCTATTGATAAATCACATACTTCTATTGTAGCATTTTTGCACAATTTTTTTGTCTCTTCTAGTCCTTTTTTATCTCTAGCTACTAATATAACATCATAGCCTAAATTACTTAATCTAATGGAGAAATCTCTACCCAGTCCACTAGATGCACCTGTTATTAAAGCCTTCACATATCATCACCATGATAATTATAACATGTATACTCCAAAGTGTAAATTAATGAAGAAAATATTTAATTAATTTTGATAACTAATTTTTGTTTTTTAATATATAAAATAGTTAAAAAAATCGTAATTTTGGTAAGTTATACAAAAACAATTAAAAATAATTACCCGTTTATTATTCCTATATTATACGTGTACATAATTAAAAAGATATATGCTTATAACTAAGTACATATATCTTCATTTGCTATTTAGATGTATTGATTACATTTGACTTTGCACTATATACATATGTAGGATTTAATTCAGAAGATTCATAGCCTTTACTATATGCTCTTACATATACATCCGTATTTTCAGTTACATTAATGTTTATTTTTTTATCGCTTAATTTAAATGTTCCTAAAAGAATCTCTTTATTATTAGAATCATATGAATAAACATTAAAACTTACTAACGCAGAATAATCATCAATATTCACAAGATTTATGTCAACCTTTCCATCAATTACTTTTGACATTGAAATTTCTGGAGTTCTAACTGCAGTTATTATATCAGAAAATTCACTGTAAATCTTTTTTCCAACCTTGTTTTTTGCATATACCCTTGCAGCATAATAATCTGCCCCGTTTGGTGGAAATACATGAATCGTTTCATCTTTTTCACTTACTAATTCATAATAAGGTACACCACTAATAAAATATACTCTATAAATTTCTACACCTTCAATATTATAATCCAATGTTTCTTCTTTTTGTTTCTTATAAAAATCTGAATTAATTGATAAATATTCACCATTATTTTTTAACTCAGAAAATGAAATTCCTTCTTTAGTTACACTTAAAACAGGTTTTGTTAAAGTTCTAGTATCAATTGTAAAATATTCTTTTTCTGAATTTCCATCAATAATTTTTAATTCTCCATTTTTATCATAATAGCCAATATTTGCATAATAAGTTTTTACACCTTCACTTTTAACAGAAATATTAAAGATATCATTCAACCTAAATATTCCAATTTGTAAATCTTCTTTTTCACCTTTTTCATTAACAATATAAACAAACTTTTCTGGTTTTACCTTGTATACATAAGCTTTAGGATTTTTAAAACTCAAACTGTATGTATAATAATTATTATTTTTAGATATATAATCTGGTTCTGAGTAATTATTAACTATTTGAACTTTTGATACTACGTCTTTATCTGATACAAATACAGTATCACTATAAATTTTTTCACCGTTTTTATCTTTTATATAAGATTTTGCTGTTACACTATAATAATCATAAGGATTAGCCTTGAATGTTATAAAACTTTCATGATATTGCTTTCCTATCTGTAATTTATTACCATCATAGGAATCTGAAACTGTAACTACTGTTGAAAAGTTTTTTTCATACTCCAAATCGTTAGTTGTAATAACACCATTTATAACTGTTTGTAGTTCTACCCCATCTATTTTATTTGAATTATTATTAATATCATCTATATAAATATTTAATTGATATGAAAACATATCAGATTCATCATCTATTGATAATGGTCCATCATTTAAATCAATAACAGGTGCATTAGGCTTTTTATCAACATTGTTTTCCTTCTCTAATTGCATATCCGTATAATTAATTTCAAATGTCTCTGGAGGATTAACGATTGAACCATTCAATCCGTTTATCCATTTGCCTGATGAAGTTTTATAGTAAATAATCATACTATCTAAATCATCTTTTTCAATTGTTTTTGATGCTAACATTATTAAACTAGTTGTTAGTTTTCCATCATATCCTGTAGTTTCATTAACATTTCTTGTAAACACATGAGACCCTATAACATAGGCTGGAGCTTCTACTTCATCTGGTGTTATTGTTTTTGCATATACTTTAGTGCCAATAAAACATGATATATAAGTTAAAAGTATCGTAAATACCATAAATTTTATATTCTTTAGTTTCATTTTTTATTCCTTTCTATTGTTGCATACTTGCTATTACTGAAGAACCATTTCTTAAAACAACTGTTACAGAACTAATTCCACTTATTTCATACATATTTACAACCATATTATTTCCACTGCATAATGTTACTCCATTATGTTTAATTGCAGATACACTAATTTGTGTTCCATCTTCAAATACTTTAAGAATCCTATCAGGTGAATATTGATCCACTGCATAAACTTTTACCACATAATTCTTTTGAATCCAGCTTGCAATAAGTGTAATATTACTATTTACTGCACTAGTGAAGTTATAACTACTTCCGTTTAAAGTCCAACCATTAAACCTATACCCTTCCCTTGTAGGATCACTTGGTCTAGTAGCTCTATTACCCTCAGTTACAGTTTGGGCTGAAACAGAGCTTCCTCCATTAGAGTTAAATGTTACTGTGTAATTTTGCTTTTGTTTTGTTGTCGTAGTTGTAGTTGTTGTTTTTTTCGTAGTCGTTGTAGTAGGAGGCTGTGTTCTATTTTGAGTAGTTGAAGTTTGTTTATTTGTTGTTTTATTAGTTACTTTATTATCTTTAGTTGTAACTTCCTTATTCTTTTCCCAGGATGCAACAAGTTCAAAATCACCATCTACACTACTTGTAAAATCATATACTTCTCCATTTAATATCCAACCTTTAAATGTATAACCATCTCTGGTAGGATCAATAGGCTTAGATAATTGCTTACCCTTTTCTACTATTTGATTAGATATTGTAGTACCACCATCACTGTTAAACTTTACAGCAAACGTTTCAATAGATTCATCTACTTTGTACCATTTCGCAACTAAAACCATATTTTTAGTTACTTTTGTTTTAAAATCATATGACTTATCATTATATAACCATTCAATAAATTCATATCCTTCTTTTTCTGGATCAGATGGTTTTTTTGCATAGTTTCCACTTTTTACTACTTGTTCGGAAATACGTGTTCCACCATCACTATTAAATACAACTTTATATGATACATCCTTCTTTTTATCAACATTAACAAATAATAATATTAATAAAATTACTAATACTATAGAAGATATAATGCATCCTATTATAATTTTATTGTTTTTCCAACTAATTTGACCCTCGTTCACTTCTTTTACTCCTTTCGAATTTTATTGTGGATAACTATACTGCTCGTTATTCTACATGTTTATAATATCATAATCCCCCCCCCGTCAATATTTTTTGTCGATTGTGGAAAAAATTTGTCGAATCATTATAATATGTGCAAAAAAAAAGAACCCGAAGGTTCTTTCTATTAAATTTCTGGCTATTAATCTACTAATTCTAGTATAACCATAAGAGCATCATCGCCCTTTCTTTCAGTTAATTTTAATATTCTGGTATAACCACCATTTCTATTTTCAAAGCGCTTTGCTAAATCATCAAATACTTTTTTAACTGCTTCAGTATCATTTTGTAAGAATGCAAGTGCATTACGTCTAGATACTAAACTACCATTTTTACCATATGTAACCATTTTATCAAAACATTTACGAACTTCTTTAGCTCTTGTTTCAGTAGTTTCGATACGTTCATTTTTAATTAGGTCCTTAGTTAAATTAGCTAGCATACTTCTTCTATGCTTATTATTACGTCCTAATTTTCTATAAGCCATGTCTATTCCTCCTAACTCTAATCTTCACTTCTAAATGAGAATCCCATTTCTTTAACTTTATCAATAACCTCTTTTAATGATTTCTTACCTAAATTACGAATCTTCATCATTTCATTTTCAGACTTTTGAGTTAAATCTTGTAATGTATTAATGTTTGCTCTTTTTAAGCAGTTATAAGCTCTTACAGAGAATTCTAACTCATCTATAGACATTTCTAAAGCCTTTGTTTTAGAATCATCTACGTTTTGTTTCATAAGACCTGTTTCATCTGCTATTTCATCTAATTTAGTTAAAATTTCAAAGTGTTCAATTAATATTCTTGATGCTAAAGCAATAGTTTCCTCTGGTTTCATTGAACCATTTGTCCATATTTCCATAGTTAATTTATCATAAGTATCATCTTGTCCTACACGAGCACCTTCTACTTCATAATTAACTCTTTCAATAGGAGAAAAGTTAGAATCCATTGCTATGGTATTTAACTTAGCACCTTCTAAAGATTTTTTATTTACTTCAGCTCTTACATATCCACGACCATTATCAATTGTCATTTCCATGCTAAGCTTTCCACCCTTAACTATTGTAGCTATTTCTTGTTCAGGATTAATTATTTCTACTTCTGCATCTTTTTCAATATCAGCAGCAGTAACAACACCTTCCCTACTAACATTTAACTTAACAGTTTTAGGTTCACTAGTATATTTTTTAAATACTATGTTTTTTAAATTAAGTATAATTTGAGTTACGTCTTCAACAACTCCATCAATAGTTTGAAATTCATGAAGAACGCCATCAATATGTACACTTGTTAATGCATCTCCAGGTAATGAAGATAGCATAACTCTTCTTAAAGCATTTCCTAATGTTGTACCAAAACCTCTTTCTAAAGGTTCAATAACGAATTTACCATAACTTTTACTTTCTACATATTCTGCTACTTTAAATTCTGGTTTTTCAAATTTAATCAATTGAAATTCACTCCCTTTTTCTATATTATCCACGTGGACGTTTTGGTGGACGACAACCATTATGTGGTACTGGTGTTACGTCTGTAATTGAAGTTATTTCAAGACCAGCTGTTTGAAGTGATCTAATAGCTGTTTCACGACCAGAACCTAAGCCCTTTACGTATACTTCAATTTTTCTCATACCTGCGTCATATGCTGCCTTACCAGCTGCTTCTGCACTCATACCTGCAGCATATGGAGTCTTTTTCTTACTACCTTTAAATCCTATAGTACCAGCTGAAGCCCAAGTTACTGCATTACCATCTTTATCAGTAATAGTTACTAATGTATTATTGAATGTTGATGTAATATGTGCTTGTCCTTCAGGTATATTCTTTTTAACCTTACGTTTTCTTGCCTTATAAGCCATTATTTACCCTCCTTTTTCCTATTTCTTCTTATTAGCTACAGTCTTACCTCTACCCTTACGAGTTTTAGCATTACTTCTAGTAGACTGTCCTCTAACAGGTAAACCTTTACGATGACGAATTCCTTGGTAAGAACCTATTTCCATTTTATTTTTAATGTTCATTGAAACTTCTCTTCTTAAATCACCTTCTAATAAGTGATTATCTAATTCACGACGAATCTTAGAAATTTCATCTTCAGTTAAATCTTTTACTTTAGTATCAAGATTTATGTTTAACTTGTCTAAAATATTTTTTGATAACTTTCTACCAATACCATGAATATAAGTTAATCCAATTTCAACTCTTTTATTATCTGGTAGTTCAACGTTTTTAATACGTGCCATTTACTAATGCACCTCCTATTATCCTTGCCTTTGTTTGTGTTTTGGGTTTTCACAGATAACCATTACTTTCCCATTACGTCTAATAATTTTACATTTTTCACAAATTTTTTTAACTGATGGTCTAACTTTCATCTTTATTCCTCCTACTATTTTCTATAGGTTATACGCCCACGTGTTAAATCATATGGTGACATTTCAAGGACTACTGTATCACCTGGTAAGATACGAATCTTATTCATTCGCATTTTACCAGAAACGTGAGCTTCTACAGTATATCCATTTACTAATTTGACTTTGAAGTCTCCACCTTTAAGTAACTCAATAACTTTTCCTTCAACTTCTATAACATCTTCTTTAGCCACTTTTAATCACTCTCCTGTTAATATTTGATAACCATCTTTAGTAACCAAAACTGTGTGTTCAAAGTGTGCTGAAGGTTTTCTATCTAAAGTCGTTATTGTCCAATCATTATCTTCTACAACAATATCATCAGCACCTAAGTTTAACATTGGTTCTATTGCTATTACCATACCCTCTTTTAATACTGGACCAGTACCCTTTATGCCATAATTAGGAACATCTGGATCTTCGTGCAAGTTATTACCTACTCCATGACCACATAGTTCTCTTACTATTCCTAAGTTATGAGCATTAGCATACTTTTCCACAGCATAACCAATATCTCCAATACGATTACCTGGTTTTACCATCTTTATACCTTCATATAAAGCTTTTTCTGTATGTTCCATTAAATACTTTTTATCAGAATCAATTTCACCCACAGCATAAGTCCAAGCAGAATCGCCATGATATCCTTTGTAATCAGCACCAATATCAATGGATACTATATCACCTTTTTTTAGCTTTCTAGAAGAAGGGATTCCGTGAACAACTTCTTCATTAACAGAAATACAAGTAGCGTTAGGAAAACCTTCATAACCTTTAAATGAAGGTAATGCTCCTTTGCTTCTTATAAAATCCTCTGCTTCTTTATCAAGCTCTAATAAACTAATTCCTGGTTTTATTAATGGTATTAAATGCTGATGAGTTTCATAAACGATTCTTCCAGCTATTACCATTAATTCTATTTCCCTTTTTGATTTTATACTTATCATTTTATGCGCCTTACTTTTCTATTACTTTAATAGCTTCATTAAAAGTATCATATTTACTTTCATAAGCCTTAATTGTTTCTAAAACGCCTTTATTTTTATAATAATCATATAGAGGCATAGTTTTATTAACGTATTCATCAAATCTCTTTACAAAAGTTTCTTCACTATCATCAGATCTTTGAGTAAGCTCTACTTTACAATCATCACATATTCCGTCAACTTTTGGTTTCATTTCATTTGAATACTTATTATAAATCCTTCCACATTTTGGACAAGTAATTCTAGAGCAAGCTCTTTTCATTGCCATATCTTTATCTATGTCAATATATATTACTACACCCAAATCTTTTCCAAGTTCTTCAAGTAATTCATCATATTTTTCAGCTTGAACGATTGTTCTTGGAAAACCATCCAATATATAACCATTTTTACAATCATCTTTAGTTATACGATTTTTTATTAAATTTATTATAACATCATCAGAAACAAACTTACCTTCTTTCATCAAGCTTTCAGCTTGTTTACCAATTTCTGTCTTATTTTTTATTTCTTCTCTTAGCAAATCACCAGTTGAAATATGACCATAATGGTATTTTTCAGTAAGCATTTCAGATAAAGTTCCTTTACCTGCTGCTGGTGGTGCTAAAAATATTATGTTTTTCATTATTTTCTGTATCCCCTTTCATACTTTCTTGCTGAAAGTGTACTTTCAATTTGATTATAAGTTTCAAGTGCAACTCCGACAACGATTAATAATCCTGTACCCCCAACCGTTACATTTGTTGGTAAATCACTGAAATTAGAAACTAATATAGGAAGACTTGCTATTATTACTAAGAACAAAGCTCCTAAGAAAGTAGTTCTAGATAGAACAGTACTAATATAATTTTTAGTTTCAGTTCCAGGTCTTATTCCTGGAATATAGCCTCCTTGCTTATTTAAGTTTTCAGCTAATTCTTTTGGCTTTAAACCTGTTGCCATAAATGTATATAGGTAAGTAAATAATATTATTAATAACACATATAGTATGAAACCTGTTACAGTATTATAATTAATATATTTATTTATAAATAGTGAGAATGAATCTTTCTTTATAAATGCTGCTATAAAAGATGGAATTGATATTAAACTTGAAGCAAATATAACTGGCATAACTCCAGCAGAATTTAATCTTAATGGAATATATGTTTGTTTTGCTCCATATGATGTTTGAGTACGATTAGAATACTGTATAGGTACTCTTCTTTCAGTCTTTTCAATAAAGACAACACCAACTATTATTACTACATATAAAAGTAAGAATAATATAAATTTAGTTACTCCAAGTGCTACTTCTTGAGCAGTACCACTTACAACATATGCACCAAATACATCCTTTAACATGCTAGGTATACTAATTAATATACCAGCCATAATTAACATTGAAATACCATTTCCAACACCTTTTCTAGTAATTTCATCTCCTAACCATAATAGGAAACAAGTACCTGCAGTAAGTATTAAAGAAGTTCTTAAATACTCTAATGCAGTAGCTCCATCACCTAGGAAAGAAAATGACATTACAAGTCCTTGTAAAAATGCAAGAACTATTCCCATGTATCTAGTAATTTTATTTAACTTAACTCTACCAGTGTAGCCCTCTTTGGCTAAATTAGAAAAGTATGGAATAATATCCATTTGAAGTAATTGTACTATAATTGATGCACTAATGTATGGAGTTACACCTAAAGCAAATATAGAGAAATTCTTAAGTGAACCTCCACCCATAACATTTAATAATTCTAGAAAACCTAAATCTTCAGTTATATCTTCTGTTCCTGGTACTCTTATAGTAGTTCCTAACTTATATATAAATAATATTAATAGTGTAAATAATATTTTTTTTCTAACATCTTTATTTCTGGCAGAAAAGATTTGTTTAATGTTTTTAAACATCTTACATCACCTCAGCTTTTCCACCTGCAGCTTCTATTTTTTGTTTAGCAGTTTCAGAAAATTTATGAGCTCTAACTTCTAGTTTCTTTTCAATTTCACCGTTTCCTAGAACCTTAATTCCTGAAAGTGCATTTTTAATAATTCCCATTTCTTTTAATAATTCTGGTGTTACTACTGTACCTTCATCAAACATATTTAAATCTGATACATTAATAACAGCATATACTTTTTTGAACATTGCATTAGAAAATCCACGTTTTGGAAGTCTTCTGTATAAAGGTAATTGTCCACCTTCAAATCCTGGTCTTACTCCTCCACCTGATCTTGCATTTTGTCCCTTTTGTCCTTTACCACTTGTTTTTCCAGTACCGCTACTAGAACCACGACCTAATCTTTTAATATCTTTTTTAGAACCATAATTATATTTTAATTCGCTTAATTTCATTATCCTAAAATCTCCTCTACTGATTTACCTCTAAGTTCAGCTATATGTTCTGCTGACTTTTGAGCTTTAAGTGCATCAATAGTAGCTCTTGCGGTATTAATTTTTGTATTAGATCCAAGTGATTTTGATATTATATCCTTAACTCCAGCTAATTCTAAGATTGCACGAACTGATCCACCAGCTATTATACCAGTACCAGCTTTTGCAGGTTTAATTAAAACTCTTGCAGCACCAGATATACCAGTTGCATCATGAGAAACTGTTCTATCTTCAACTAAATCAATTTTAATAATATTATTAGTTGCATTACCGATAGCTTTTTTAATTGCATCTTGAACTTCATTTGCTTTACCAGTTCCAAGGCCAACCTTACCTTTTCCATCTCCAACTGCAACAGTAGCTGCAAAACGAAGACGACGTCCACCTTTGGTAACCTTTGTAACACGATTTACGGAAATAACTGTTTCATTATATTCTTTCTTACGTGGTTCACTAAACTTTTTTTCCATAAGTTACCCTCCTTTTAGAATTCTAAACCATTTTCACGTGCTGCATCAGCTAATGCCTTAACACGTCCATGATAAAGGTATCCACCTCTATCAAATACTACTTTATTAATTTTTGCTTTTTTGCATTTTTTTGCGATATCAGCTCCTACAAGCTTACTTGCTTCTATGTTACCACCATTTTTAATCTTTAAATCTTTATCTAATGAAGATGAACTAACTAATGTTACACCCTTTTCATCATCGATAACTTGAACACTAATGTTCTTTAATGATCTAAATACACATAATCTTGGTAACTGGCTAGTACCACTAACTTTATTTCTTATTCTAGCGTGTCTAGCTATACGAGCTTCATTACGTGATGTTTTACTTATCATTGTAATAATCTCCCTTTCCTATTATTTAGAAGCCTTTTTTCCTTCTTTACGGCGAATATGTTCACCCTTATAATGAATACCTTTACCCTTGTAAGGTTCTGGCTTTCTAACATCTCTAATTTCTGCAGCAAATTTTCCTACAGCTTCTTTGTCAATACCTTTTACGTTAATTTCTGTAGCACTAATAGCCTCAACTGTTAAACCAGCTGGAACTTCAAGTTCTACTTTATGAGAATAACCAGCGTTGATTTCTAAAACTTTTCCTTTAGGATTAAAACGATAACCAACACCGTTAATTTCAAGACCCTTTTCATAACCTTCAGATACACCTTTAATCATATTAGCGATTAAAGCATTTGTTGTACCATGCATTTGTTTAGTAGTCTTTATTTCACTGTTTCTTGTAACCTTAATTTCGTTACCAGCAACTTCTACGTTAATATTAGCGTCTAAGTTTAATGATAATTCTCCCTTTGGGCCTTTAACAGTGATGCATCCATTTTCTACTGTAACAGTTACATTTTCAGGAACTGTTAAAACTCTATTTCCAATACGACTCATCTTATTTTAGCTCCCTTCTAGAATTACCATATATAAGCTAAAACTTCTCCACCTAAGTTTTCTTTTCTAGCTTCTTTACCAGTCATTACTCCCTTAGATGTTGAAACTATAGATATTCCAAGACCATTTAAAACAGTTGGAATTTCTTCAGCTTTAGCATATACACGTAAACCTGGTTTTGAAATTCTCTTAAGACCAGATATTACTCTTTCTTTATTTTGACCATATTTTAATGTAACAAGAATGTTGTCTTGTACTTCATCTTTTTCTACTTTATAGTTAGCAATATAACCTTCATTCTTTAATATCTTAACTATAGATAACTTTAAATTAGATGAAGGTATTACTACTTCTTTATAACGCATTTGATTTGCATTACGAATACGCGTAAGTAAATCTGCGATTGGATCTGTTACTATCATACGAATCCTCCCTCCTTGTATCTTTTATCCTACCAACTTGACTTTTTAACACCAGGAATTTCACCCTTGTAAGCTAATTCCCTAAAGCAAATACGGCAGATACCAAATTTTCTCATTACTGAATGTGGACGACCACATCTATTACAACGAGTATACTCTTGTACTTTATATTTTTTTGGTCTTCTTTGTTTTACGACCATACTTTTTTTTGCCACTTTATTCCTCCATTTTCCTTACTTTTTAAAAGGTAATCCAAACCCTTTTAATAAGTCCAATGCTTCTTCATTTGTTTTTGCAGTTGTAACAAAAACGATATCCATTCCACGTACCTTTACAACTTCATCATAAACTATTTCTGGGAATATAATTTGTTCTTTTATTCCTAAAGTATAATTACCTCTTCCATCAAATGATTTAGTTGATATACCTCTAAAATCACGAACACGTGGTAATGCAATTCTAATTAGCTTATCTAGGAAATTATACATAAGGTCAGCTCTTAAAGTAACCTTGCATCCAATTGCTTGACCTTCTCTTATTTTGAATCCTGCAATTGATTTTTTTGCTTTTGTAATTACTGGTTGTTGTCCAGTAATCTTTTCAAGTTCAGATACTGCAGCATCTAATAATTTACTATTTACTGTTGCATCTCCAACTCCCATGTTAACTACGATCTTTTCTAGCTTTGGTACAGCCATGACAGTAGTATAATTATATTTTTTTGTTAGTTCAGGAATTATTTCCTTTGTATATTTTTCTTTTAAACTGTTCATAGTTACCTCCTTTCAGACTAATCTAAGTTTGTATTTGATTTGCTAGAAATTCTAACTTTTTTTCCGTCTTTATTTATTTCATGTTTTATTCTAGTACGTTTTTTAGTTTTAGGATCAATCATCATAACATTAGATACGTGAATACCAGCTTCTTTATCAATAATTCCACCGTTTTGGTCTTGACCGTTTGGTTTAACATGTTTTTTTACCATGTTAACACCTTCAACGAATACCTTCTCACCTTTCTTAGCGATGATTTTTCCTTCTTTGCCTTTATCTTTACCGGCAATAACAATTACCTTGTCTCCAACTTTTAAATTCACGATTTTTCCTCCTTAAAAGACCTATAACACTTCTTTTGCTAATGATACGATTTTCATGAAATCTTTATCACGTAATTCACGTGCTACTGGACCTAAAACTCTTGTTCCAACAGGGCTCTTATCATCTTTGATAATTACGCAAGCATTATCATCAAATTTAATGTATGAACCATCTTCCCTGCGAACTCCAAACTTACTTCTAACGATAACCGCTTTTACGACTTTACCGCTTGCTATATTACCATTTGGAGTTGCTTTTTTAACTGTTCCAACTACGATATCACCGATATTTCCAGTTTTAACTTTACTTCCACCTAGAACTCTAATTACCATTAGTTCACGTGCACCAGAATTATCAGCAACTTTTAAACGACTTTGTTGTTGAATCATAAGTGTTTCCTCCTTCTTATTTGTAAAGTGCCTATAAAATTACGGCTTCTTCAACTATTTCTACTAAATTAAATCTCTTAGTTTTTGATATAGGTTTAGTTGCTACTACTCTAACTATATCTCCTACTTTAGCTTGATTATTTTCATCATGTGCTCTATATTTCTTAGAGTATTTAACTCGTTTACCATATTTTGGATCTTTTTTATAAGTTTCAACTAAAATAGTAATTGTCTTATCATTTTTAGCACTTATAACTTTACCAACTATTTCATGTCTTATCTTTTCCATATGTAAACCTCCCTAAGCTTCCTTGCGTTCAACTAAAATGGTTTTCATTCTAGCGATATCTTTTCTTAATTCATGTATTCTTGAAGGTTTTTCTAAATTGCCAGTAGCTTGACTCATACGTAAATTAAAAATTTCTTCTTTACATTCTTTTATTTTTGCATTTATTTGCTCAGTGGATAATTCTCTTATTTCTTTAACCTTCATTATTTTCACCACCATCTTCTTTTGTTACAAATTTACATTTGATTGGTAATTTATGCATTGCAAGTCTTAAAGCCTCACGTGCAATCTCTTCAGTAACTCCTGAAACTTCAAACATAATTTTGCCTTCTTTTACAACTGCAACCCAAGACTCTGGATTACCTTTACCTTTACCTTGACGAGTTTCTAAAGGTTTTTTAGTTAATGAAAGGTGTGGGAAAATGTTAACATACACTTTACCACCACGTTTCATGTAACGTGTCATAGCAACTCTGGCAGCTTCGATTTGTTGTGCAGTAATCCAAGCTCCTTCTTTTGCCATTAAACCATATTCACCGAAGTGTAATACAGTATTTCCTTTTGATTTACCTTCATGATAAATTCTGTGAGGTTTACGATACTTAGTTCTTTTTGGCATTAACATTTGAAGCACCTCCAGTTTTCTTCTTTGAAGGAAGTATTTCACCTTTGTAAATCCATACTTTAACACCAATCTTACCATATGTAGTATCAGCTTCAGCTGTTGCATAATCTATATCAGCTCTTAAAGTATGTAGTGGTGTAGTACCTTCGTTATAACCTTCACTACGAGCTATTTCAGCTCCATTTAAACGTCCAGAACATAAAGTTTTAATTCCTTTAGCTCCAGCTTTCATTGTATTTCTAATTGCTCTTTTTTGAGCCATTCTATATGAACCTCTGTTTTCAATTTGATTTGCAATGTTATCCGCAACTAATTGTGCATTTAAATCAGGGTTCTTAACTTCAATAATTGAAATTTGAACATCTCCACCTACAAGTTTAGATAAACTGTTCTTTAATTTTTCGATTTCCTCGCCACCATGTCCAATAACAACACCAGGTTTAGCAGTACTTATTTTAACTTCTGATTTATTGTTATTTCTTTCAATAACTATTGATGAAACAGCAGCATTCTTAAGTTTCTTACTTAAAAACTTACGAATCTTCATGTCATTTTCTAACGTTTTAGAGAAATCTTTATTTGGTGCATACCATTTAGCCGCCCAATCCCTATTTATACCAAGTCTTAGACCTGCAGGATTAACTTTTTGACCCATTAGTTTTCCTCCTTTAATTATCTTTCTGCTACAACCACTGTTACATGACTTGTACGGTGATCGTTCTTAGCAATTCTTCCTCTTGAATCAGGTACTGATCTTTTTAAAACAGGACCATCGTTAATGTAAGCTTCTTTAACGTATAACTTATTAACGTCAAGATTATGATTATTCTCAGCATTTGCTACTGCTGATGTTAAAACTTTTTTTATAACGCGTGATGCCTTATTATTCATATTATTTAAAATTGCCATAGCTTCACTTACGCTTTTTCCGTTTATTAACCTCATAACTAAACGAGATTTTAAAGCGGAAATACGAACTGTTTTCGCAATTGCTTTCGCTTCCATTTTGTTATCTCCCTTCTAGTTATTACTTTTTCTTGTTTTCACCGTGACCACCACATTTACGAGTTGGTGAAAATTCTCCAAGCTTATGTCCTACCATATCTTCAGTTACATAAACTGGTATAAAATCTTTACCATTGTGAACTGCAAAAGTGTGACCAATAAAATCAGGAAATATTGTTGAACGGCGTGACCAAGTTTTAATTACTTCTTTTTTTCCAGTTTCATTTAATTTTTGAACCTTATTTAATAATCTTTGAAATACATAAGGTCCTTTTTTTATACTTCTTGCCATTTACATATCATCCTTTCTACTATTTTTTACGGCTTACTATTAACTTAGTTGAAGCTTTTTTATTTTTACGTGTCTTCATACCAAGCGCAGGTTTACCCCAAGGTGTCATTGGTTGCTTACGACCAACAGGTGCTCTGCCTTCACCACCACCATGTGGGTGATCATTAGGGTTCATAACAGAACCACGAACTGTTGGACGAATTCCTAAATAACGTGTACGTCCTGCTTTACCTAAATTTACAAGTGAATAGTCAGAATTTCCAACTTCACCAATTGTAGCCATACAAGTTCCTAAAATCTTTCTTGTTTCGCCACTTCTTAATCTTATTAAAACGTATTTATCTTCACGTCCTAATATTTGTGCACTAGAACCAGCTGAACGAGCTAACTGAGCTCCTTTTCCTGGTCTCATTTCGATGTTGTGAATAACAGTACCAACTGGTATGTTCATAATTGGCATTGCATTACCAATTTTTACATCAACATTTTCTCCGCTAACGATTATATCTCCAACCTTTAAATTATTTGGTGCAATTATGTATCTCTTTTCACCATCTTTATAATTTATTAGAGCAATGTTAGCACTTCTGTTTGGATCGTATTCGATAGCAGCAACTTTACCTGTTACATCAAACTTGTTTCTTTTAAAGTCAATAACACGATATTTTCTTTGTGCTCCACCACCACGATGTCTTACAGTTATACGGCCTAAATTGTTACGGCCATTTCTTTTGCTTTTTTTACCAACTAAGCTTTTTTCAGGAGTAGATTTAGTTATTTCAGTATTAACCAAAACACTCATTTGCCTTCTAGAAGGTGTAGTTGGTTTTAATTTTTTAACTGGCATTTTATTTCCTCCTTATTAGCTTAAATCTAGTTTGCTACCTTCTGCTAAAGTTATAATTGCTTTTTTATAAGCTTTAGTAGCTCCCATGTAGCGTCCTACTCTTTTCTTTTTTGGTCTTACAGTTACAGTATTAACGTTAGTAACCTTAACACCAAAAGCTTCTTCAACAGCTTGTTTTATTTGAACTTTATTTGCATTCTTATCAACTTTTAATACTACCTTAGTTCCGTCAGCTGAAATAGCTGCAGACTTTTCAGTAACAACTGGTGCCTTAATTATATCTCTCATTATTTAAGCACCTCCTCAATGTATTTTACAGCATCTTCTGTAATCAATATCTTATCTGCATATAAAACATTATAAGTGTTAAGTTCATTTGCTAAAACTAAATTAACGTTTGCTAAGTTTCTAGTAGCTAATATTAAGTTTTCTGTTAATTCTGTTGTAACAATTAAAATCTTACCAGATAACTTTAATTCTGCTAAAGCATTTAACATATCTTTAGTTTTATTAGTTCCTGCTTCAAATTTTTCAACAACTTCGATTGCTTTATCGTTAACTTTATAAGTTAAAGCTGACTTAAGAGCTAATCTACGTTCTTTTTTATTCATTTTCTTAGTATAGTTTCTATTTGCAGATGGTCCAAATACAACACCACCACCAACAAAATGTGGAGCTCTTATT
This sequence comes from uncultured Bacilli bacterium, assembly GCA_934122275.1. Taxonomy (GTDB): domain Bacteria; phylum Bacillota_I; class Bacilli_A; order RF39; family UBA660; genus Aphodocola. Next base: position 53,124 of record CAKOWI010000005.1, on the reverse strand, counting down.
GAACCTTGACGGGCATTACCAGTACCCTTTTGTCTCCATGGCTTTCTTCCGCCACCTGATACTTCACTACGATTTTTAGTAGCATGAGTACCTTGTCTTCTATTAGCCATATATAAATTTATGCTATCATATATAACTTGATCATTTGGAGTAATTCCCCAAATGTTATCATCTAATTTAATGTCTTTAATTTTTTCACCTTTTAAATTTAAAAGTGCTACCTTTGGCATTTTACATCCTCCTTTCATCACAAGTATAAATAGTTAGTCAATCATTAACATCTTATATTAAAGTTCTTGTGATGTATTTGCTTCATCAACAGCTTCTTCTTGTGCTACAGGTTCTTTTTCGTATGAAACTAGTTCAACTTTTTCCCTCTTAGCATTTGCTTTTTTAATAGCTGATTTGATGATAACTAAAGACTTTTTAGGACCTGGAACATTTCCTTTAATTAAAATAACATTTTCTTCTGGTATAACAGCTATAACTTCTAGGTTTTGCATTGTTATACTAACGTGTCCCATGTGTCCTGGTAATTTCTTACCTTTAAATACACGCATTGGTCTCATTGTACCTAGTGAACCAACACCTCTATGATATTGAGAACCATGTCCCATTGGACCTCTTGATTGATTATAACGTTTAATAACGCCTTGGAACCCTTTACCTTTTGAGATTCCACTTACGTCAACCATTTCTCCTTCTTCAAAAACTTCCACAGTTAGTTCTTGACCTAAAGAATATTTGCTAATATCAACTCCGCGAATCTCTTTAAAGAAGCGCTTAGGAGCAGTATTTGCTTTTCCTACATGACCCATTTCTGGTTTGTTGCTTATGTTTTCTCTTTTTGTGTCAAAGCCTAATTGAATAGCTTCATATCCATCTGTTTCAACTCTTTTAATTTGAGTAACAACATTTGGCGTAACTTCAACAACAGTAACTGGTATTAATTTACCATCTTTAGAGAAAACCTGAGTCATTCCTAGTTTACGACCTAAGATTCCTTTTCTTTCCATTTTTTCCTCCTACAATTATTTAATTTCAATATCTACACCACTTGGTAAGTCAAGGTGTTGTAACGCATCAATTACTTCCTTGCTTGGTGATACGATATCAATTAATCTCTTATGTGTACGCATTTCGAATTGTTCACGTGAATCTTTGTATTTATGAACTGCTCTTAAAATTGTGTACTTTTGAATTTCAGTTGGAAGTGGTACTGGACCAGCAACCTTTCCGCCTAAACGTTTAACTGTTTCAACAATTTTACTTGCAGCTAAATCAAGTGAACGATGATCATATGCTTTTAATCTGATTCGAATTTTATTTGACATACTCATATATCCTCCCTTCGCCTATATCTTGTATAGACTTGCTCCGTGCAAATTACCTGATAATCCTTAAGTTTCAAAAGCAACTTAACCGGGTGTATCAGCAACCTCGCACATCTCTGCAACTACACACAGTGTCCATTATATCAGAAGAATTTCTTTATTTCAAGGGGTTTTTGAAAGTTTTTCAACTTTTTTCTATTCATGCAAAAATTCACTATTTTATCATAAAATTTTAGGGTAATTATTTAATGCACAAAAATACCAATACTAAGTATTGGCATTTTTACAACTATATATATTATATCTTTTTAAGTTTTATTATCCTTTTTATTCCAAAAAGAGTTAAAACACTAAATCCTAAAATAGGTAAAACAACCAAGTACATATTCATGTCACTATTTTTCTTATTTTCCTTGTTTATTTCAGTGTTTGCTGTATTAGATTCATTTTTCTTTTTCTCATCATCTTGTGTCACCTCAGTCTTCTCTACACCAGGAATTGAGATATCTTCAATAGAAAGTTTTAAACTATTAATCATTTTATGAGCTAATGACACATTAATGCCGCCTGCTGTTTTATAACCATCTGGAATAGTAACAGTTTTAAGCTCAAATTTATTTTCATCATATTTAAAATCTCCATTTCCATTAATAATTTCACCAAGATATTCATATCCCATTTTATTAAGAACAGCTGTGACATGATTAAGTGTCTGAAATCCCTCATATATATTTTTATCATTTACGGTTCCATCATTTTTATATTCTATTGATTTTTCTTCATCATCATAAATCCAATAAAAATCCTGACCTGAATTTTCTGCAGTTTCTAAAATTTTTCCATCACAAGTTCCGGTACAAGTATATCCAAAATGGAATTTTATTTTATTTTCCAAAGGATCAAACGCTGCCTTATATGTAACTATATCTTTATATGCTGAATCCTTATAAAATTCATCATACCAATCATTAATAGCATCTACTACTTCATTAATTTCTAATGCCTTAACGTTTAGAGAAAACGTAAAAAATAACACAAATAAAGTAATGCACAAAAAAATTTTCTTCTTCATTTATCAACACACCCTCAAACCATGTTTACTGCTTTAAATTAACATTTATTTAAATTCAAATCAATCATTTTAAATCTCATAATTCAAATTTGACATTTATTTTTACACAATTTATTTAATAAGTTTGGCATGCAAGACCATTCTTTTTTCATTATCATAGCATGATGAAAGAGTAAGTATTTTATCACTAGTATTAGCATCCACGTTATAATCATAAACGCTTCTTTCTTTTATTGTGTTTATAAATGCTTTAAATTCATCATCCGACTTAAAGCTAGTTGTTATATAATAACTTTCCGGAAATATCGTATAACTTGAAAAGATTTTAAAATGTTTAGTACCGCTAGGTGTTGCAATAGTTATTATATGATTACTTTTATTATTGTACCAAAAAGGCTTTATTGTTTTTCTTAAAGAACCAAACATTTGATTATTAACAAGCCCGTGGGCATATAAAATATTATTAGAACTTAAATTTTCTATGTCATTTCTAAAGTCTAAGAATACCCAACCCTTTTTATTGCTAGTTTTATCAAAAGTATGTTTTAGATAATATTCATTGTTAGATGTATGCACAAAAGGATAATTTATTTTAGTACCATTAACTTTTATCCACCCTACTGTATCAGAATTTATCTTCTTTAAATTATCAAAATTAACTTCTAACATATTCATGTTTTCATATTCATCATATATCGATGTAGTTGTTATTACATTCTCACTACTTTTTGTTGTTGTTTTAATTTCCCTTACATCAGATACCATATATATCGTTTCTAATACATCATCAGTCTTTTTGTTTTCTAAAAGCCAGTTTATCAATACTGCAATTAATATAATAAGTACAAATGATGAAATTGCAATTATAAAACTCTATATCATTTTTTCCCTTTTTACTTTTCTTTTAGCTATACTTGTTGCATCTGCTATATCTTTAACGTCAGTTATATCTATCGTTTTAGTAAAATCTAGTATCTCTATTACTTCTTTTTTAGGAATATTAATTGTTTTAGTAAAGTCTAGTATTTCTACATCTTCCTCTTTAGGCTTAATATCTTTTTTTACTAGTGGTTTACCTTCATATCTTTTTTTTAATTCTTTTGAATATATTTTCAAAAACTTCTTAAACCATCTTTTCTTCTTAAGCCAAGCCACATCTTCTAGAGTTAAGTAACTGGTATTTATAACATCAAGTAAGTTTTGATCCTCAGAAGAGAAGATATTACTTATATCTTTTTTATTCATAATTATATCATCCCTTCCTTATTATTCTTCTTATCAAATTATATCATATTTTAAAAAAATAACCAAAGAATAAATCTTTGATTATTTAAAACTATATTACTTTTTTAAAAATAACTAGTAATTATTTATTAATCATTTCTCTTCCCAAATAAGTTCAATAGTTTTAGGAATATATTAATAAAGTCTAAATATAAGTCAAGCGCACCATATATAGCTGCTTTAGAAAGTTCTTCCTCATCTGATGAATAATAACTATATATTACTTTTAAATTATTTATATCATATGCTGTAAGACCTAAAAACGTCAATATAGAAACGATGGACAAAAATAAACCTATCCCTAGATTATTAACAAACATATTTATTATAGACATTATAATTATTGCAAGAAGTGCAAACATAAGCATTTTTCCAAATGATGATAAATCTCTTTTAGTTATGTGACCATATATTGCGAATAGTGCAAACATAAGTGCTGCTGATAAAAATACCATTCCAACACTTCCTAGTTTATATACTATAAATACGGTAGAAAGTGTAAGACCACTTATTATTGAATAAACTAAAAACATTATTTTTGCTACCATAGGTGATACTTTTCTTCTAAGTGCACTAAATAAAATTACAACAATAAGTTCAAGTATTAATATAAAGCCGAAGTTTCCACTAACGAACCTAAACATTGACATATTATTAGCTGTAAAATATGCCGCACCCCCAGAAACAAGTAATCCGATAAACATCCATGCGTATACTTTTGTAAAAAATTTATACATTCCATTTTCACTATTTATAATCATAAAATACCTCCAATACTTATATTATACCATCTAATTATTAAAAAATTATTAAATTATGAAAAACATATGATGATATTTGCACCATATGTTTAAGCAGTTTGTTTTTTAGCATTACTAAATTCTAATCTAAGTTTATCAGATACAGTAACTATAAACTCACTATTAGTTGGTTTAGCTCTATCATAATCAACACTATGACCAAAAACTTCTTCCATCAAATCAATGTCTCCTCTATTCCAACTAACTTCTATTGCATGCCTTATAGCTCTTTCTACTCTAGATACAGTTGTATCAAATCTATTTGCTATTTCAGGATATAACTCTTTAGTTATAGCACCAACTATATCAGGTTTTTCATACATAAGTATTACACCTTCTCTTATATATTGATAACCTTTTATATGAGATGGAACACCAAGACCATGTAGTAATTTAGTTACAGATATTTCTAAGTTATTGTGATACAAATTAACTTTACTGGAATTATCCAACTTAAAATTTGCAGCATCAAGTATTTTATTTTCCAAATCTACCATATCAAAAGGTTTTAATACAAAATGCTTAGGATTATATTTTGATACTCTTGCAATAGTCTCATCAGCATTAAAAGACGTACCAACTATTACTGGTTTATCAATATTTTTATTACTTAATTGTTCTAATACATATAATCCATCTTTCTTAGGCATTATTAAATCTAAAAGTAAAACATCAAATGAATCTTTAAACTCTTCTATAACTTTTACCGCATCTTCTCCATTGTTGGCAGTTTTAACTACTGATATTTTCTTATGGTCCTCAAAATAATCTTTAATCATATCTACTAAACTCTCATTGTCATCTACTACTAATAATCTTATTTCTTTTTCATTTTTCATAATATATTCTCCTTTTTTCTAATTGTATTATATTCCAATATAAATAAGTTTTTTAGCGAACAATGTCGAAGAAAAAAAGAATGAGAAACCACATTCTTTTTTGATACTAACTAAATAAATTATGCAGCTTGTGAGTTTTCATCTGACCTAGATTTAAAGTGATTATTATCCCTTTTTACCAAAGTAGGTCCTGAAATATTATTTCCATTATTTTCTTCTTTTTGTACATCTTCTTTTGCATAAAAAGATATTTTTGGAGGAAAATACTCCCTAAAGCAATCATCGATTGCATCTATCACCTTATTAAATCTAAATTTAGCAGAATCTACTATCTTTTTAAATTCTGACCTTTTAATTTTCGGAGATTTTAACTTAGAACTATACAAAGAAAATTTTATATCATTAAGTGCTTCAACTAATTCTTTTCTTTTTTCCTTTTCCATAATTATTCTCCTTTACCATCTTTAGAATAACACAATTATACTATTATTTAAAGGAGAAAAATGTCAATTTATAATTAGTTTACGCTTTTATACACTTTATTATATTTAATAGTTCATTTACTGAAGCCGAAGACTTCCCAAGTAAGTACCCGTCAACTAAATTACTACTAATTTCTGAAATATTAATAGATGTAACAGAACCACCATATAAAATTTTATAGTTATTTATTTTAAGCTCAGATAATAATTTTTTTATATAATTAACACTTTCTTCTAACCTACTAGAGTCTATTATTTTACCAGTACCAATTGTCCAAATAGGTTCATAAGCAATTATTACTTTACTATTTTTATCAATACCTTTTAGTCCGTCTTTTAATTGCTTACTTATTGTAGATTCCCAAGATTTTCTATTTTCATCTTCTTCTCCAATGCATAAAATAGGAATCATGTTATTATCTAGAATTGCTTTAACTTTTAAATTTACAACGTTATCCGTATCAAACTTTCTCATATATGAATGACCCACTATAGAGTACTTAATGCCTATCTCACTTAAATTAGAAGCAGAAATCTTAGAAGTATAAGCTCCATCTTGTGCATAAAAAGCATCTTGTGCTCCTAACTGATATCCACTAAAAATATCAAAGTTTAAATAATTAGGACATATTATTAAATCTATTTCATTTATGTCTAAATTATCCAAATTCTTTTTTAATTCTAGGCAATCTTTCCTACTTAAAAACATTTTATGATTACATACAATTATTTTATTCATGTGTAACATCCTCTTTTTTTAGCACCTTTTTTATTTTGTGCACCGTTTTTTTTAATAAATTAGTATCTCTATCCAAAACTAATTTATAAACCTCTAATACTCTTTTTGCATATACTTTTGAACTATATCCATTAGCTGTTATTCTAGCTTGTTTTTCTATTAATCTTCTATATTTATCATCTTTATATAACTTAATAATAGCATCTTTATATTCTTCTTCCGTTTTAAATAAAATACCATCCTGTTCGTTTCTAATAACAATTCTAAAGCTTTCATCATCTACTGCTACTACTGGTTTTGATGCCGCCATAGCTTCCAATACTGTAAGTCCTTGCGTCTCTGTTTTAGATGATGTAACAAATACATCTGCTAACTGATAATACTTAGGAACTTCATTCCAAGGAACTTTACCAGTAAATGTAATATATTTATTTAACTTCTTTTTATTAGCTAATTCAGTTAAATACTTCATATCAGGCCCATCACCAACTATGATCATTTTCACTTTAGAAATTTTCTTCGTTAAATCAGATAAATTATTTATAAGAAAATCTATTGATTTTTCTTTAGCAATTCTTCCTACATATAATATGGTAAAATCAGAGTTCTTAATATTAAGTTCCTTTTTTAATTCCAGTACATCCTTCATATTCACATTTTCTTTGTAAAACCTAGTTACATCAATTCCAGTAGGTATTATATGAACATCTCTTTTTACTTTATATTTTTCCTTAAATAAATCTTGTGTTTTTTTAGTAGGCACTATAAGTTCTTCAACTGTTTTGTCGCATAAGAACAAAGTTAAATATTCAACTAACTTTTTAGAAGCACCATCAAAATATCCCTTAGTGATATAGTATATATATTCTTCATACATAGTATGATAAGTATGAACTAATGGAATATTATATTGTTTTGATATAAGTCTTGCAAAACTTCCAATACCAAACTCAGTATGAGTATGTATTATATCCAAGTTCCAGCTTTTAATTATTTTTAATGCTTTTAGAGGATACAAACTAGTTAGTCTAAAGTCTAATATTCCTGTTGGAATTCCTGGTATCATAAGTACGTTATCACTTTCCTTGTATGAAAATGACTCACTATTAACAGTTACAACATATACCTTATGTCCTAATTCTTCTAATCCATTTTTAAGCATTAATACACTTGTTGATACCCCATTAATATATGGTGGATACGTATCAGTAAATAATCCTATTGTCAAATTTACACCTCTAATCCTTTTTAAATTTAGAATACTGCCTAGTTATTAGAAAGACAAAACCAATTAACATTCCAAAAATATAAGTAATAAATCTCCATAACAACATAGCACTAGATAATACTGGATTTTTAACATATACTCCAAAAAATTGCATGAAACTATATTCAAGGCCACCAGTTGCACCTGGTATTGGTATAAAGTTACCAATTAACATAACAAATGAAGTTAAAATTATTGAGTTTTGTACTGAAACGGAATGGTTTCCTAATGATATAAATACTATACAAGGTATGGAATACATTAATATAAATGCTATTACATTACACAATATTCCCTTTAACAAATTTAATCTATTCTTCTTTATTTCTTTTCCTGTTTCATAAAAATGGTCTAGGCTCTCTAGCATTTTATCTTTTGAAGTTTTAAACCTATTCATAAATTTATGTTTAAATAAGAAGTTTATAAATTTTGTCATAACTTTTTTTATAGGCTCTTTAGCACTCATTACTAGTATTAAAACAAGTAAAACTATTACGTTTATAATAAAACCTAAATATATAAGAAAAGTAATTGTACCATTTTGACTTACTATGTTAAAGCACCAATTTAATACAAACGCAACTAATCCCATTAATATAAGTGCTACTTGATATGCAAAAAAGTCCTTTAACATGGCATTAGTAGAATCACTTATACGTATGTTTTCCTTCTTTAACATGTATATTTGAAATGGTTGTCCACCACTAGAAAAAGGAGTTATACCATTTAATAGTTGTCCAATTAAAGTTAACTTAAATGAATTAGATAGTTTATAATCTTTTTTATACTCTGATAAAAATATTTTCAAGCTGATTGATTTTAAAAATAATGCGAATAAAAATAATATGATACCAAATGTAAAATATAATTTATTTACACTTACTATGCTCATAATTATATTTTTATAATCGTTTTTTAACGTAAAATATAATACTAATAATATTGCAAATAGTAATACTAATATACTTACTTTCTTCTTTTTCATACTACTTATCTTCTATAACCTCAATACCAGGCAATTTCCTTCCTTCTATGAATTCTAGCGAAGCTCCTCCACCAGTTGATATATGAGCAAACTTATTTTTATAACCAAATCTTATTGCAGAAGCAGCTGAATCACCACCACCTACTACAACAGTTGCACTACTATTGCTTAATAATTCACATAAACTTTTTGTGCCATACTCAAAGTTCTTAAATTCTGAAACACCTACCGGTCCATTCCAAAAAATTGTTTCAGACTTATTTATATATTCTTTAAATACGTCTATAGTTTTAGGTCCAATATCTAAAATCATATTATCATTATCTACACTATTTAAGTTAAAATATGATACTAAAAGTCCATCAGCATATTCTTTTGATGCATACCCGTCGACAGGTAACACAATTTTATTTTCATATTTACTTAATAATTCTTTGGTATGAGAAATACTATCTGCATCATAAATAGATTTCTTTAAGTTAAATCCTTGTGCAGTTAAAAAAGTATTAGCTATTCCACCGCCTAATAAAACATAATCAGCTTTTTCTATAAGTTTATCAAGAACTTTTATTTTATCATTCATTTTAGCTCCACCTAATATAACCGTATAAGGTCTTTTAGGTTCCGCTAAAACATTTCCTAGCATCTTTAATTCTTTTTCAACTAAAAATCCTATTCCAGACGGCAGGTTATTTGCAATACCAACGTTTGAGGCATGTGCTCTATGACAAGTACCAAATGCATCATTAATAAATATATCGCCTAAACTAGCCCAATACTTGCCAAGTTCTAAATCATTTGAACTTTCTTTTTTATCAGGATAGTCTTCATATCTTGTATTTTGTAATAAAATAACGTCACCATTTTTCATGTTATCTATAGCATCTTTTACCACACTTCCACGAGTTTCTGGCACAAATTTAACTTCTTGTTCTAATATTTCTGATAATCTTACAGAAACAGGGAATAAATCATTTTTTGCCATATCTTTTTTTTCTTTTATTCTTCCAAGGTGAGATAATATTATTACCTTAGCATTATTTGCAACAGCATACTTTATAGTTTTTAAACTTTCTATTATTCTATTATCATCTAATATTTCATCATCTTTTATTGGAACATTAAGATCACATCTTATTATTACTTTTTTACCGTATAGATTAAAGTCTTCTATTGTTTTTTTCATACTTTATCCTCCGTTATCATTATAACACGGAGTTATACATATTTTAAGTAAAATTTTATAATTTAAAAAGATAGGCATACCTATCTTTTAACAGTTACTCTTGATTTAGCTGTAAGTCCATTTGAAGTTTTAACAGTTATAGTAGCAGAACCAATACCCTTTGCATATACCGTTCCATCTTGAGATACAGTTGCAACAGAGCTATCACTACTACTCCAAGTAACGCTCTTATTAGTAGCATTAGACGGACTTATATTTACTGATAAACGTTTTGAGTTATAAATTTGTATAGTAAGTGAATTGGGTGTTAACGTAATACCAGATACTGCAACTTCATTAGATTTTACTTTTACAGTTCTAGTTGTTATAGCAGTATTACCATATGAATCAGTTACCGTATAAGTTAGTTGATATGTTCCTGCTGCAAAAACGTTAACTTTTCCAGAGATAGTAACACTTGATGTTAGATCCCTGCCATCACAATCTTTTGCACTATATCCTGGTTCATGATATGCACTACCAATAGATAAACTAATCATTTTATCACCATATAAAGTAATTACTGGTGCAGTCTTTCTCTTTGTTGTTGTAACTCTTGATGTTGCTCTAGTAGTCGTAGTTTTTGGTGGTGTAGTTACGGGCTTAGTGGTAGTTGTTGTTGTAACAATTTTTTTCTTTACTACAATAGTTCTTTTAACAGAAGCCTTATTACCTGATTTATCACTTACAGTATATGTAAGTACATACTCACCTTCTTTTTTAGTGTCATATGTACCATCTACTTTTATTTGTGACGTTATATCACCATCTACATTATCTGTTGCTGTTGCACCCTCATCAGTATATGTATCGCCTTCATATATTTCTATTGTACTATTACCCTTAAGTACTATGTTAGGTTTTTCTTTATCAGCAGACTTAGTAGTAGTACTAGTAGTTTTATCATTAGCTACATATCCACTTGTAGTATACTTATTACCACACTTTATATACGATTTATAAACTTCAGTTTCTTTTTTATACGCAATTAGGTATCCAGTGCATTCCTTTGCAGCTTTTACCTTATCCTTGTTGATTCCTCCACCATTTTCTATTAATAAATCTTTTAAATCTATTTTTAATTCTTCTTCGGTAAGTAATATGCTTTTTTGTTCTACATAAATAGGTGCTTCCTCTACCATTCTTTCTTCTAGTTTTTTGTAATCAGATACTGAAAGCGTTTGCTCCTTTTTCTTTCCCCCAACTAATAAAGCTATAACAACTACTATAACTATAAGAATTAAAACAGCCAGAATAAGCATTCCTCTAGTAATTACGAACTTCTTTTTACTAGGTTCATTTTCGGTAAAATCCTCTTCATACATACTATCACCACCTTTAACTGAAACATTATATCATATACTACTACACATTAGCTAATTTTTTTGCAGTTCTAACCATCTGAGCTGAATAACTCATCTCATTATCATACCATGCCACTATCTTAACAAGTTGCTTACCTTCACTTTCTAAAACATTAGTTAAAAGTCCATCTACTAATGCTCCTTCTGTAATTCCTATAATATCACTTGATACAACTGGATCTGTGGTATACTTAATTGTTTCATTTTGATTATTCATAAACAAGTTATTTATTTCATCTTCTGTAACGTTTCTATTTAGTTCTAACGTAAGATCAATAACAGATCCTGTTGTTACTGGAACACGCATTGCAATTCCATCTAGCTTTCCCTTTAACTCTGGAATAACTAAACCTATAGCACTAGCTGCACCCGTTGTTGCTGGAACAACGTTTGCCGCTGCCGCTCTTCCTCTTCTTGATAAGTATCCTTTCTTGTGTGCAACATCTAGCGTTGCCTGATCATTAGTATAAGCATGAACAGTAGTCATAAATCCTTTTTTAACTCCAATATTATCACATAATAATTTCATTACTGGTGCTAAACAATTAGTTGTACAACTAGCTGCACTAATTACTGTCTCACTTCCGTCTAACGTATCATCATTTACATTATATACTATAGTTTTTAAATCTCCCTTAGCAGGTGCAGAAATAATTACCTTCTTAGCACCAGCTTTTATATGAGCTTCTGCTTTTTCTTTACTAGTAAAAAATCCAGTACATTCAAACACAACGTCTATATTTAAATCTTTCCACGGTAAATTTTCAGGTTCTTTTTCACTATATACCTTTATTTTCTTACCATCAATTATTATATTATTTTCATCACTAGATATATCTTCTACTCTATATCTTCTGTGTGATGTATCATATTTTAATAAATATGCAAGCTGAGCCGCATCAGTTAAATCATTTATTGCAACAACATCAAAAAATGGATCTTCCTGCATAATTCTAAATACTAATCTTCCAATTCTTCCAAAACCATTTATCGCTACTTTTATAGCCATGTATATCATCTCCTATATTTATATTGTAACATTTGTTAATCTTTAAAACAACTTCCACCAATAAATTCTCTAATTATTGAGTCTTGAGGAACATTTTCACTAGGAATACCAAGTATTACCCTAAACATATTTATTAATCTAATCGCTTCATCATAATTAGGATCATCTTCAGATACAGAAAATAAAAGTGGTTCAGCATAAGTTTTTAAAACTCCAAGTTCATATGATAATGATGAATTAATTATTGCATCAGCATCAGATACAAAAGGAAATATATTTTGTTCCTCAGCATTTCTAACACTTTTCCACATAGATAATGTAGTAGATGCACTGCATCCTCTTGTACTATTATCTCTTACTATTCTTCTTAACAATCTATTATCTTCTTGACTAAATAAATTATGATTATCTATATTTAATGGAGTAAGTGGACATATAAATATCTTAAATTTATTTTTATCCGGAATCATCTCAGTTAATTCTTCATTAAATGCATGTATACCTTCTACTATTAATACACTATTATCTTCAAGTTTTGTAGGCTTAGAATTTAATTCCTGCTTTCCCTCTACAAAATTAAATCTAGGTAAGTATACTTCTTTACCATTTAATAAATCTAGTACTTTATTATTAAACTGATTAGTATCTATAACAGTTATCTTTTCTTTTTCAGGCTCTCCATCTGAATTTAGTTCTCTTTTTTTAACATCTATAAAGAAATCATCAGTAGATATAGGAACTGGATTTAATCCCTTACTTCTTAATAACAAAGACATTTTTCTAGCAGACGTAGTTTTTCCAGAAGAAGATGGACCTGCTATTAAAATTAGTTTTAGATTTTTATTTTTACTAATAGTATCTGCTATTGTTAACATGTTATTATTTTGAAGTAATTCACTTATTCTTATAATATCACCATATTTACCAGTTGATATTATTTTATTTAAGTCAGCTGATGTATTTATATTTTGATTAGTTAACTGTTTATCATTCTCCTCAATCGTATTTAACTTCATCTCATTTTTTTCATACTTTAAGGCTTTATCCAACATATGAATATGTGGAAATAACAATATAACTTTATTATCTTTTAAATATTTTAAATTATAGTTATCTATTACATCAGTATTTATAGGTAACACACCATAAAAGAAATCTAACATATCATCTAGTTTATATAAACTAATAGTTGAATTACTAATATATCTTAAAGAATCAGCTTTATCTTGTTGATTTATTTTTTCGTAATAATCTATTGCATCTATTCTAGATACCATTATTTTAGTTATAGGAATTTTCTTATCATTTAATTCTTTCATTCTTAATTTTATCTTTTCAGTGGTAACTTCTGAAATAGGATTATTAGTTAATATCTCACAGTATAATCCATTATCTATAGTATGCATTATTCTCGTATCACAATTTAACACATCTCTAACCGCTTTAGAAAAAATATAACATAATCCTCTTTGATACACTAAATTACCATTTGAACTAGAAATATCAAAGAAATTAACAGTACATTTTCTTATAATTTTAGTATCTAATGTTACTGTCTTATTATTAATACTACCTGCTAAAATAGGATATTTAAATTTATCTTTAAAATCCTTAGAAATTACTTCTAAAGTAGTTCCCTTTTCATATTCTTTTTCTATACCTAAAACATTAATCTTTATACTATCCATACAATCACCCTTTATTCTAATAATATGATAACAAAATATGCAAAAAAAGTCACATTATTTTGTTAATATTTGTAAATATTCTCTACATAATATTACTAGGGTGATAAAAATATGAACTTAATACCAAGTGTTATTGAAAAAAGTGATAATGGAGAACGAGCTTATGATATATACTCAAGATTATTAAAAGATAGAATAGTATTCATAAGTGGTGAAATTGATGATAATTTATCAAATTCTGTAATTGGTCAATTGTTATTTTTGGATTCTTTAAGTCATGATGATATAAGTATTTATATAAATAGTCCTGGTGGTAGCATAACTTCTGGTATGGCAATTTTCGATACAATGAACTTTATTAAAAGTGATGTATCAACAATCTGCATTGGAATGAGTGCTTCTATGGCTTCTATACTACTAGCTAGTGGAAAAAAAGGAAAGAGATATGCTCTACCAAATAGTGAGGTTATGATTCATCAGCCATTAGGAGGAGTAAATGGTCAAGCAACAGAAATAAAAATAGTAGCTGATAGAATTCTTTATTTAAGAGATAAAATAAATAAAATACTATCAGAAAAAACAGGTAAAGATATTAAAACAATTGAAAAAGATACAGAAAGAGACCATTATCTATCAGCTAATGAAGCTCTAGATTATGGTCTAATAGATAAAATCTTATAAAAAAAATCAAGGATATCCTTGATTTTATGCATTTTTAAGCTGTACAACTACATTATCCGGTTTATTACTTGATGATGATAGTTTTTCTAAGTCACTTTGCGTTTTTGCATATACTGTTGTAAGGTTTGAACAACCTTGAAACATTTCTGTTGTATCCGCCACATTCGTCATATCAAAACTGCTTAAATCTAGCTCAGTTAAGTTAGAGTTTCTAAATATCCACTTCATATTTGTTACACTTGACGTGTCGAAATTTAATATATTTAGTTCCGATAAACTAGTACAATATCCAAACATACTTTGCATAGACGTTACTTTAGAAGTATTAAAGTTCTCCAAATTTATAGATTTTAAATTTTTACAATTATAAAATAAACCGTTCATATCAGTCACATTTGATGTGTCAAAGTTACTTACATCTAAATTATCTAGTAAATAACAACTTATAAACATTTGCTGCATTTTTTCAACTTTTGAAGTATTAAAATTACTTACATCTAATTTGGTAATCTTTGAGCAATATGCAAACATATTAACCATATTAGTTACATTTGACGTGTTAAAATTACTTACATCTAGTTCTGTCAGACTTGAACACCCATTAAACATATAATACATAGTAGTAACACTTGAAGTATCAAAACCACTTATATCCAATGAAACCAAATTCGAACACCCATTAAACATACTATTAATGAGTTTTACTTTAGATGTATTAAAACTAGCTATATTTAAATTCATAAGAGCTGTGCAATTATAAAACATTGATGCCATTGTCGTTACCGAACTTGTATCAAAATTACTTAAATCTAAATCTGTAATTTTATTGCAACCTTGAAACATACTTTCCATCGTAGTAACCTTTGATGTATTGAAATGACTAACATCTAATGTAGTAAGTCCGGTGCAATTTAAAAACATTTGCTGCATATTTGTTACATTTGAAGTATCAAAACTAGATATATTTAAATTTGATAATTTAGGATTTGCCTGAAACATTCTAAACATATTTGTTACTTTAGAAGTATTAAAATTACTCAAATCTAAAGACGAAACTCCTCTTAAGCTTCCAAACATATAAATCATATTAGTTACATTTGAAGTATCAAAATTACTTACATCCAGTTCCGTTAATCCTTGACAATCATTAAACATAAGTCCCATATTAGTTACCTTAGAAGTATTAAAACCGCTTACGTCTAAAGAAGTTATTTTACTTACACCACAAAACATATAAAACATATTTACTACATTCGATGTATCAAAACCACTCACATCTAGACTTTCTAATGAATAGCAATTAGTAAATAAATAATTCATGCTAGTTACTTTTGACGTATTAAATCCAGTAAAATTAATGCTAACCAAATGATTGCAACTATTAAATGCCTGACTCATACCTTTTAAATTAGATGTATCAAATGAACTAAAATCTAAACTTTTTATGTTACTACATTTATAAAACATTAAGTCCATATACGATAGTAAAGGAGTTTTAAATCCACTCATATCAAGGTTTAGAAGATTGGTACATTCTTGAAACATAGAACTCATAATTGATACCTTACTAGTATCAAATACACTTATATTATTAATCCCAGTAAGACTGGAAAATTGATAAAATAATCTAGTACAATCACTATTACCATAAATAATATCATTATCAAACATTATATGAAGTATATATTTGCCACTGTTATTGGAATCATCTTTTATAACTCCTAATACAGTTCTATCTCCATCACTACTTATATCATACATTGCAACATAACTTCCTACATCTGATGTATTTGTATCAACCGTTGCTTCAATTGATGTATTTGCATCGAATGTTACTTCAGTTATATTTGCTTTATATGTATTAAGTAATTTTTGAAAATTGCCTCCTGTTGTAAGCACTGCATCTTTTCTATAGTTTGGATCACCTATATAATTTACTATAAAATAAAAGTATCTTCTTGATCCTTGTAACATATATGATATTTTAGCTTTTACACTATTATTTGTATTTACTGATGTAAATTTTGTATTTATATTAAAAGTTACATCTACTGTTTCTCCTTTATTTACTACTAACTTTGATACTACCGCATTAGCTGATACTATCTCATTTTCTGTATCATCTAATATCTCTATTTCTATATTATTATCTGCATAACTAAGTACTGTTGGATTGGTAAATGATACCGTATAACTTGTTTGTTGTTCTTTCTTTAAATTTGGTACCATATCACCACTTTTTTGAAAGTTTAATGTATATGTATCATCTACCCACTCTTCACTACTAAATGGTATTCCTGTTAACTCTGTTCCTATATAATATGTATTATTTACTGAATCTAATCTTACTGGTTCAGTTGGAAGTTTTACTCCATCATAATATTCTACTGTACTTGCTGTTCCATTTACGAATAAACTTCCTCCAAATAATGCATATCCAGTTGCTAGTGATAGTATATATATCATTACTATTATATTAAATCCAAATAGATTTTTTTTCATATACTAATCACCTCTACTTTATATTTATATATTATCACAATATTTTTATTAGGGTCAATGTATTTTATCTTTTATGTAAAATGATAATTATTTAAAACTAGCCCTTTTATCTATGAATGTTTTAACATTATCAAACAAATATAAGAAAACTAAAGTAATAGTTACCCACTTTGGTATTTTTTTTATTATACCTTCTAGTACTGGATGAATTAAATATATAAATATAACACTTGCTACTCCCCAAAGTAGAGTCATTTCAAGTGATATATATTTTCCTATATGATATTTGTGACTATTATAATCCCAAAATACATGATTAAATACTTTTTCTAATAAAACTCCACCTAATGCCTCTAATGTTGACAATACAATTGCTACTACAAAAAACATTATTACAGTTTCCCAAAATCTTGGCATATGTAAATTTTTAAATAAGTAGTTTGAAATAAATAAAATTGTTACTGCTCCTATTCCATAAACCGGTGTCCACCAACCATATAAAAATCCACTTTTAAAATTAGTTTTTGTTATAATAGCTACTAATGTTTCTAAAAGATGTCCAAGAATAGAATAAACAAAAAAACAATTTAAATAGAACATAATATCACCCTTAATATTATGTTCTATAAATTGTTTTTTTATTATAACTTATTCCAAGTAGTACCTTCTCTTGTATCTTTAAGTTCAATTTCCTTTTCTAATAACTCATTTCTTATTTGATCAGCTAATTCAAAATCCTTATTCTTTTTAGCTTCTTTTCTTTTTTCAATCATATCTTTAACATATTCTTCTAATTCTTCATCAAGATTTTCTTTCTTTAATAGATCTAATCCTAAAACATTGTCCCAAGATTCTATTAGTTTTAACTTAGTATTAGAAGATATAGTATCATCTTTTAATAAATCATAAAGAAGTGTAAGTGTATTAGATGTGTTTAAATCATTTGATAAATATTCTTTAAATTTATTATCGTATTTATTAAAGTCTTTATCATTATATTCTTCATCATCTTTTATGTTAGATATTTTATTTAATAATTTTAAATAAGCACTTTGTGCTTGATCTAAAGACTCATACGTAAAATTAACTTGTTTATGATAATAAGAATTTAATATAAAGAATCTATATGATAATGGATTATATCCTTCTTCTTTTAGTTTAGATACAGTAAGAATATGACCTTTACTTTTACTCATCTTAACGTTATTAGTTAAAAGCCATGATAAATGTACCCAATAGTTGCACCATTTATGTCCTAGATAAGCTTCACTTTGTGCTATTTCATTTGTATGATGTGGAAACACCGCATCTTCTGCACCAAAATGTAAATCTAAATACTCTCCCAAATATTTAATTGCTATACCAGAGCATTCTATATGCCACCCTGGAAAACCTCTTCCAAATGGACTCTCCCACTGTAATTCTTGATTACCAAATTTAGAATTTGTAAACCATAAAACAAAATCAGTAGCATTTTTCTTATTGTCATCTTCTGTTACATCATCTCTACTTGCTACTATTAAGTCATCTTTATTTCTACCAGATAATTCATAATAGTTAGAAGACTTTGAAGTATCAAAATAAATATTACCATTACTTTCATAAGCATATCCATCATCAAGTAGTTTTTGAATGATTTTTATATACATGTCTACTTCTGTAGTTGCAGGAACTACTATTTCTGGCCATTTAATGTTTACTAAATAACAATCTTTTTTAAACTCTTTTGTATAAAATTTTGCAATCTCATGAGAAGTTTTATGTTCTCTTTCCATTGCTATTACCATCTTATCCTCTCCTGAGTCCCCATCACTTTTTAAATGACCAACATCAGTAATATTCATAGCTCTTTTAACATCATATCCTAAATATTTAAACGTTTTTTCAAATATATCTTCTATAATATAAGTTCTCATATTTCCAATATGCTGATAATGATATACTGTAGGTCCACATGTATACATTTTTATTTTACCCTCTTCATGTGGAATAAATTCTTCTATTTTTTTAGTTAACGTATTATATAATCTCATAAATTCCTTCCTCTCTTTAAAATAATAAATACTACATACAACACTTTACGTTAGAAAAAAGAAATCTATTATATATTGCTTCACTAAAATACTTATTTTTAATTAAATATATATCTTTCAAAATATAACACTTCCCTTGTTACAATTATTATATATTAACAAGAAAAAAAAGTAAAACATCTTTTATAATTTTACGTTTTCTTTTTTTTTGCAATCAATTTCTATAGTTGTTAAATCATTCATTATTGAATTAGTAATTCTTTCATTCATATTTTTATATAAATAAGAACAAATAGAATATAGCGATGTTTCTTTTTCAAATCTATTTAAAATATCTTTTATATAATTATCTTTAACAGTAACTTTAACGTTACTATAATTATCTATTATATTATCTATTTTTAATCTTACAATTTTTTCTTTTTCTTTTAAATCTAAAGTATTAAGTTTAATATTAAGTAAAACAATATCAAATAATTTATCATGTATTTTTTCACTATTTATACCATTACCATTAAATCCTAACTTCTTACTTTCCTTTTCATTTACATTAAATATAATAATAGCATTAGTAAAATCTATTTTATTTGTTGCAGCATCTTCTATGTATCCATTTTCTAATATTTTATAAAATAAATTTTTAACTTCACTACATGCTTTATCAAAATTATCAACTATTAAAGCCATAGAAGGATTACTTCTTATCTTTTCAAATACATTATTCTTATTATCATATCCAAGATATCCCGCAGTAGTTCCTATTAATTTACTAATAGTATGATATTCTTTATACTCTGATAAATCTAAGTTTATTATATTTTTTTCATTCATTATCTGTTTTAAAAATATATTTGCAAGATACGTTTTTCCAGAGCCTTTAGTACCACTAATTAAAATAGAATATACTCTTTTTTCTGAAAAATTATTTCTCACTCTTAATGAATTAATTAATTTATGTACATTATCTTCCTGACCAATGACTAAATTATTTATATTACTTTCTAATTTTTTATAATACTCTTTATTACAATCTACATCTATTTTTAAGTTACCTTTTTGTTTTATCGTATTAATAACATCATTTCTACTAACTATTTTTTTATAAAATTTTATATTTTCTATTTTTTTATGAATCTCTTTTTCTTTTTCTTTTAACTTATATGCTCTGTTAAAATCATTATTTGATAATGACTTTATTTTTTCTTTTTTAATTTTTTCTACTCTATCCAATAATATTTGCTTTTTTCTTTCTTCATAACTCTGTACATTAGAACATCTTACACACACCTCATCTAATATGTCAATTGATCTATCTGGTTCATATCTATTAGTTAGGTATTTATTGGATAATTCAACTATATTATTTATTATTTCTTTAGGTACTTTTATATTATGATAAGATTCATATAAAGGTTTTATTTCAGTTAATATTTTTATTAAGTTATCCTTACTTGGTTCTTCTATTAATATCTTTTGAAACCTTCTTGATAAAGCAGCATCCGGCTCAATAAATTTCTTGTATTCATCAAGTGTTGTTGCTCCTATTATTTTTATTGTTCCTCTAGCTAGTGCTGGCTTAAATATGTTAGATGCATCTATCGCACCTTCAGCTCCTCCTGCTCCCACTATAGTATGTATTTCATCTATAAACAAGATAATATCTTCATTTTCTTCTAATTCCTTGATTATGGTTTTCATTTTCTCTTCAAATTCACCACGGTATTTAGTTCCAGATACTATAGCAAAAATATTAAGAGAAATAATGTTTTTGTTTTTTAAATAAGAAGGACATTTATCACTTACCATCAAATTTACAATACCTTCTACAATAGCAGTCTTACCAACACCTGCGGGTCCTAGTAAAATTGGATTATTTTTCTTTCTACGTAATAGTATATTTATTGTTTCTTCTATTTCCTTATCTCTTCCTATAACAGGATCTATTTTCTTTAATTTAGCTTGTTTTGTCAAATTAACACCTATTTCTTCAATTAACAACTTTTTCTTTTTAGGTGATTTTTGAAATCTTCTTTTCTTTATATCATTATATAATCTATCTAAATTGATTTTCATACTTCTAAGTACACTATAAGCAACCCCGTCTTGTTCATCTAAAATAGTTATAAAAAGAAGATCAGGATTTATATTTGGCAAGTTATCTTCTCTTGCTTCAAATATAGCATTTTGTATTATTTTTTTTAACATAGGAGTATATAAATTAAATTCCATTTTCTTAGTCCCAATGCCTATTAATGATATTAATTTTTCCCTAAATTTAAGATACGTTATACCATACTTATTTAATAATTCCTTTAAAGAACCCTCTTTAAGTATAGATAACATTAAATGTTCACTACCTATATAAGGGTGATTTAATTCTTCCTTTTCTTTCTGCGCTTGTTTTAAAATATGTCTTGCATCCTCACTAAAATTAACAAACATAGAAATCTCCTTTCTTTACATTCTATGTTTGTTATGGTATTAATATTTAAATTTGATACATCAAAAAAAGGACATTTAAGTCCTTATACTAATGCAAATATAACAATTGCTATTATAATTGATACTACAAATATTGATAAGAATGCCTTCCATATATATTTAATCCATTTTCCATATGGAATATCTAAATAATATAATCCAATTATAAGACCTGTAGATGTTGGAACTACTAACATCATTAAATAGAAAATAGATTGAATTATAAATGCTACAACACCATAATAATCTTTATTTGATACAGCTGTTACAAATATGTTTCCAAGAGTAGATACAAAGTAAGTATAATCTCCTGTTGTAATACTACCAACCATAGTACATAATGTAGTAGTTGCAATATTAAATCCCTTTGTAATAGTTAAAATTGCATTAGAAATTGTTACGTTAATGCCTGTTGTTACAGTAAGTACTAATACTATACTAACAAACATTGCAGTTATTGCAACTGGTAATACTTTTTTAATACCTTCTGTTGAATATGCTATTAACTTATCAAATTTGACATCTTCAAACAATGCTATTACTACAGTTAATATTACTAACAATATTGATATATCTGTTATTGACCAAGAACCAAATACAGATATAACTCCAGATGTAGCTCCACTTGTTGGGGTACCAATTAAATTAGAAAATACTGAATATTTACCAATAGCAAGTTTAGAAAGCCATGTATTAAAATCAGTAAATAAAGATGCATCTTTTATTATTGACTCCCAAGGTATATTTGCACCAATTACAAATAAAGTAAATAATATTAAGCATGCTATAAACTTAACTTTTTTAACTCTATCATTTGGTAATTTTATCATACCATTTTTATCTGACTTAATAGTTAGTATTGTAATAAATTCTACTATAGATAAAATAGTTGGAATTAATGTCCATGAGAACAATATGCATAAAATACCTTGCTTAATTTTACCAGCATAGAACTTATTAATACCAATAGTACCAAATAAAATGGTTAATATAGCATAAACTCCTTTTTTAACTTTCTTTTCATTTGATGAAACTTTAACTGTTTCTTTCTTTGAAGTTACTTTCTTAGCATCAGCTTTTTTAGTTTCAGCTTTAGTAGTTTTCTTACTTTCCTTAACTGTCTTTTTCTCTTTTGGTGCGATAAATAGAATTAAGATAAATAATGATATTACAACTAGTATTACTTTAACTAATAATAATGTATTAATTTCTAAACTAAATGTACTAAATAATCCATTATCATATATTCTACCCATTGATCCAATGAAACTAGCTACTATTGCTGATGATAAAATGGCTTTTTTATCAACACCTAGCTTTTTCATAACATTATAAATAAATGGTATAAACGCAATAAGAATTAAGTTATTGCTTACAAATACTGAAAGTAATGCAAATACTATTGTTGTAATTATAACTAATAATCTTGTTTTACCCTCAAATTTTTGTACTGTCTTATCAACGAAGTTATTATAAACATCTAGCTTTGATAATACAGAATAAAATATAGCTACTGCTATTAAAAATACTGCAATACTATTAAAGTATGTTATTGATATATTAGTATTTGATAATAGTCCAAATATTCCAACACCATTTATTGTATCTTTTACAATATTACCACTGTAATCAAGATATGAACCTGGTATAAATAATGTTAGTAACCAAATAGCTATAATAGTTATTCCTAGTACTTTAAATAAATTATACTTTTTCATACTATTTCCTCCTAAATAAATATTAATTCTTTTAATGGCCAAAATTATGTCATTTCGTACCTTTGACTAACTATGACCTACACTTAAATTATAACATATTTTAAACTAAAGATGACATATAATCTTTAATAATATCAATAAATTCAGAACTTTTTGTTATCTTATATAACTGATTTTTAATATTTGCAGAATTTGGCAATCCTTTTAAGTACCACGCCGCATGTGTTCTCATTTCCAAAGTTGCTACTTTTTCAGGCTTTATTTCACATAAATATTTAAAATGCTTTAAGCATGTTTCTAACCTTTCTTTAGGGCTTTGATCATCTAATAATACACCGGTTTCTAAATACGTAACTATTTGTTTAATTATGTAAGGATTTCCAAGTGTTGCTCTTCCTATCATAACAGCATCACATCCGGTTTCTTCAATCATTCTTTTTGCATCTTGGGCAGACAATATATCTCCGTTTCCTATTACTGGAATATTAACACTTTCTTTTACTTCTTTAATTATATTCCAATCAGCATTACCACTATACCCTTGGCTACGTGTTCTAGCATGCACCGCTATTAAAGATGCTCCAGCTTCTTCACATACCTTTGCTACTTCCTTAGCATTTATACTATTTTTATCCCAACCACTTCTTATTTTAACGGTTACTGGAACTGTTACAGCATCTTTTACGGCTTTTACAATCTCTCTTATTTTTTCTGGATTTTTAAGTAATGCAGAGCCTGCTTGTGCTCTTAAAGCAACTTTAGGAACAGGACATCCCATATTTATATCTATAATATCCGGATGCATACTTTCCTCTATTATTTTAGCAGCTTTAACAAAACTTTCCTTATCACTACCAAATATTTGTTGTGCTATAGGTCTTTCTTCTTCAGTCATATATAACATATCTTTAGTTTTTTCATTATCATAAACTAAAGCTTTATCACTTACCATTTCAGCATATAAAAGCCCGCATCCCATTTCCTTTATAATTCTTCTAAATGCACTATTACAAACACCTGCCATTGGTGCTAATACAACTCTATTTTTAATTTCAACATCACCTATTTTAAACATATAACCACTCCAAACTAGAACTATTATATAATAAAAAAAGATAATATCAAGCTATATCTTTATATCTCAATACTATCTTCTAAAAATAAAGTTATATATAAATCACATTATGGTTATCATTAATATTTGTATAAATATTTACTTATATACTACCACTGTTTTCATAATTTTATCTGTTAAAGTTTGATGCTTTGAATCTGATAGAATTAATATAACGTTAACTACAAAAAGAATCAATGTCCCATTAATAATGCCAGATAAGAACTGTCTTAGGATAGATGTAGAAACTTTTAACATAGTTCCATTTTCATTTATAACAATCGTTTTTGTTACTTTTCTGCCTAAAGTTTTTCCTTCCGGATCCTTAATTCCTCTATACAATAATATTCCAAATAAAATTACAAAATATGGAACAAAAAGTACAAATATTGAAATAACACTTTTTATCGTTTCATTATTTGCAAGAGTTCTAATTACAAAAAATATTACAAATATAATGCAACCCAAAAAAATCATTATCATAGAATCTAGCAAATATGCTCCTGCTCTCGCTCCAAAACCCGCATATTTACTTTTTTCTTCATACTGATTAATATTTTGGAACGAATTATTATTTTGAGCCACGCCATTAGTTCCTTGAAATACATTACTACTTTGAGCCATACCATTACTACTCTGAAATGTATTATTACTTTGAACTACATCATTAGCTCCTTGAAATGAATTATTAATATTTAATCCTCCAATTACATTTCCACAATTAGGGCAATATGTATTATTTTCTCCCACTTGTGTACCACACCTATTACATATCATACAACTTAATCCTCCTTTATTTTACATGTTTATAATATCATAATACCCCCCCCGGTCAATGATTTTTGACACCTGTGGAAAAAATCACAAAAATTGTGTAAATTTGTGCATAATAAAAAGTTTCTAATCAAATGATTAGAAACCTATATGCATTATCTCTTTGACCTTATAAATTTACGAATATTCATAAGTAAGTTAAATAGTTTATACCAGAACTTACTAATTATTAAATCATATTCTCCAACTAATTCAAGTACGTTTGGATTAAATTTAGACTTAAATGTTGATAAGTGATCTTCTAGTGATCCATCTACACCACCCAAATCACAGTAATCACATTTTTCTTCTAAGCAATAACACAATCTATAAAACATAAGCCCGTTAGTTATTTTAAGTGATGGTAATATTTCGGTATTAGTTCCTGCGTATAAAAACGATGCTGTCTTTATTCCAGATGTACAAGTTGGCATCATAACTATAGTTGCGCCCGCTAAAGGATTATTACCATATTTTTCTTTTATTTGAAGAGCTTCTTTTATTTGCTTTTCACAAAATTCTTTTTTATTTTCATGTTCCTTCATATCTTTTTTTAGAAATTCAACATACTTATCAATATTAACCCTAGCAAAAAATAAAACTGCATTTTCTGGAAAACATACCATTAACTTCTTAAAATATTTTTCACTTCTTAAGGCTATGTGTTGTCTTTCTTCAGTGCAATGAAGAACACTAATTAAGTCTTTAACATCATCTTTATTTTTAGAATAGCTAAAGGTTACACCTCTTTCCTCATGATATGTACCTATATAATTTCTGGTATTTTTTGGAAAAGTTCTTCTTAGTTCTTCTTTTTCATAAAATTTACCATCCTTATCCTTAAGTGAAATTACCATGGTATATCTTGGCTGTATATAAGCATTTACTTCTTTTTTATATCCACCATGAACAAAGCCTAACTTTTTTAGTTCTTTAACTATTTCCTCAGTATTATTGGTATATGATTTTCTTATTTCTACGCCTTTATTTTTCTTTATATTTTGAATATTATCTTCATTAAAACATATAAAAGGGTCAATTTTAATATCTATAGCACCATTTTCTTTTGCATAACGTTTTATCTCATCTATGAATTTTGTTAACACTTTTTTATCACTATAATTAACGACAAATCCTCTTGGTACATAAAATAATTTTTTACCTAAAAATAAGTTTCTTTTAAGTATCATTGCACCACATATTAATTTATCATTTTCATATAATCCTACATAACTATGACTCCAAGCAGTTTTAACTTTGCTCCAAGCTGGAGTTTGCATAAAAGAAGTAGAAGGAAAATTTCTTACAAATTTATCATATTCCTTTTCATCAACATCTACTTTAAATTGATATTTCATATAATCATCCCTTTATTATACTATCAGTTCAGCCTCATCACCATTTTTTATCAAAAATGCATTAGCATCATCTGTATCTATATGAGCCTCAAAAGTAAAATTCTCATTTAATCTAACATATACGTTACTTAGTATTCCACTTTTTTCTCCATTTATTTTAATAGAAACAAATTCATCTTCTTTTAAACCATATTTTTTTGCATCATCATAGTTTGCATGAACATGTCTTGCTGCAATTATCGCTGCATTCTTAGTAATACTTCCATTTGGACCAACTATAGTTATTTTACTTGCTCCATCTAAATCACCAGAATTTCTAACTGGAGGATTTATTCCTAACTTAAATGAATCAGTTTTAGATATTTCTACTTGAGTCTTATTTCTTTCTGGTCCTAGTATTCTAACTCTTTCAATTTCACTCTTAGGACCTTTTATTACAACTTGTTCGTTGCATGCATATTGTCCCTTTTGTGATAATAGACTTTTTTCAGTTAATTTATAATCTTCTCCAAATAATATTTTCACGTCTTCTTCTGTTACATGTACATGTCTTGCAGATACACCTATATTAATTTTCATTATATCATCTCCTAACTTTTACAATTATATCATATTTACATTTTTAATTCATATATTTTACTAAATTATTAAAAGGAGATTTTATATGAATACAAATTATTACACAAATCCTACATATCCTAATATGGGAGATACTGGTTATCCTATAACTGCTATGGGAGGAGCTGTTTCAATACCAAATAGTACAAATAATAGTAATTTATCCAAAGTACAAGCTAATAATGGCATGTTAGACCTAGAACAGTCCTATATAGAAAACATATTAAGACTAAATAGAGGAAAACTAGCTACATTCTATTTTTCCTATCCAGATTCGGTAGAATGGAGAGATAAAACATACACTGGAATTATAGAAGCCGCTGGACGTGATCACATAATCGTAAGTGACCCTAAAACAGGAAGATGGTATTTGCTGCTTATGATATATCTTAACTACGTTGATTTTGATGAAAAAATAAATTATAGTCCAGAATTTTATTTACCTAATCAATAAAATATTGTAAATGCATACTAATTTTGTTATAATTAATAACAGAATAGAGGTATGTTATGATAGCAATAATTATAATAATTGTTTTATGTTTACTTTATGCTTTCGTTAAAAATTATAAAGAAAATTTTGCCTTAATAAATATCAAGATGAAAAACATAGAAGAAAAAATAAGTAGTCTCTTAATTAAAAGAAGAGAACTTATAAAGGACTCTGAAAAAATAATCAAGGATGTCATAAAAACTGATAAAAACGTTTATGAAGGTTTAGCAGATTTAAATGAACGATCAATTAGCATGACACAATTTGATAAAAGACTTTTAGCATATATTAATGAGTTTTATTTAATAGAAAGTAAATATAAAAAATTAAATAAAAATGAAGAATTTAAAAAAATCTATCTTTCCATAAAGGACAGTGATAATGAATTAAATGCTTACAAAAATTATTATAATGACACAACAGTTAAATATAATAAACTAATTAAAAACTTTCCTATAAATATAATTTCATTTATCAAAAGAAGAAAAGAAAAAGAATTTTTTGATACAAATGAAAAACACGAATAAAAGGACTGCCTATGCAATCCTTTTTATTCTACACTTTTAAGTGATTCAATCATATCTATTTTCTTTAGAGTAAAATGAATTATTACACTAACTATAATTGTAAAGAGCATTACTATAAATGAAGTTATTATGTAGCTAGAAATGTTTATATGATGAACAAATCTTACTACTTCTATTTCAACAGTATCAAGAATTACATTAGTTAAAAATATACCAAATATTAATCCAATTACTATACCAATAATGGTTAAAATTACTGTTTCTTTAACTATATAATCATCAACTTCTTTATCAGTAAATCCAAGAACTTTAAGTGTTGCTATTTCACGTTTTCTCTCACTAATATTTATGTATGATAAATTATATAAAACAACAAAAGATAAAGCACCAGATAGAAAGATTAGTATTGCAACAACACTATTTAAAGATTTTAGCATGTTATTAACACTCTTAATTGTTTGATTAACTGACATAATACTCATAACGTTATTATTTTCTAATATCTTTCTAGATAATGACTCTTCTACTTTTAAATCATCTAACTTTAAGAATGATATGTTAGTATTATATTCTCCGATATTTTTTTCATATGTATTCTTATCCATAAATACATAGTTACTTACATAGTTTTCACATATACCCGATATAACAAATTTATACTCTTTATTATAAGAATCCTTAAGTATTATTTTATCATTAACTTTTTTATCTATTAGTTCAGATAATTTATCAGATATTATAACTTTATTTTCCTCCAAATTTAATCTTTCTCCAGCATCTAATGACTTTAGATTTACTATACCTTTCATATCATTTTCATAAGGAACAAATATATTAACATCATATCCACTAGCTTGTGCTGAAACCATCATATTTATATCAAGTCTTTTTGTTATATTATTAGAATCAAAAATCTTGTCTAATTCCTCTTTATTATTGTTACCAGTTAAATAAACCATCTCATCAAAGTTAAATATATCTTTATATTGTTTATCTGGCATTTTCATAATTGAATCACGTATTCCAAATCCAGATAACATAAGAGCTGTACAACCTAATATACCACCAATTGTCATAAATACTCTTTTCTTATATCTAAATAAGTTTCTTGCAGTTATTTTATTTGAAAAATTAATATGATTCCAAATTAGAGGAATTCTCTCTAAGATTACTCTTTTTCCATTTGATGGAGCTTTTGGTCTCATTAAATCAGAAGGCTTTTCTTTAACAACTCTTCTTATTGTAAGTAATGTTGTACCACATATACATATTACTGCTATAGTAATTCCTAGAATTATATTTATTGGATTATAATCATATTCAAATACAGGTACATCAAATAATATTTTATATATATTCCAAATAAACTTAGGTAATAAGTAAAAACCAAATATTGAACCTATTATTCCACCAGTTAGCGTAGCTATACTCGAATAAAGTATATACTTTCTTCTTATATGTTTATTACTAAAACCAAGCGACTTTAATGTTCCTATATTACCTCTATCATCTTCCACCATTCTAGACATTGAAATTAAGCTTATTAATATTGCTACCACAAAGAATATAGTTGGAAAAACTTTAGCTAAATTAGATAAACTATTTCCATCATCTATAAAACTAGAATAACCATTATCATCCAATCTAGTATACATATACCATTTGCATTCTGGTATTTCACTTAATTTTTCTTTAGCTTCATTAATCTTTATGTTAAATATCTTTCTACTGTCATAATATTCTTTTAATTTAGAATTATATAAAGATAAACTACTATTATATTTATTTAGACCATTATTATATTCACTAAGTCCATTTTGATATTCATTATAATATTTAATGTATGTATTATATCCCTCATTATAGCTACTTAATAGTTGATTATATAGTTTAAGTGACTCATCATACTCTTTTTCTGCTTTATTTATTTCTTTTATTCCATTAATTAATTCATTAATTTTTTTTTGATTTTCTTTATAATTATTTAATGCTTCAACTATTTTATCATAGCCTATAGTATCTTCTGGTATCTTATCAATTATTGAATCTATATTATCTGGATTATTTATGTAATCTTTTAAATTTAAATCATCAATATAATTTATTGCCTCAACTATTTTATCATAGCCTATAGTATCTTCTGGTATCTTACTTATAATATAATCTTTTTTATTTGGTTCATTAATAAATTCTTTTATATCCTCTTCAAAACCCAAATCATATATTTGATTTATAGCATTAACTATGTCCTCGTATCCAGGCGTATCAGATGGGATTTTGCTTATTATTAAATCCTTAGTACTACCATTTTGAACAAAGTATAATATATTATTTATATCATCTAAAGTTAAACCATACTTTTCTAATTCACTATTTAATTTTAGCTTACTTTCATCTAACTTATTTCTAGCATCTTTTAACTGAGCCGAGAAATCATCAAGCTTTTCCTTTGAATCATTAAGTGTTTTTTCAGTATTTTCTAGTTTTTCTTTTGCACTTAATAATTTACTATTTGTATCATCTAACGTTTTCTTACCAACCGCAAGTTCAGTTCCGTAAGAATCAAGTTTACTTTTAGCTTGCATAAGCTTACTTTCTGTTTCATCATAATTCTTTTGAATTTCATCATTTGCCTTATTATAAATACTATTATATCTTTCATTTTGTCTTTCAGATTTAATTTTATTAATTTCACTTAAAACTAAATCTATTTTCTTATTATATTCATCACTATTAGTAGTATATTTTTTAGCACCATCTACTGTAATATAAATCTCAGTAAAATAATCTATATCAAAATTATCATTATTTACATATACATAATAGTTTATTTTCCCTGTACCTATATTAGTATTTCCTCTATTAGTAGAGCCTGTTTCACTAACTATATATAGTGGGCTTTTAACTATTCCAACTATCTTAAGCTTCTTAGCTTTAAATGTGTCATCATTTATAGTTACATAATCACCTATATTAAGTGATTCCTTATTTTTCATTGCTTTTTCTATAATAACTTCATCATTATTTTTAGGCATTCTGCCCTCTAATATCTCAATTTTATTTACTTCATCATTTATCCCAATTACTTTTAAAACTAGCTCTTCATCTTTAGTGCTTGCAATTACATCTTTAGAATAAGAACCATATACTTTTTTTATTCCATCAATTTTTTCTATAGCGTGTATATCATCATTAGTAAGTCCTAATGTAGATATAACCTTTATATCATATAAGTTGGTATCATCATAATATTTATCTACTGACTTCATCATATCTAAAGAAGCCATTTTAATACCAACAAAAACACCTACTCCTAACATACTCATAACAAGTAGTGATAAAAATCTTTTAAAAGAATGCTTTATTTCTCTTATACTTGTTGTATTAATTCTATCTTTTTTCATAATTACCACTCTATTTCATCAATACTTTTTGGTTGTTTATTTATTATGATATCACTTGCACTACCATTTTTAAATTTAATAACCTTATCTGCCATCGGTGCTATTGCAGCATTATGAGTAATTATTATAACGGTCATCTTTTCTTTTCTAGCTGTTTGTTCTAGTAATTTTAATATCTGTTTACCTGTTTTGTAGTCTAATGCACCTGTTGGTTCATCACATAAGAGTAATTTTGGATTTTTAGCGATTGCACGTGCTATTGCAACACGTTGTTGTTCCCCACCGGATAATTGAGACGGAAAATTATTCATTCTATCTTTTAGTCCTACTTTGTTTAAAATAGTTTTAGGATCTAAGTGATCTTTACATAACTGAACAGCAAGTTCAACGTTTTCTAATGCAGTTAAATTCTGTACTAAATTATAAAACTGAAAAACAAAACCTATATCATTTCTACGATACATTATTAATTCTTTATTACTATAATTAGTTATGTCTTTATTATCTACTAATACTTTACCACTTGTTGCACTATCCATTCCACCTAATATATTTAAGCAAGTAGTTTTACCAGCACCAGATGGTCCTAATATTACAACTAGTTCTCCTTTTTCAACATTAAATGAAGCTTTATTTAGTGCCTTTATTTCAACTTCACCCATTTTATATATTTTATTAACATTTTTAAATTCAATATATGCCATAATACCACCCTCTTGGTGATATATTATATAATAAAAATCTTAAAATAGCACTACATTTTTTATTAATAATTATTAAAAAACAGATAATAGTATAAAGCTTATATCTTAAAATTAAGATTAACTTTATTAATTATTATCTGTTTAACATATAAATTCCTATGTTTAAGTAAAGAGCAAAAATAAGCCATATAACATAAGGAATTTGTAAGTATGCTGAAAGTTTATTTATTTTATAAAATTTTACTATCATTACTATTACAAAAATCATTAACAGTACTATCCATAGTGCAGATATTAAATATAAATCAAATCCAAAAAAAAGTAAACTCCATATAGAATTTATAACTAATTGTACTGCATATATTATAATTGCATTATCTTTTTCCTTGCTTTTACTATTACTTACTATATAGCAAGAAATACTCATTAATATAAATAATATGGTCCATACTATAGGAAATACTATCTTCGGAACATTAACCGGTTTTGCAAGTTCTAAATACGTTTCCATATTATTCATAGTAAGAAAACTAAAAAAACTACCAACAACAAAAGTTATAATTAAGATTAACAAAAATCTTTTCAAATTAAATTTCACTTTATCACCATTACTATTATAAGAGAATCATTACGCAATTATACTATTCAAAAAAAAGCTTTAAAAATTTATTGGTTATTTTCTGAACTATTATCGATGCTTCATCATCATATAAATTATATTGCTTTATACCATTATTGTTGGCATAATTAGATATCACTTTTAAAGTTGCATACGGAATATCATTCATATATGCAAATTGGCCAATACATCCTGCCTCACAATCTACTGCACCAGCGTTGTATTCTCTTCTAATGCTATTTGATAAACTATAATTGCAAACAAACATATCTGAGGTTGCAATTATATCATTAGAATAATTTATTTTATTTAACTTACATGCGTTTACTAGACATTCTGTTAAATCATCATTGGTTTTATACATTCCTTTTTTTAATTTTGGAATAACACCAGGTGCAAACCCGTTAGGAGTAAAATCCACATCAAATTCTAAAGTGGTAATTGGAATTACTGCACTAAAAATATCATTAGTATCTAAAATACTACCAGCTGTTCCTATTGCTAAAACAACTTTAACAGGGTATTTATCACAAATATATCTTAAAGTACTACCGATATTAACTTTTCCATATCCTGTTACAACAAGCAAAAACTCATGATTTTTATAATTACATTTATAAACACTAGAATATGGGGGACTTTGCTCTTTATTATGTTTAATTTCCTCTAAAATATTATTAATGTAATTATTATCTGAAGTTACAATTGCTAACATATAGCACCTCCTATTAATATATATTTGTTTCGTTTAAATTTTATTTACATAAAATATTATAAGGGTGATGTTTATGGCATATAAAGTTGCAATTGATGCTAATGCTGGTGGAAGCATAAGTGGAAATAGTGGTAATGGTATAGTTGAAAAGGATTACACATTATTGATTTCCAGATACATCAATAATCGTTTAAATGAGCTTGGTATAGATAGTTTTTTGGTAAGAGATGATGATTCAACTTTAACAACAGACGAAAGAGTAAATTTAATTAATAATAAATATGGTAATGGAAATGATATTATAGTTTTATCAAATAGATTAAATAAGGGTGGAAATAGCGGAATTGAAATAATTTATGCTCTTAGAAATAACAGTAAATTAGCTAGCTTAATTGCTTCTAATTTGGAAGACGTTGATTCTAATGTTAAAAAGTATTATCAGCAAAGAAACAGTATCGATACTGCATTAGATGATGATTTGTTAATAAGAAATACAAAAAATAATCAGACCATAATAGTTAATTACGGCTATGTTGATAATGCAAGTGATGCAAATAAAATTAAAAATGAATATGAAAGTTTAGCTGAAGCTGTGGTAAAAGCTATTTTAACGTATGCAGGTGTATCTTACTATCCAAATAATTTAGATGGATATTATATCGTAAAAAAGAATGATAGCTTGTGGAGTATTGCTAGCAAGAATAATACTACTGTGGATAACATTAAAAAGCTTAATAATTTATCATCGAATAATTTAAAAATCGGACAAATACTAAAAATTAGACCTAATAGTGAAGAAGATGCTGTGGATAACAAGACTACTTATATAGTTAAAAAAGGTGATAGCTTGTGGAGTATTGCTAACAAGAATAATACTACTGTGGATAACATTAAAAAGCT
This sequence comes from uncultured Bacilli bacterium, assembly GCA_934122275.1. Lineage (GTDB taxonomy): Bacteria > Bacillota_I > Bacilli_A > RF39 > UBA660 > Aphodocola. The sequence continues at coordinate 18,356 of CAKOWI010000005.1, read as the reverse complement.
TAATAATTTATCATCAAATAATTTATCTATCGGGCAAAAACTTATAATAAGCGATGCAAATGATAATTTACCTAGTAATAAAATAACTTATATAGTTAAAAAGGGTGATAGTTTGTGGATTATTGCTAATAAATATGATACTACTGTGGATAAAATAAAGTCTGAAAATAATTTAACGAGTAATAGTTTATCTATTGGACAAAAACTAATAATTCCTAGTACGTCTAATTATGTTACATATACCGTAAAAAAAGGAGATAGTCTGTGGATTATTGCTAAAAATTATAATACTACTGTGGATAAGATTAAAAAACTCAATAATTTATCATCAAATAGTTTATCTATCGGGCAAAAGTTAATTATTGATGCATAATAAAATTTATATCACTTGCATTAAAATATTATGTTAATATATTAATAGAGGTGGTTTAAGTGAAAAAAGACGAGCTTTTAATTCAAAAAAAGAAACTAAAAACAAGAATAATTAGAGACCTAGTTTTTATAATTCTAGGAATTTTGTTTCTTGCTATTTCAATATTATCAGCAATTAATTCGGATAATTCAAATAAAAATGAGATAAAAAAAACTAAAATCACTAGTAAAAGTAATCTGTAAATAATTTTAGTATAAGGAATATAATTTATTAGGTGATTTATTTTGATAGTTAAATATACTGCAAAAGAACTTGATTTATTAGCAAGGTTAATGCGAGCGGAAGCTCTTGGGGAAGGAAATTTAGGAATGCTAATGGTTGGTAACGTTGGAATAAACAGGGTAATTGCCAATTGCCTGGACTTTAAAAATACTAGAAGTATTTACGACATGGTATATCAATCTCCAGGCGGATTTTCTGGTACGAATAGTGCACTTTTTCAAAGTGCATCAACTGCTGCTGAAAAAAACTTAGCAAAGAGAATAATTAAGGGTGAGTATTTTCATCCTGCAACAAATGCTTTATGGTTTTATTCACCAGGAGCTAATAATTCTTGTAAAGATACGTGGTTTAATCAAAGTAATGCAGGAAAATATAAAAATCATTGTTTTTATGAACCGGCTAAAGGGGTATGTAAAGAATTGCATTAAAAAAGGCTTAATGTATGTGAAATTTTGGAATCACATCATCAAGCTTTTTTTATGGGATAATAAGTGTTTGACCTATATTTAAAATATCAGTACTTAGGTTGTTTATCATTCTTATTTCGTTAATACTTACCTTAAATTCATTAGCTATCGACCATAGACTATCACCTTTTTGTACTACATATAAATTAGATTCTATGTAGTCTTCGCTATTTCTTACGCTTGGTATCGTTAAAATTTGACCTATAGTTAGGATATCATTAGTTAAATTATTAGCAAGTTTAATATCATTTACATTTACATTGTATTTTCTTGATATACTCCATAAGCTATCGCCCTTTTGTACTATATATGTATTATTAGTTGTTACACCTTGATCTTGTTTTTCTCCTGTACTTTCTGTATCACTTGGAATTGTTAAAACCTGACCTATACTTATAACTGGGGATGTTAGATTGTTTTTATTAATTATTGCCTCTGCCGTAGTTCCATATTTAAGTGCTATGGAGTATAGTGTATCACCTTTTTGAACTATGTATGTTGTTTCAGTATCAGGTGTTGGTTGTTGTGTCGTATTAGGAATTTTAAGTACTTGACCTACGTATATGGTAGTTACGTCTAAATCATTTAAATTAGCAAGCTCATCTACTGTTGTATTATTTGCATTTGCAATTGACCATAGGCTATCTCCTTTTTGGACTACGTAATTAATATTGGTCTGTGAAGATGGTGCAACTCCTGGAATTATTAATTTTTGACCTACACTTATTAAATTCGTATTTAGGTTATTGGTTTGCTTTAGTTCATTAACTCCTACATTAAATCTTTTAGCAATAGACCATAAGCTATCTCCCCTTTGAACTGTGTATGTATCATTTACTGTGTTTTCTCCAGGCATAACATAGTTGTATCCTTTATAGTCAGCAACTGCCTTTACAACTGCTTCTGCCCACTTTTCCCAATCATTTTTAATTTGTTTTCTATCATCTTTTGTTGAATCTAAAAATGCATACTCTACTAGTATTGATTCAGCTGGTTCTGTATTTCTAATTATGTAGTAGTAGTCTCTGTTGGGATTTGATGGTAGTTTTCTTTGGTACCATTTTCTTATATTTTGTCCTGTTTCTTCTATGTTATCAAGTATCATTTTAGATAATGTATCATCGTTTCTTAGGGCGTAGACTATTTCAGCACCGTCGCCACCTCCTGCATTCAAGTGATTAGATATAACTATATCATCACTACTTGTAATATTTGGTCTAATTGTATTAATTCTATCAGTTGGATTTAAAGTAGTATCTTCCGTCCTAGTTATTACAGTAGGTATTCCTAAATCTTTAAATCTGTTATACATATAATTTGCAATCTTTAAAGTATAATCCTTTTCAATTATATCTCCACTAGATGATCCGGGGTCTGTTCCACCATGTGCAACATACCTTTATACACGGGACATAATTAATAAATAATTGAAAGCGCTTGTATACGTTATAAAAAGTGATCAAAAATGTGAAGATGTAAGATAAATGTAGACATAAAAAAAGTGTCTGCATTTTTTGTTATAATAAAATAAAGGAGATGATAATATGGCAAGTAAGGGACAAAAATTTAAATATTGGACGGTGGAAGAAAAATATAAAATAATTAAACCAGCATTAGATTTAGAAAAAAGCACATGGGACATAACTAGAGAAACTGGATTAAATAATGGAATGATTAATAACTGGTGTTAGTATAGATATATAGACACGAAATTTGGAAAGGAGTGGTATAATAGTAAATTAGTATGTAAGAATTTAAAAGATAAAAGAAGAAAATATATAATTAATTTATATAGATTTATAGACGGTAAAAATCATTGTGGACGTGATACATCATCTAAATATAATCAAACAGCTCGTTTATGGTCTATGAATGGGTATTGTCCTACATTAACCGCTAACTCTGCCGAAGATACAAGTAAAATGATTATCTACAAAGATAATTGTTTTTTTGTTAAAAGAATTAGTCCTTTAGAAAGTTGGCGTTTTACGAGATTTAATGATGAGGATTTTTATAAAGCTAAAAGTGTTGGTACTTCTAATAGACAATTATTTAAACAAGCAGGTAATAGTATAGCTGCTAATGTAATTTATCATATACTTAAAAATTTATTTTAAATAAAAAGACTAGAATTTTTTCTAATCTTTATCGTTATATCTTAATCTTCCTATTATTTTGTTTTTTTAAAAGTTTAACAACATTATTATTGCTGTTTCTTTGTATATCTGAAAATTGTAAAATTCCTTTTTTTGATTGAGCATTTATATCTACATCAAAAAGTAATTCTCTGTCAAATATACTTTCATGCTTTTCTAATAGTTTTAGCCACTCAGTCGAAATTTTATCTGATGGGATTTTTAAAGAAAGAATCTCTTCAATTAAAACAGGACTATTATGTCTAGTTATTGAATAATCAAGATTATCATTAATACTGTTCCATCCTATAAATGAACCATCTCCTAGTGATGTACTTATAAATCCCATATCAAAATCTAAAGAAATACTATCATAATTATTGCTAAAATATCCCTTCTTCAATTGCATTAAATCTGAAGAAAACAATTTATCTATAAGTTCAGAAAATTTTGCTTGATTAACAATTTGAACTTCTGGTATGTATTTTCTTCCATCAACAGGAGTAAATATATTATCGTATTCAAGTCCGTATAAACCATTTTTTTCTTTTTTCACATTAAAAAATGCACTATATAAATATTGACAATACCAATTATATTTGAAATACTCAATTTTTTTAAGAATATTAAGATATCTTTTCTCAACAAATAATCTTATTCTTCTATCATCTAACTCTTTTGAACTATCATCGTCTGAAAGTAGTCCAGTAAAATAGAAATGATTATTATCTGACTTTACATTTATGTATTTATTCAATTCATCTAATAAATATTTGCATTCTCTATATTCTTCCCTTAATGTTAAAAGCATCTCACCATACTTATAATATTTTTTCATTTAATAGCCTCCCAAAACTTACATTGCTTGCTTTTCTATATAATGTTATTATAACATAAAAATTTTTGCTTTTTTTCTCTATTTTTAGAAATTAATTAAATTCGCAATATTACTATTTTCAGAACATAAGAATTTTTATAAAAAAATTGTGGTAATTAGCCTTGCAAGACTAATTGGTTTATGATATATATTGTCAATCAAGGTAGTACGCCTTTTAAACCATAACCTTTTCGGCGAGATTGACTATTGAACCATTTTACTTTGCCTTTCATTAAACACTCCTTTCCAGTAGTGTGGTAAAGTAAATATCGCGCAGATAGCTGCTTGTATAGGGGCTATTTTTATTTTTGTTAATTGTTATATTATACTAAACTTTTTTAGCACAGTTGTGATATAATCTTTGTGTAGATAATTTGGATAAAATTAGTCGTGTATGATTGATGATTTAATTAATGAACTTAAATTAAGAAAAAACTATAATGATGATGAACTAATTATTATAATTGAAAACGCTAGAAATGTTTTAAAAGTTAAATATAATGTTGAAGTTATTAAATTAAATCCAATTTGTTATAAACAAGGAAAGGAACTGAAAAATGAAAACCATTAATGAGTTATCTAAACTATATTATGATATTGTTTTAGAGTGCAAGCAAAAATATTACATACCTAATACTGATATTACGGGAGCTAAAAAATTAAGAAAATATCAAATTCTGTATAGAAATAGTTTTATAATAACAAGTGTTATCTTGGAAAATGAAGATACTTCCATAGCTAATTTAAAAGAAATGTTAAGTAATGGTATTGATGTAATTAAATTAATGAATATGATTGATAGATGTCTTGAAGTTATTGATGTGTTTAGATACATTATGCCTATTTGTGTTTTGTTCGATCACGTTATTCCTACTGATGATGTATGTAATTTAATAATTAAAAAACATGGTAAGGATTATAAAATTCATTTGGATAATTTTAAAAAACTAATGAATTTAAAAAGTTTATTATATAAGCATATTGATACAGTTTAAAATATTATAATCTATTTAAAACAGTAAGTATGTACTAATAGTTTTGAGTTATGGCTAAGAACTATTAGTCTTTTTTTATTGTGAATAAATATATTTTTTTATTCATAGTCTTAATTAGAATAATAAAGGGGGTTTTTAAATGAAAAAAGAAGTTAATTATATTATGGAAAATGAAATTATAACAAATGTTGAAAATGAAGAAGATTTTATAGAACTATTTAATAAAAAACTAGCTACAATAATTTTAAACCTTGAAAATGAATTAAGGGACTGTAATTCCAATTAAAGCGCGTTATAATTTGATTGTAGTATTACGTGCTTTCAATATATGAAAGGAAAATGAATATGTTGGAAGATCAAGGAAAGGTGGTAAGTAGCAGTTTTAGTAATACTGAAATATTAAATGATTATAATATTGATAAAGTGTCTAGTGATAATTACCTAGAAACAATAGAATTTAAAACAATTAAAAGATTATTAAGTGAAGATAATTTAGAATATATGACAGAATATTTAAGAACATTATTAAAAGTATCTAAACCTAATAATCCTAGTTGCTTTAGAAAAAATGGTCTTATAGGATCATATCACACTCCGGGAAAACGTGGTATCATCTATGTTAGATTATCACAAGAAGATTTAGACAGAGAAAAAGGAAACGTAAGTAAAAGTATCCTAAATCAGTTATTAATGTTATTAACTTATTGTAATGACAAAGAAATTGAAGTTGTAGGTATTTTCTACGAAGAAGATATAAGCGGTAGCGACGGAACACGTGAAGAATGGAATAAAACTTTATTATTCTGTGAACTTGGTAATACTGATGTTTATGTTTGTAAAACACAAGCTAGATTTGCTAGAAGTATTGAATTTGTAGAAAAATATTTACACAAAAAATTTATTGAATGGAATATTAGATTTTTAAGTATTGTTGATAATATTGATACATCAAATAAAGGTAATAAAAAATCAAGTCAAATTACTGCTATGGTTGATGAATGGAAAATTGAAGAACAATCTATAAATACAAAAAAAACATTAAGGGCCAAAAATAATGCAGGCCAATGGACCGGATCATTTGCACCTTATGGATACATTGAAGATCCAGACGATATGTACCATTTAATAGTTGATGAAGAAGCTGCTAAAGTTGTAAGAGAAATATATTCTATGTATGCTAATGGAATAGGATATTTTAAAATTTGTGAATTACTAAATGAAAGAAAAATACCAACACCTAGTAGGCATAAAAAATTACAGGGATTAAAATTTGTATGTCATTATTATCCTAATGGTGCTGAATACTGGAATATTGATACTATTAGAAAAATACTACTTGATGAAACTTATGACGGTATATTAATCCAACATAGAACAGAAAGAATTGCTTATAACATTAAAGGATTTAAAAAAATTCCAAAAAACGAGCAATCTATAATTGCTTGTGCTCACGACAGAATACTTGATCCAGAAGTATCAAAAGTAGTACGTAAGAAATTTGCTGATCGTAAAGCTAAAATTGATTTAAGTAATGCAAGAAAAGACAGTAAAGAATTAATTAAAGCAATACAAAATAATTTAAAAAATTATGATACACCAGAAGATAAATTACAAATATTAAATGGTGCTATTAATAATTTAGAAAATAGTATAACAGGATCTGATTTAAAAGATATTTCATTAAAATACGATACATTAAGAGAAAAGACATTGTCGCTTAATAGTGAGTTATACTCTAAAATTATGGAACAAGTAGATGTTTTTACTACTAATACAAGTAGAGCTCGTCCGGGTAAAAATGGCGAAGTACATTTATTTAGTAAGAAAGTATATTGTTCTGTATGTGGTAAATCATTTCAAAGAAATTTATGTAAGTCTGGTCCAAGAAAAAATCACTATATGAAACCTTATTTACATTGTAGAAATCATAGACACGCTGGCGGATTAACTTGTGATAATACCAGTTATATTAGATATGAAGAATTAGAAGAGCTTGTTTTAAATGAAATTAATAAAATGATAGATAAACATGCTAGACAAAAAGAATTAGAAAAAAGCTACTACTCTAAAAAAGCTCAAAGAGATTTTGAAAAAGATTTAATTGTACTACAAAAAGAAAAAGAAGATATTAATAAAAAAGTCATTAAGATTAATGATCGCTTTGCTATGTTATATGATGACAAAGCCGAAGGCATTATATCTGCTACTGAATTTGTAATGTTAAAAAATAAATATCAATATGATATTAACAATTTCAATTCAAGAATTGAAGAAATTAGCAAAGAAATTAACGAATTAAGAAAAAAAGAGAATTTAGCCGAAAACGAAAGAAGTATATTAGAAAAATATACACAACAAGGGGTTAAACATATTGAAAAGTTAGATAGATTTACTCTCGATCAGTTAATTTCTAAAATTATGATAGGAAAAAAAGACGAAAGCAATAATCGTCCTATTAAGATATTCTGGAATTTTACAATTTAATGTACCGTGCATAAGATTATCTGCCATGTCCAGCATCTACTATAACCATATTATCACTCCTTCAAAGTATTATATGTTTTTCACCTAATACCGTGATAAAAATAAACAATCAAACTTTTAACATTAAATTTAACCTATAACAAAAAAAGAATCCCCACTTTCACATGAGAATTCAGTTAAGTAATAAGCTCCATTATTTGTCCATATTATCTTTTCTTTTAACCTTAAATCTTTCCTTAAGTATCTTAATATTAGGAAAAGATTGCATAAGTCTTTTACCACTTTTAGAATATTTAGATATATACTCTCTTACCTTTTTAGTTATTTCCTCAGTATTATCTTCTATTAACTTTTGAGATGATACCTTTATCTTAGAAATAACCTTAAATGAAACTATATTATCTATTAAAAATGCAATAAACACGATACTTGAAATTATAATTAACATACTAGAAGGTATAGCTTTTATCAGTTTACTAACAAAAGGATTTAATGCATAAATAAGTACGCATCCTAAAATTCCAAAGGGAATAAGTGTTTCCAAACAAATTCTTCCATTTATATTAAATTTTCTATTACTATAATCCCACCATCTAGCTTTAAATATTTTTTCCATAAAATAACTTGTTGCATACTCTAGAATAGAACATATAAACATAGACATAATAAACAGTACCAATATATCATTAGAATACTTTTGAAGCAACAAAATCATCAATATACAACCTGTACCATATATTGGACAATAAGGTCCTATTAAAAATCCCCTATTAACTAGTTTCTTATCAGTAATAAAAGTCCATACTACTTCTAATAACCATCCTATCATAGAGTAGATTATATAAAGTAAAAAATAAAATGCTATATTATACATACTACCACCAAGATAATTGTATCATAACTATGAAATTAAAAAAAGAACGAACCCGCTCTTTTTTTATTACTTTACACTATTCATTAGATTTATCTAACTTAACCTTTACTGTTGCTTCCTTTTTATCCCTAATGTACGTTACTTCAACAGTATCACCAACAGAATACTTATATAATTCATATTTGAATTCAGATACTGTTTTTACTGCATTACCATTTATTTTAGTAATTATGTCACCATCTTTTAAGCCTGCATTGCCAGCTGGATCACCACTGCTAACCTTTACTAAAATAATACCAGATTTTATTGAAGAATCAACATTTATACCATATCTATATAAAGTATACTTATTAGTTAAATCAAGAATTTGAACACCCATAAGTGGTCTTTTAATCTTTTCACCCTTTTTTAAAGTATCAACATAATTCATTGCATCTTCAATAGGAATTGCAAATCCCATTCCTTCAACAGAAGAATCAACTAATTTTAATGAAGTAATGCCAATTACATCACCAGCTAAATTAACTAATGGACCACCACTATTACCAGGACTAATTGCAGCATCAGTTTGAAGTACTTTAACTATGTAAGACTCTGTACTAAGGCCATTATTACTTGACGTACTCGTTTCAATTAATCTATCTTTACCTGATAATATACCCTTTGTAACAGTTCCAGCATAAGTAGCTCCCATAGGAGAACCAACAGTAAACACAGTATTTCCAACTTTAGTATTTACACTTGTACCTATACTAGCAGTTTGTAAAACCTTGTCTTTATCCATAGCTAAAACCGCAAGATCAGTATATGAATCAGTACCTAGTACAGTAAGACTTACAGTATCATTATTTGATAGTACACCCTGCACAGTACCACCACTAGATACAACATGAGCATTTGTTAATACATATCCGTACTTATTATCTTTTTCGAAAACAAAACCTGTTCCAGAACTTACAGTGTCTCCGTTTTGATCTAATACTTCTATACATATAACGGCATTATATACTTTGTCAATTGCATCTTCCATAGCTTCTTCTGTAACTTTTGTTTCCGAAATAGTTCTCTTTTTTGTTACAACATTTGGATTATTGATATTATAAAGATACATAATACTACCACCAAGTAAGAAAGCTACAATTATCATTAATACTACTGAAAACTTACCGTTTATATTTTTCTTCTTTTTATCAAATTTTTTATTATTATCACTAGAATGTTCTATTATTTCCATATACAATCATCCTCCTATTTCATATGAGTTATATCTTCCCAATTTTCTGGAAAACCCATTACATCTAATATTTTAGGTTGTGGTATTGTTGATACCTTTCCATCTAGTACATCAAGTTCATAGCTTATTTCTCTACACATAGTAGTAAATTCTTCAGGCGTAAGCATATATTTAAGTACAATAATAATTGCAAAAATATCATTTTTTCCATATATATATTCGTCATTCATAGTTGGTATATTTAGTAATTGATGATACTTAGTATTTGGTAATTCTTTTTGTGTTCTATGATCATATACAATATCTTCATGTGCACACAGATTTCTATAATTTGCCATCATTCCTATATATATTCCTAAGGTTTCTACATCTATCTTGTAATACTCTGCTATAGAAATTTTATCTTCTGGTTTTAAAATTGAATATAATTCATTAATCATCCCAAACGATAACAATTTAACTAAAATCCATAAAGGAACATACCCATAATTACTTAAATAGTGAAGAGTAGCACTATGCTGTCTACCATTTAATTTAATTTGTCTTTTTACTTTGTTAATTACGTCATTAACTTGTCTTGTTTTTTTAATATCCTGAGAAAAATTTGATGGTCTTAAATAATCCTTTTCTTTAATACCATACTTCTTAGATAACTTATACGATAAAATTGATTTAAGATTGTTTTCTACTATCAAAAAGTTTTTAAACAAAATATTACGAAAACTACGATCAAATTGAAATACAGCATATAATTCTTCAAAAGTTGTGCCCTTAATAAAATTCTTATCACTATAACTTCTTTTAAATAAATGCCTATATCCGTTTATGAAGAAATAGTTTTCTCTAAACAATAAAGTTGATGCTTTATCAACATCATTAATTATAAGCCCTTTTTGCCTTAGAATCTCAATCTGTTCTTCTAAGGTTTTAAACTCTTTATTCTTCACCTAGTATCACCTAATATAAATTATATCACATAATTTACAATTTAATATTAAATTTATACTACGTTTGACACTTTAAATATACTATTACTTATTGTTTAAAATGTGTCAAAATTAATATTTTATACAAAAAAACCTTGAGAGTATATCTCCCAAAGTTATAGTTAGAATATTATCTCTTACTAAATTGTGGTGCACGACGAGCTTTCTTAAGACCATACTTTTTACGTTCTTTTATTCTAGCATCACGAGTAATAAATCCTTCTGATTTTAAGATCTTTCTGAAAGATGAATCTGATGATGGATCAGTATTCTTATCATACTCCAATAATGCTCTTGTAATACCTAAACGTATAGCTCCTGTTTGACCTGAGAATCCGCCACCATAAACAGTAACATCTATATCAAACTTATCGCGAGTCTTTGTAGCATCTAATGGTTGTGTTAAATCCATAACTAATGTTTTAAAAGGAAGGTATTCATTAACATCTCTACCATTAATGGTAATTTTTCCTTTTCCTGAAGTCATTCTAACACGTGCTACTGAACGTTTACGACGACCTGTACCAATGAATGTTTTTGCCATCTACTTTCCTCCTTAAATTTCTATAGTTTCTGGTTTTTGAGCTTGATGCTTATGATCAGCGCCTTCATAAACATATAATTTCTTATACATTTGACGTCCTAATCTTCCTTTTGGAAGCATTCCTTTAACTGCTCTTTCAACCATTTCTACTGGATAGTTTTCACGCATTTCCTTTGCAGTTCTTTGTCTTAAACCACCTGTATATCCACTGTGATTATAGTATACTTTTTGTTCTAACTTGTTTCCTGTTAATGCTACTTCTTTTGCATTAACAATGATAATATTATCTCCGCAATCAACATGAGGTGTATAAGTTGCCTTATGTTTTCCTCTTAGCATAACAGCAGCCTTAGCAGCTACTCTACCAAGTGGTTTTCCTTTAGCATCAATAACATACCATTTACGTTCAATGTTCTTGGCATTTGCCATAAATGTTGTCATATATATATATTTCCTTTCCTTTATAAGCTTGTTTTCCCAGGACAAACTTATGTGGGTTTATAAATGTACCGATTAAAATTCTACTTCATAATAACGTATTTGTCAACGTTTTTTAGTTCTTTTGTGTTATTTTAAGCGTTACTTTAGTTGTTTTAGATGAGTATTTAGCTCTTAAATCTGTTCCTTCAACATAAACTGGGATTTCATGTTCTCCTACTCCTAAACCTTTTAGATTTACATAGGCCTTTATTGTTGATGGATCTAAGTTAGATAATACATTTTGTACACCCTTAACACTAACAGTTACTTTAGTGCTATCTTGATTTACCGCTTGAACAGATAATCCGTCACCTAAGTTTTCATACTCTAGGTATACATCATTAATTTCTTTAGTAACTTCATCACCTAATGCAACAGAAACATTAACAGAAGTTTCACTTATAGCTCTTACACCAGATGGTTTCTTAATTGTTATTGAATACTTTTTATCTTCTTTTAAGTCACTAACATCAACATAAACAGGTATGTAAGTAATTTTCTCTAACTTACTTGAATTACCATAAATTGTAACTTTACTAATATCAGTTGTTATACTACTTATTGCTTTACCAAATACTATGTTCTTATAATTCTTTGGAATTACCTTTATAGGAACTTCTTTTTGTGGTGATGAAATTTTAACATTTACATCTATCTTAGATGGAACTATCTCCGCATCCACCTTATTTCCAGAATTATCATATGCTACTAACTTAACATCTTTAATTGTTTGTTCTCCTGAAGTTGCATCAACTAAGTTCTTTAAGTCAACTAATGCTTTTACAGAAGCTACTTTTGATAACGTTGAATCATTACCTTTTACGTATACTTTTTCAGCACTTAATGAAACATCTTCTACTATTAATTTAGAGTCAATCTTATCTTTATTTATAACCTCATAGTTTACTTCTTTTTCTTCAGATATCTTTTCATATATTACGATTGTTGCAACAGAAGGATCTAGTTTGTATTCAACAGAACTTAATGCCTTTTTATACTTAAGATTAACTTTATGAACACCAGGCTCTAACCCGTTTAAATCTATAGTTATGTCATTAGTAGGTAGTTGCTTTGCTAAATATACATCAGATTTTCTTCCTATAAGTGTTATATCAACAGTTTCTGGTAATCCTTCCACAACATACGCTTCTTCATTATACGTTGCTGAAATTGGCTGGTTATATAAAACTTCAGCATAAGTTTCAACCAAAGAAGTTGTTTTAGAATCTGCATATAAAAATACTATTACTGCTATAATAAGAGAAACTACTATCAATCCAGATTTCTTTGATAATATTTTATCAATTCCTCTTCCATTTTTATTAAATAAGTTTGAAATTTTAACAAAAAACTTTGTTATTGGTAATACTATTTTTTTATCCATAAATTTAAAGATAGCTGTGAAAAGACTAACAAATGGTTTAAATATCTTATTCATTATCATCACCATCCTCATCTTTTTCTTCATATTCAAATTCAGATTGTTTTTTTGGTTTTAACTCATCTAATATAGTCATTTTTGCTTCATCTAAAGACAAGTTGTATTTTAAATCTCCATTTATTGCGATTGAAATTCTACCAGTTTCTTCTGATACAATTATCGCAATAGCATCAGATTCTTCACTTATTCCTATGGCAGCTCTATGTCTAGTACCTAATCTTTTACTAAATTTCATATCTACGGTTGTAGGAAATATAGCACCTGCACTTGTGATTTTATCTCCCTGGATAATAACTCCGCCATCATGCAAAGGATTATCTGGGAAGAAAATAGCTACTAATAATTCATTAGATATTTCGGCATATAATTTTTTAGATCTTTCTATATAATCTGCAAGAGAAGTGTCCCTTTCAATAACGATTAATGCACCTATACGATGTTTTTTTAAATACTCAAGTGCTAAACCTATCTCATATACTATTCTTTCTCTTTCAGATATAGTAAGAGTTTTATGTCTTCCTAATAGCTGAGAACGACCTAGTTGTTCTAGAACCGATCTAATTTCTGGTTGGAATATAATAATTAATGCTAAAGGTCCCCACATTATTACGTATTCAAGTAATAATCCTATAGTTTTTAAATCAAACCAACTACTTAAAAGCTTTACTACTATAATAATTAATATTCCCTTAAATAGTAAGGTAAACTTAACATTATTCTTTATGCTTTTTAATATGAAATATAGTCCTGCCCAAACTATACACACATCAATTATATCTTTTATTATGTTTAACGTGTTATATAAATTCATAATTCCTCCTTATTATTCATTGCTATATAATTATAGCATATTTATATCATAAATTATTAACATTTTTTTACTAAATAAAAAAATCCTTAAAAGTAAGGACTTAAAATATATTATTAATATTATCATCATTTGATAAATTGCCATCAAATGCAACTGGTCCTTGCCTATTTGCATTTGGAACACTATTTTGCTGATTATTTTGATTAAATACACTACTTTGTTGCATATTCATTCCTTGATTCATTGGCTGCTGCACATTATTAGTATTAAAAACGTTGTTAGATTGTGGTGCAGATTGATTTGAATTAAATCCGTTATTTAAAACGCCTCCTTGATTTACCATAAAAGGATTATTTGAAACATTATTAGTATTTTGACTAAACGGAGCATTTTGCTGAACAGCTTGGTTTTGATATGGCTGTTGTATCATATTATTTTGCTGCATAGAATTTACTTCTTGTCCAAAAGGATTGCTTTGAATCCCACTAATGTTTTGATTGAAATTATCATTTTGTGTCGTAGTATTTGTATTTGAAGATAAGTTTTGATTTACTTCTATAGCACTTTTTTCACTTGATGTAGAAACATTATTTACCGTACTACTAGCACTATTATTCAAGCTACTAGAATTATTATTTGAGGTATTATTTGTTAACTCTTTTTTCTTAAAATATCTATCTCCTAAGAACCCTATAAACATAAAAACAATAAAAACTCCAAATATTATTGCAACTATCATTATTATTGTATTAGTATCCATATTCACCATCCCTATCATGTTTATATAATAGCAAATTTTTAATCATTTTTCAATATAGCTTACTTTAATTCTATTTTTATCTTGGTCATTAATGCCACTAAAGCTTTATCTTCATAAATTTCTTTTACTTCATAGCATATCTTATCATTACATTTAGTGCTACTAAATCTATTTTCAAATGCCTCATCTATTTTATTTTCGTCTATATCCACATTAAATAGCTTTGTATACTTTGATAATGTTTGCTTAATTAATTCTGACGAATATGAATCATTATCAGATAAAATTTCTATAACTATGTTAGAAATATCTTTATCATCATACTTTAGATTAAGGGTATAGCTGTATTTATTCTTATTATAATCATAATAAGTGTTTTTTATATAAAAAGTACTGTAATTATTTCTATTTTTTATTACGTATTTTTCACAAGCATTTTCTTTACAATAAGATATAAGTTTCTGATTCATTGGTTTATACTTCTTATTTTCAATCTTATTTGCAATTATTGGTCCTAAAATATTAAAAATAAGATATAAAACAAAAGATACTATAATTATTATCATATGGTTTTTATCATCATACTTTTTAGCCTTCTTTAAAAAAATTACATTAAATATGATACCAATAATTAAAACTATGTAATTAATGATTTGTACTATCCTAATAAAATATGATGGATATTCTAGGTAAGTAAAGATTTTATTAAAACAAATGGAAAGCAGTAAAACAATTACATTACATATAAAAAGAATTATAGTATTTTTATTAAGTGAAACTTTTGAATTCATTTTTGTCACCTCATTTGAAATAATTATATCACTTTATGTTTATTTTTTCTATTGATACCACAAAATAATTATGATATCATTAAAAGGAAGTGATTATATTGCTAATAATATTATGTATAAAAATATTTTTAGCCAGAATACTTGATGTTTCACTTGGTACTTTTGTAACTATATTAACCGTAAAAGGTCAAAGAGTAAGTGCAGCAATTTTAGGATTTATAGACGTATTAATTTGGTTTTTAGTAGTAAAAGAAGCTCTAAATACTAATATAAATAGTATATGGATAGCAATATCATATGCTGGTGGATATGCTGCTGGAACATTTATTGGTACTACTCTTTCAATTAATCTTATTAACGGAAAAATATTAGTTCAAGTAGTATTTGATTCAAGTTTAAAAAAAGAAGTAGAAAAAATTAGAAGTCAAGGTTATGCTGTTTCTGAAGTAAATTGTACAGGAAAAGATAAAGCAAAAAAAGTAATGTTATTTATTGAAGTTGATAAAAAACATTTAAATTCATTAAGAAAGACAATATCACAAATTGATAGTAATGCCTTTGTTATAGTAAATGAAACAAAATATGTAGAAAATGGATTTTTTAAATAAAATCCTATATGCCACTTTAGTTTAATGGTAAAACAAGTCACTCGTAATGATTAGCTATAGGTCCGATTCCTATAAGTGGCACCAGATTGATAGGAAACTCGAACTTTTCGAGATAATATAAAAACTACTCTCAAATTAAATTGAATATAGTTTTATTTTTACAATTCAGTAACACACTACGCTATTTGCAAAGCCAATAACGGTGTGCAAAGGAAAATACCTTTTGAAATTCAATATAACATAATTTTAGTAAGGCATAAAACCAAACAAAATTATGTTTCTATTTTTTCTTGCTTGATTTCTTTTTCTTTTTTATTGGTCATTGATTGTTCCTCCTACATTAATTTTACCATAATTTTTATAAATTTAATTGATTTTTGATTCATTTTTAGTCTGAAATATGACTGTTTTTTGTGCAATAAAATCCACAATGATAATTTTGGTGCTTGTGTCATAATATCTAGGGGGTATATGTTTTATCAAAATCAAGTTTTAACTACTAACTAAAATATAAAAAATAAAGAAGCATGATTAATTCATTTCATTTTGTAGTGATAAGAACAAAAAATATACAGGTGTTACAAAAGTTTTATATTCAAAAAAAACATAGAAAAAGAAATGCTTGAAGATTTACAAGATACTTATGAATTTAGTAAAAATCACGATTACTAAAGAGATAAAGACGATTTTGATATGCAAATTTAAGTATAAATCCAATTTAATGTTGAAATATAACATTTTATGTTATAATTTGTTTATACAAAGGAGGGTTAGTATATGGAAAAACTTATAGATAGTACAAAAAAAATTTCATATATAGATGAAGAAGGAAATATTTCATATATTAATGGAACAAATAAATTTTGCCTTGCTATAGAAGAGATTGTTGAAAGAAAAAAAGTAATGAGAAAATTGTCAAAAGATTATTACTTAATGGAACCAATATATGGTGAAGGTTTAGAAGAACTTTATATTGTATGTGATGCAGTTTGCGGTCAATTTTTAGAATATGCAGAAGATTTTGATAATTCAACACTTTCATTTAAATATGGCATTATTGCTATACAAAGAGATGAAAAAGGAAATATAATTCCAATGGGAGAAAAAATTGTTGTTCCCATTTTATATGATGGAATATCTGAAAACAATTTAAAATCAGTTACTGCATATGAAAATAATCGCTTAACTTATATAGATATAGATCCAAATAGTGAAAATTATGGAAAACAATTAGTCCCAGTAGTTTTAGAACACGCAGTTCCTTTTTCGGTAGATTACGAGGGATTTGCAGAATGTAGTGTTAATGGCTTTGTGGGTTATTTACCACGTAATTGTAAACCTAAATCAACACTAAAACCGTCAGATTTACTAACAGAAGAGCAAGTAAAATATTTATTACCATATTTTGAATTAACTAATAATTTCCTACATGATAGCACAGAATCAGTAAATAAATATTGTGAACTAACAGGCGGTGCAAAAACTTTAAAACTTACTATAAAATAGTGGCAAGTTATTACTACTTTTTTTCTTTAAATGGTATTATTGTTATAGAGATTGATTCTAATATCAATCGTCATTGAGAGAGGGTTGTAGATTACTACGAAACTCGCACTATGAAAAAATATACTCGAACTTTTCAAATTGTTTGTTTGGTTTAAGTTTTAATATAATTTAAAATTAACATCCATGCTGCAATTTATAAGGAGGTACAAATGGATCAAGATAGATTAAATCATTCTTTGGCAGTGGCTAGAAAGATGTCTGAAATTGCTATAAATAGGAACTTAAGTGATGAAGAAATAAAAAATTGCTTTGTAATAGGATATAATCACGATATTGGTTATGAATTTAGTGAAAACGGTTTAAATCACAATAAAATAGGTGGTATAATTTTAAAAAATATCAACTTTAAATATTGGAAAGAAATCTATTATCATGGTGAGATAACTAATGAGTATGAATCAATATATCTTGAAATCTTAAATCAAGCCGATATGCAAGTAGATAAGTATGGCAATGATGTTGGTTATGATAAAAGATTATCTGATATATGCAAAAGGTATGGCAAAGATTCCGATGTTTATTTAAAATGTTTAAACTTAGTTAATCAAATAAAAAAGAATTAGTTATAACAAAATGAACTTGTCAATAAAAAGTAGACACTAAAAGAATATTATTTAAACCCTAGTTGAGTTTTATAATCAATTGGGG
>CAKOWI010000004.1 GCA_934122275.1 uncultured Bacilli bacterium | reverse complement strand
AGAAGCACCTTAAAAACAATACTCAACAATAACAAATTTATTGTATCATATTGCTTAAATTTTTTTATAAATTTGGTCTCACATCATTTACAACCACACAATTCATTTACTAATTAACTTTATCATGTTATAATTAAAACGTTAAAATAAAGGGTGATTTTATGAAGAAATATAAAGTAATGGATGGAAATGAAGCTTGTAGTTATATATCTTATTTATTTAGTGAATTAGCAGGTATATATCCAATAACTCCAGCATCTTCTATGGCAGAAAAAATAGATGAATTATCTAGCAAAAATTTCAATAATTTATATGGAAATCCTGTTAAGGTAATAGAAATGCAAAGTGAAGCTGGTGCTATAGCACTTGTACATGGTGCACTTCAAGCTGGAACATTTGCAACTACTTATACGGCATCACAAGGATTATTACTTATGATACCTAGTATGTATAAAATAGCAGGAGAATGCTTACCATGTGTAATAAATGTTGCTGCAAGAAGTTTAGCAACACATGCACTTAGTATACTAGGTGATCATCAAGATATATATGCTGTAAGACAAACTGGTTTTGCTATGCTTTCATCATCAAATGTACAAGATGTAATGAATTTAACTGCAGTAGCATATCTTTCATCTATTCAAAATTCTATGCCAATAGTAAACTTTTTTGATGGATTTAGAACATCACATGAACTTAAAAAAATAGAAGTTTTAGATGGTAATGATCTTAAATATTTAATAGATAGAAATAAGCTAGAAGAGTTTAAAAATAATAGTTTAATTTCTAAAAAAGTTATTAGAGGTACTACTCAAAATGATGATATATACTTTCAAAATACAGAAGCTAGAAATATAGAATATGAAGTTATGCCAGACATTGTAAATGGTTATATGCAAAAAATAAATAAAATAACTAATAAAGATTATAAACCATTTAATTATTATGGTGATAAAAATGCTAGTAAAGTAATAGTAGCCATGGGTTCTGTTTGTGATACAGTAAGAGAAGTGGTTAATAATGAGGAAGATTTAGGACTTGTAGAGGTTCATTTGTATAGACCATTTAGTAAGAAATATTTCTTTGATGTTATACCAAAAACGGTTAAGAAAATAGCGGTATTAGATAGAACTAAAGAACCTGGAAGTATAGGTGAACCTTTATATTTAGACGTATGCGCTTTGTATCAAAATAAAGACATTAAACCATTAATTATAGGTGGAAGATATGGATTATCTGGTAAAAATACTGATGTTTCAATGATAAAATCTGTTTTTGACTATTTAGATAATTCAAATAATAAAACTGGATTTACTGTTGGAATAGAAGATGATTTAACTAATATGAGTATTCCAGTTAATGAATATAAAATAAAACATAAAGGTACGAGGGAAATATTAATATATGGATATGGATCAGATGGAATGGTTACAGCATCTAAAGATATAATAACCATACTTGGAAACTATACTGATGCATTTGTTCAAGGATACTTTGAATATGATTCTAAAAAATCTGGTGGAGTAACAAAGTCTCATTTAAGAGTTGCAAGAGAAGATATTAATAGACCGTACTATGTAGATAAAGCTAATTTATTAGTTTGTACTAAAGATTCTTACTTATTAAGATATGATATAGTAAGTAAAATAAAGAAAGATGGAACTTTTATATTAGTTACTGCTAAAGGTAAAGATGATTTAATTAAGTTTTTACCAGCTGATGTTAAAAAATACATAATTGATAACTCCATTAAAATGTATATAATTGATGCATTTAAAATAGCAAAAGAAAATAATATTCCAAATAAAATAAGTGCAATAGTAGAAACTGCAATATTTAAAGTTGGAAATCTAGTTAATTATAATTTGATAATAGAAAAGATTAAAAATCAAATAATTAAAAAGTTTTCTAAAAAGGGTAAAAATATTGTTGATGCTAACATAAATGCTATATCAAGTGTAGATGATGCATTAGAAGAATTTGAAATAAATATGACATCATTAGTAGAAAATGGTCAAAATAAAAGATATGATATAAGTGATAAAGTTTTAAAGTATACTTTAAATTTAAATGGTAATAATTTGACTGTAAAAGATTTAAGAAATCATAAGGATGGATCTTTTTTACCTGCAACATCTAAGTTAGAAAAAAGAGATATTGCTTCAATGTTACCTTGTTGGAATAAAGAAAAATGTATAGAGTGTAATATGTGTGCATTAGCATGTCCTCATGCGGTAATTAGACCCTTTGCATTAACTAAAGATGAGGTTTCAAAATATAATTTAGAAGGAAAAGTAAAGAGTATAAAAGGACATGATGATTTATTCTTTTATATGGCAGTATCTACTTTGGATTGTACTGGATGCGGAGTTTGTAGTAAGGTATGTCCTAGTAGTGCAATTGAAATGAAGGAAAACGCTTTGGTGGATAAAAAAGACGTAAGTACTATGTTTGAAATGGTGGAAAATAAAAATATTGCACCTAAAAATACAATAAAGGGTTCTCAGTTTGAAAAACCTCTATTTGAGTTTTCTGGGGCTTGTGCTGGGTGTGGTCAAACACCTTATGTTAAATTATTAACACAGTTATATCAAGATAGGTTAGTAATTGCAAATGCAACAGGTTGTTCATCTATTTATGGTGGTTCTCAGCCTACAATGCCTTATAATGTTTCTTGGGCTAATTCTTTATTTGAAGATAATGCAGAATTTGGTCTTGGAATAAACATTGGATATAATATACAAAAAGATAAAATTAAAAAAATATTTATGAATAGCCAGTTATCTGATTCGAATAAAGAATTAGTAGATAAATGGCTAGAAGATGAAAATAGTTTAGAAAACTGTGAAAATTTAATTAAGAATTTTGACTTTAGTGAAGCTATTAAAGCAGAAAGACTAAAAAAATATATAATGCCAAAATCAACTTGGATAATTGGTGGAGATGGATGGGCTTATGATATCGGATTTGGCGGCTTAGATCATGTTTTATCATCTGGTAAGAACGTAAATGTGTTAGTTTTAGATACGGAAGTTTACTCAAATACAGGAGGACAAAAATCTAAATCGACAAGGTCAGGAGCAACTGCTAAATTTGCCTACAATGGAAAAGAGGGTAAGAAAAAAGATTTAGCTCGTATATTTATCGGGTATTCTGATGTATATGTAGGAACTATATCTTTAGGTGGTAATATGGCTCAAGCTATAAAGGTATTAACTGAGGCTGGTAATTATGATGGACCTTCTATAGTAATTGCATATGCACCTTGTATTACACATGGAATAAAGTCTGGTATGCAAAATAGCATAAGTGAAGAAAAGTTAGCAGTTGAAAGTGGATACTGGCCATTGTTTAGATATAATCCAGTGGAAGAAAAATTATATTTAGATTATAAAAATCCTAACTTTGATAAATATGAAGAATTTTTAAATAATGAAAATAGATATTCTATGACTAAGTTAGTAAATGAAAAAAGAGCTGAAGAATTATTTAATTCAAATAAGGAAGCTGCAATAAAAAGATTTGAATATTATAAAGAACTTTCTGAAAAATAAGTTTACACATAAGCTTATTTTTCTTTTGGTTATACCTATATATAATGTTATAATTAAAGAGGTGATTAAAATGATTAATTCTTTGAAAATAGATGAAATATATGAAACTGTTATTACTTCATTAGAAAATGAAGGATGTGGTGTTTCAAAAATAAATGGTATAGTTGTATTTATTCCAAAGGTTTTAGTAGGTGAAAAGGTAAGGATTAGAATAACAGAAATAAAAAAGAATTTTGCTAGAGGAAAAATAGTTGAAATATTAGAAAAATCTAATAACAGAACTAAGTCTAAATGTCCATATTATGATGAATGTGGTGGATGTAATTTAAGACATCAAACTGATACAGAAAACTTAAAATTTAAAAAAGAAAAAATAGAGAATGCACTTAAAAGAATAGGTAAAATAGATGCAAAAGTAGAAGACGTTATACCGTCTTTTAAAAATGATAATTATAGGAATAAATTAAGTTTAAAAGTAGAAGATGATAAAATAGGTTTTTATGGTGAAGGTACTTATCAGCTGATAGATATAGATTATTGTCTTTTAGCACATGAAGAGATAAATAAAGCTCTTAAAGTAATTAGAACTTATATAAAGGAATTTAAGAATAAAATAAAAAACGTTACCATAAAATATGGAAATGCTATGAATGAACTTTTGATAGATATATATTCTTTAAGTGAAGAGGATGTTAATATATTAAATTATTTAACTTCTAATATAGATAATTTAGAAACTGTTATATTTAATGATAAAGTCTTATTAGGAACAGGATACATAAAAGAAATATCAAATGGCTTTATGTTTAATTGTTCTTCTAAATCATTTTTTCAGGTAAATGGTATGCAAGCTGAAAAGATGTATGATACTGCAATTAAACTTGCTAAGTTAAAAAAAGATGATGTAGTTCTTGATTTATATTGTGGAACGGGTACGATTGGTATGATTTTGTCTGGTCATGTTAAGAAGGTAATCGGAGTTGAAATAGTAGAGGATGCAATTAAAGATGCTAGACAAAATTTAATTGTAAATGGCATAAGTAATGTTGATTTTATTTGTGGTGATGCTACAAAAGTAATAAGTAAAATAAAGGAAAAAATAGATGTTATATTTGTTGATCCTCCGAGATCAGGAATAGATAGGAAAGCAATTGCAATAATTAAAAAAATAATGCCAAGAAAAATTATTTATATATCTTGTAATCCGGTTACTATGGCAAGAGATTTATCTTATTTAAATGACTTATATGATATTAATGACGTAGTACCATTTGATATGTTTCCTAACACAGCACATGTTGAATGTGTATGCTTATTAAATTTACGTTAAATCTTTGTAAGTAAAAAAACAACTATTTAGTAGAAACAAAAAAATGTAAAGAAAAAAGTGAATTATTAGCAAAAGAAAGTTTAAGACTGAAAAAATGATTTTTGAAGTAAGAGGTAAACAAGTTATTTTATCTTTTGATGTTGCAAACCTATTTAAGTGAAGATAAATTGAAGAAATTGAATAATTTAACAACTTTATTTTTAGATTATGTTAAAGATATGATAGAAGAGCAAAGCATAATAGCAATGCAAAAACGGATAGATATAATAGACGAATTGATTTCTTTTAAAAATAAGAAAATATTAAGCAGTTCTGTCAAAATATTACATAAACAAGTTATGAAAAGGTAGAAAATGAATATGAAAAGTTTGAAATAAAACAAGATATGGAATAGAGCCTGGATGAAATGTATAAAGGGTGTTTATATTGAAACAATAAATAGTAATTTCATAAGGAGATGGTTGTAGTGAACTCTAAAGAACTTGATGAAAAAAAGAAAAGCATTTTAAAGGTAATATATATTGTTTAGTTGGTAATATTAAGGATTTAAGAGAATATGGGCCAAATCATGAATTAAGAACAGGTATTAAAAATTTTGCTGCAGGAACTAAAGTATACGTTTCTTTATCAAACTGGGGTGATGGAGGAGTACAAGTGCCTGTATTAGGCAAACCAAGACATAAAAATGGCTTTATAGAATGTATTATTAAATCAAAATACATTGGTAATTATCGAGTTGAAAAAATATATTCACCATTACTAATTAATAGAATGAAAAAATCTAAATTTTACTGGTGGAGTGGATGGACAAAAGAAGAAATAGAAAGCATAGCAAAAGATAGAGAAAGAATTTTCCAAGGTCATGCATTTAACGTTACGAAAGATATGCTTTTAATGAATCTTGATAAAATCACGGCAAATGTAGAAAATACCGAAAGAATTTCCATTGTCCTTGGCATACCTAAAAGTGAAGTAATTGATTTAGTTAAAAATTATATTAATGCTAGTGATGAAATTAAAAGAGCTGGTAAAAATTTTGTAGTAATTAATAATGGAATAAAAATTATAGTAAATGCGGCAAGTTTTAAAGTTGAAACAGTAAAAAAATTATAAACCTTCAGGGTAAATTTATAATTAGAACAAAAACAGCTTACAATTTGTCTATTTATACCTTGACATAAAAATATATGCTAATTAAAATTCAAATGATAATTTATGCTTTTAGGCAAGGAAAACATATTTATTTGAGAATACTTTAAGATGATTTAAGGCATTCTCTTTTTTATGAAAAGTATGATAGAATGAATGCATAGATAGAAAAGATTTATATAATAGTGGAATGTCACTAAAAGATTTAGGAAAAAAATATAGTTTTATATATAAAATTAATGAAGAAATCTTTATTAAGGATTTAATAGAAAAAATAAAATATATGTTATAATGTAATTATAAATATGGTGTTAAAACTATAATTAAGGTGGTTTAATATGAGAAAAATAATTTGTGCTATTTTTTTATGTAGTATCATTATTTTAGTTGTTATAAGTTGTAAAATAAAAAAGAAAGTTAGTATTGATGAATTAAATAACATTAATGATGAAATAATTAGTTATTTTAATAGAAATGGTACAAAAAAATATGATAATTTTAGCTATAACTATGTAGATGAAAAAGAAAAAGTTGTGGTTGTAGGATTAATTGATAATAGTAAAAAAGAGCAAAAGTGGTTTAGGAAAAATATAGTTGATTCAAAGTATTTAAGATTTGAAAAAGCAAAACGTATGGAAGATGATTACCTTAACGTAAGTAAAAAGATAGATATAATTGTAAATAACGGGCCACAAGCCTCATCAAATCCATTTGATTATATTAAAGCGAGTCAGAAAGAATATGATGATTTATTAGAAAATAAAAGTGTATCATTTGAGTATGCTATTAAGGATTTAATTGATACAAATGCTAATAATGGTTTGAAAAGTTATATAGAGGCATTATTATGTAAGGAGATTAATAAAAACTTTGAATATGATTTTGAATCAGCAGATGATTATTTAAAGCACTATAAAGAATTTTTATCAAAAAACAATATAGATTTTAATGAGTATGATAAATATGCTAAATCTTTGATAAAATAATATCAATATTAAATTATAAATGATTTTAAATGGAGGAAAATAAAATTGAAATACGATGATATAATTAACACTTTAGATAGACTTTATTCTTTGGATAGCGAGTTTAAAAATAAATTAGTCGTTGCAGGTGGTATAGTTCCATATATTGTTCAAAACGTAAAATCATCAAGATTACATGGTGATATAGACTTAATTTGTAGTATAAATGATATAGAGTATATAAGAAATGTTATTAAAAATCATAATTTATATGAATATGAAATGGATAGTAAAATGTATTTTAATAGTGAATATGGATTTCATTTTATGATTAATAATATTAAGGTTGGTATTTATCCTTATTTTGTGAGTGATGCACTATATCAAAGATCATATGATGGAACAACAAAAAAAGCAAAAACAAAAAAACTGAATATTAATATAGATGAATATATTAATAGCGAATATAAATATAAAGTTATGTCACCAGAGGTTATATTAAAGTCAAAACTTATTGCGTTTAGAGAAAAAGATAGGTTAGATATAGACTTAATCTGTAAGCATGGAATTAATAGTGAACTATATTCAAAAATAAGAATAGAAGATATTTAATTTATATTACTCCTAGAAAATAATGAGAAAA
Source organism: uncultured Bacilli bacterium (assembly GCA_934122275.1). Classification (GTDB taxonomy): domain Bacteria; phylum Bacillota_I; class Bacilli_A; order RF39; family UBA660; genus Aphodocola. The sequence continues at coordinate 81,677 of CAKOWI010000004.1, read as the reverse complement.
GTCATATTTTAGTATTTAAAAGTATGACTTTTTCCATCTATTATAAATATATCAATTATAGTATAATCAAGCTATGAGGAATGAAAATGAAAAAAATATTAAAGGAATTAGTGTTATTATTTGTGATAGTGTTTGGCGTATTAGCTTTAACTACTTGGGGTAAGAAGTTAAAAACCGTAACTTATAATGATAAATCTAAAGCATCTGTAAGTTTAAGTTTTAAAGAAGAAAAAGGGTATGAACTATCAGAGAGTAAAGTTGATTTAAGAACAAGTTTAGAAGATGAAGTTTTAAAGGATGACGATTTTAATATAGCAATACAGGTTGATGAATATTCATCAAATAAAACTTTTAATGACGTAAAAAATATTTACAAAAAGAATAATGATTATAAAGAAGTTACATATAATGAAATGAAGGGAATTTCTTTTTATTCACCATCATATGTTAGATATGAAGTTATTCTTAATGTAGACAATAAAACATACGATTCACTACATATTTATAGCAAAAAATCTCCAAATAAAGAAAAAGATGTAAAGAAAATATATAATTCTGAAGAAGTTAAAAAAATATCAAATAGTGTAACAATAAATAAGTAAAAGTAATTAACCATTAGTTTAGGGTTAATTTTATTATTATTTTCATATATTTATAATATTAGGAATTTTAATTTTGCCTTTTATATAATAGGAAAATGTGAATAAAATTAAAATAATTTTAAATTTTTATTCTTTTGTTCTATTTAGTTGTGTTACAATATACCTATAGAAAGGTAGATGATTTATTTTGAAGTTTGATAAGAAAAATAGTAAACAGATAATGTTTTTTATAGCATTTGGAGCATTAATGTTATGGATAGTTAAAAATTATACTTTATTTTTGGATTTCGTTAAATTTTTAATTAATTTATTAATGCCATTAATTGTTGGTATAGCAATTGCTTTTGTTTTAAATGTACCTATGAAACAAATAGAGAAAAAAATATTTAAAATAGATAAAAGAAAAAATAAGAAGTTAATTAGAATATTATCTCTTTTAATATCAATAATACTTATATTTGGTGTTGTAGGATTAATATTATTTTTGGTTATTCCAGAAGTTATACAAGCTATTGTATCAATTGGAAAAAACATTCCTGATAACATTAAGTGGATAAATAGTTTGATAGATAAATTAACTAAGATTTATCCTAGTGCTAAAGGATATATAAAAGATTTAGATGTAAAAAGTATAGTTAATACAACAATTGGTACAACAGGAACTATAGTATCAATTATAGTAGCATTTTTATCTAGTGCAGTATCTAAATTGATAACTTTCTTCTTTGGATTTATAGTTTCAATATACATACTTCTTGATAAAGAAAGTTTAGCTAAATCAATGAAGAAAATAATAACTGCATTTGCATCAGAAAAAATTACGGATAAAATAATTAATGTTGTAAAATTATCTAACGTTACGTTTACATCATTTCTAACTGGACAATTTTTGGATGCTTGCTTAACTGGATTTGAATTTTTCCTAATTTTATGGTTAATAAATATACCTTATGCATTAATATTAGGTGTTTTATTTGCTATAACAGCATTAATTCCATATATAGGTGCTTTTATAACTTTAGTTGTTGGTATCATATTAGTTGGTGTTGTTAATCCAATTAATATAATATGGTATGTTGTTGTGTTCTTCTTAGTTCAACAATTTGATGACAATTTTACATATCCAAGAATAGTAGGTGGTTCTGTAGGTTTACCACCATTGTGGGCTCTTTTAGCGGTTTTAATAGGTGGAAGTTTATTAGGATTTATTGGTATGATAATTAGTATACCAATAGTATCAATATTATATAGCTTATTAAAAGATTATGTAAATAATAGACTTAAAAGTAAGCAAGAATGATTGACATGTGATTGAAATTATATTATACTTAAATAGTAATTATTACTATTTAGGAGAAAAAATGAGATATTCAAAGCAAAATGAAGAAATATTAAATATAGTATTATCATCTTCTAATCATCCTGATGCTAGATATATATATAATAAAGTAAGAGAAAAAATTCCTAACATTAGTTTAGGAACAGTATATAGAAACTTAAATATATTATCTGATGAAGGAAAAATAAGAAAAATAATTCTTGATGATGGAAATGATAGATTTGATAAGACTTTATGTGACCATAATCATATAAGATGTAGTATATGTGGTAAAGTAGTTGATATTAAACCTATTATAAATAGTAATGAATTAGAAAAAATAGAAACAAATACTGGTTTTAAAATAATAGATAGTTGTTTTAGTATAACTGGTATATGTGAAGATTGTTTAAAGAAAGGAAGTAATTCATAATGGAATTAAAAGGATCAAAAACAGAAAAAAATTTAATGGCTGCTTTTGCAGGCGAAAGTCAAGCTAGAAATAAGTATACATATTTTGCTAGCAAAGCAAAAAAAGATGGTTATGAACAAATAGCATCTATATTTGAAGAGACAGCTAATAATGAAAAGGAACATGCAAAGATATGGTTTAAGCTATTAAACGGTGGAGATATATCTGATACAAAGGAAAATCTAAAGGCTGCAGCTTCTGGTGAAAATTATGAATGGACAGAAATGTATAAAGAATTTGCAGAAACTGCGAAAGAAGAAGGATTTGAAAAAATAGCATATTTATTTGAAGAAGTAGCTAAAATAGAAAAAGAACATGAAAAAAGATACATGACGTTATTAGGAAATATAAATGATGATATGGTATTTAAAAAGGGAGAAGAAACAGTCTGGATATGCAGAAATTGTGGACATGTATATGTTGGCGATGAAGCTCCTAAAGTATGTCCTGTATGTAATCATCCTCAAAGTTATTTTGAAAAGAAAAGTGAAAACTATTAATACTAGAAATACACAGAAAAATGTGTATTTCTTTTTTTCTACTTTTTATTAGCAAAAAATGACCTTTTATACTACATTTTGTAATAAATAGTTTTATATGATTTAAAATATCGAACGTAGTTTTGTATAAAAAAACAAAAGGATTATTCGGTTTATATTCAGATTCAAGGGGGGGAAGAAAAGTTATGGAAAAGAATATTGTACAAAGAATGAAATTGAATGAGGAAGCTTTAAGTTGGTATTATATGGAGGAAAGAAGAAAAAGATACGAAGAGGCGATTCCACTAAAAGGTATTTCTTTAAGGCAATTTATTCATCCACTACCATATGCTATGGTAATGTTAGATAGAAAGTTATCTTCAAAAGAAGAGGTGGAAACGATAAGTGATGAGCGAAAATTAACTCATAATCCAAAGATTTATGTATGCACCCATATCGGTGGTAATGATATACAAAGAGTATTTGAATCTATAAAAAGTCATGCTTATTTATTTTTAGGGGATCCAAAAGGATTATATAAAGATATATCCGGTGCATTGCTTTTTTGCAATGGTACTATAAATTTTGAAACTTGTAATAAAATAGATAGAATAATAGCATACCAAAGAGCGGTTGAATTATTAAGTAATCATGGTTCTTTATTAATCTTTCCAGAAGGTGCATGGAACATAACACCAAATTTACCAGTAATGCAATTATATATGGGAGCTATTTCAATGGCTAAAAAAACTAATGCTGATATAGTACCCGTTGCCATAGAACAATATGACAATAAATTTATGGTGAGTATAGGAAAAAACATTCAAATGAAAGATGTTAGAGACTTAAGTTATGATGAACTTAAAATAAAAGTTAGAGATGCTATGGCTACAGAAAAATGGAAAATAATAGAAAAAAATCCAGAGAAAAGGGAAAACATTACCATTACAGATGATGAATTTGCACAAAGTGTAGTAGAAAAGTGTCCTTATGGATTTACGGTTTTGGATGTAGAAAAAACCAGATACAAAGATAAAGATATTGCCGTAGAAGAAGATGTCTTTAGACCAATAGATAACATAAAAGTAAATTGTTCAAATGCTTTTGTCTATGCTAAAACTTCAAATGCATGTAAAAAAAGATAAAGGAATTTGTTATGGAAACACTTATTTTACCAATAGGATCATTATTATTTTCACTTCTCTTATTGTTTATATTTTTTAGTAAAAAGAGAATTGATATATATGAAACTAAAATATATTCAAGGATGATAGTAGTTAATTTCTTCTATTCATTAATGGCTATATTAACTTTCATATATGCTAAAATTTATGCGAATAATGTTATTGTAGGACTAATGCAAAAAATATATATGATACTTATGCTATTATTAATAATGTATATATTTATATATAATTTGTATACTTTAAACATAGATGAAAAGATTAGAAAGTATATGAAAATATTTACTGCTACGGTTTCTATTATATTTTTTGTTGTTATTTTAGTTTTGCCTATAAACGTTATAAATTATGGTAATATATTGGATGGAAATGGACTATCATACAATTTAGTTGTAATATTAACTATTATATACTTTGTACTTATTTTTATATCATCAGTTATCATCTTTATTAGAAATAGAAATGTTTTTTCAAAAGATATACCGTTTATTTTTTTGATAATATTATATTCTTTAGGACTTTTGATTAGGAAGAATTATCCATCAATAATGTTTGAAAATTTTTTGTTTACTTTTATGTTGTTTATAATGTATTTTACAATAGAAAATCCAGATTTAAAAATAGTAAACGAATTATTAAGAAATAAAGAAATTGTAGAAGATCAAATAGAAGATAAATCTAGATTTTTATTTGAAACTTCACAAGAAATAAAAATACCAACTAAAAATATAATAAATGTAATAAATAATTATGATAGTTTAAATGAAAAAAGTGCGCTTAAAATAATAGAGAATAATGCTAATAGTATATTATTTAGATTAAATAATGTTTTGGATATATCAAAAATGGATTCAAGTAAAATCAAAATAAGTGATATTAGTTATAACACCAAATTATTATTTGATGAGATAGAAAAATTGACACTAAATCATATCAATGACAAAAATATTAGTTTTAATATAAACGTTAGTAAAAATGTACCTGATAAATTAATTGGGGATTATATAAGAATAAAACAAGTGCTAATGTCAATAATCATAGATTGCATTAAGAATACTCCTAGTGGATATATAAAAGTTAAAATAGATGCAATAGTAAGATATGATGTTGCAAGATTAATTATTGAAATAGAAGACAGTGGAAGTGGTATGAGTTTAGCTAAAATAAACGAAATTCTAGAAGATAATAGTGAACTTGATGATAATGACATAAATAAGCTTAATAAACTTGATGTGGATTTAAAAATAAGTGTTAAGATACTTAAAATACTTGGTGGAAGTTTAAATATAAGAAGTAAATTAAATGGAGGAACTATATTTACTGTAGTAATAGACCAGAATTATTTTCAATCAGAATATGATGTATTTAATGGTTTAGAAAAGTATTCATCAGATATTTATGGAAAAAAGAGGATTTTACTTGTTTCTGACAATAAAGAAGAATTATATAAGGCTAGCAATATATTAAGTAATTATAATTTAAACATTAAAAAGGTAATGATGAAAAATGATTGTATAAATGAAATTAAAAAAAATAAATATTATAACTTAATAATTTTATATGATAGAGTTGGTAGTTCATCTGCACTAGAAATTCTAAATTTATTAAAAGAAAAAGGATTTAATATACCTGTTATTGTAGTAGTTAATACTAAACAAAAAAGATATAAAAAATATTATATAGAAGATGGATTTAAGGACGTAATTACTAAAGATAATTTAGAGTTGGAATTAAAAAATATAGTGGATAAATATTTATCATAGCCTATATTTTTTTCTTTACAGATTATTTTACAAATGATATATTATGAATAGAGGTAATTATGAATAAAAAAAGAAAATTAAACATAATATATGAAGATAAAAATATAATAGTGGTTGATAAACCTGCTGGATTATTAACTATTTCAACACTTAAAGAAAAAGAGAAAACACTATATCATGAAGTTTCGGATTATATAAAAAGAAGTAATCCAAAAGCGAAGATATTTATTATTAATAGATTGGATAGAGATACATCTGGTATTGTTATGTTTGCAAAAAGTAAAAGTATAAAATATTTATATCAAAATAATTGGGATTTAATTACTACAAAAAGAGGGTATATAGCAGTTGTAAATGGTATTTTAAATGATAAAAAAGGTACTATTAAGTCATATTTGAAAGAGGATAAAAATATGATGATGTATTCTAGCAGTGATAAGAAAAATGGTAAATTAGCTATTACAGAATATAAGGTAATTAAAGAATGTAAAAACTTTTCTATGTTAAATATAAATATAAAAACTGGTAGGAAGAACCAAATAAGGGTACATATGAAAGATATAAATCATCCAATTGTAGGAGATAAGAAATACGGTTTAAAAAAGGATAAACAAAAAAGGATGATGCTTCATATGAATGAACTTAATATAAAAAATCCAAAAACAGGTAAGGTTATGATATTTATTTCAAGTATTCCTAAAATATTTGATAATTTCTTTAGCAATTAAACAATATAATGTATTGGTGATTTATGTGAATCATAATATAATTGCACATAGAGGATGTCATAATAGTAAAATGAATATTCCAGAAAATTCTATATTAGCATTTAAAAGAGCGATAAGAAATAAATGTATTATAGAACTTGATGTTCATATTACAAAAGACAATAAAATTGTTGTTTTTCATGATTTTAGTTTAAAAAGACTTTTTAATGTTAATAAATTAGTAGAAAACTGTACATATAGTGAATTATTGAGCTATAGCTTTCCAAACACTAATCAAAAGATTCCACTACTAAAAAGTGTATTAAATATAGTTAATGGTAGTGTACCTATTATAATAGAAATAAAGAGTTTGTCATTTAATGGTAAGTTAGAAAAAGAACTATGTAAAATAATAGACAATTATAATGGATTAATTTATGTTCAAAGTTTTAATGTTTTATCCATTTTGTGGTTTAGAATAAATAAAAAGAAAATTAAACGAGGAATAATATATAGTAGTTTAGATAAAAAAGCTAATATTTTAAAGAATAATATAATTAAACTGATATTATTTAATACTATATTAAAATTAGATTTTATATCATGCAATAAAGATTCTTTAAATGATAATTATATAGTTAAATTAAGAAAGAAAATTCCTATATTTAGTTGGACAATAAAAAACAAAGAAGAGTATGATTTGTATCAAAGATTTTCAGATAAATTAATATGTGATAATATAGATGATTTTTTAATATGTAAATGATGCTTTACATATTTTTTTTGCTTCTATTATACTTTTAAAAATTAGTCATATGTATTATAATATGATATATATATGATGCATATTACATCATTTAGGAGAGTGATTAGTTTTGAGACTAGCAGAAGAATGGAAAGATTATGAAATAATTGACATGGCTGACGGAAAGAAGTTAGAAAGATGGGGAAATTATATTTTAAATAGACCTGATCCACAAATTATATGGAGTGATAAATCATTTCCTGAAAAGTGGAAACTTCAAGATGCTAAATATATAAGGAGCAACAAAGGTGGTGGACACTGGCAAAATGTAAATGATATTCCAGAGTCTTGGCAAATAAAGTATAAAGATTTAGTATTTAACATTAAACAAATGGGCTTTAAGCATACTGGACTTTTTCCAGAGCAGGCTGTTAACTGGGATTATATGATAAAGAAGATTAAAGATAGCAACAGAAAAATCAAGGTTCTTAATTTATTTGCCTATACAGGCGGAGCAACTGTTGCATGTGCTTATGCTGGAGCAGATGTAGTTCACGTTGATTCGTCTAAGGGAATGGTATCTTGGGCAAAAGAGAATATAGAGTCATCAAAACTAACTGATAGGTATGTTAGATTTATTGTTGATGATTGTATTAAGTTTGTTGAAAGAGAAATAAGACGTGGCAATAAATATGATGCTATAGTAATGGATCCACCATCATTCGGAAGGGGTTCTAATGGAGAGGTTTGGAATATAGAAGAAAGCTTATATAAACTTATAAAATTATGTTTAGATGTACTAAGCGATAAACCATTATTCTTTTTAATTAATTCATATACAACAGGTCTTTCTCCTTTAGTACTTGAAAACATTTTAATGCTTACGGTAAATAAAAAGCACAAAGGAAAAATATCATCTGGTGAAGTTGGTCTTCCTATGACTAATAGTAAACTAGTTTTACCTTGTGGTATATATGGTCTTTGGGAAGATGAATAAAGGATTAAGTATATGATAGAAAAGTATAAATTAGAAGAATTATTAAAAAAATATAATATAAATATTGATGTAGCGTTAAATGAACAACTATTGAGTCGTGGAGAATACCAAGAAATTGATGATACTTTAGATTACTTAATTAACGAATTACATATAGATAGAAAAAATATAGAAAAATGTCCTAGTGTAATGTATTATTCTGTAGATAATATAAAAAAGAATGCTGGGTTTTTAAAAAAATCAAAAGTAAATTTTGATAAAGTAGAAAAATGCTTACATGTATTAAGTACTGATAATGATGAATTAATTAAAACATATAATTACGTTTTAACTAATTATGGAGTAGATATAATAAATAAAACAGTAAGTGTGTTAAGTATTCCAACAAGTAGGATAATAGCAATTGAAAATTTAAATATTCCATGTATAAAGAAAAAAGATATAATATCTATTTCAGTTGGTAGAAATGAAATATCTGATATTAAAGATATACTAAAAAGCGAAGAATTTAAAAACCATCCAGAATTATTTACCTCAATTGTATTATCCAGAGGTAATCTAAAAGAAATAAAAGATATGTTACAAAGCGAAGAATTTAAAGCTCATCCGGAATTATTTACTTCAACAGTACTGGCCCAAGGCAATCTAAAAGAAATAAAGGATATATTGCAAAGTGAAGAATTCAAGAACTATCCAAAATTATTTACTTCAGAAGTATTAGCCCACGGCAACCTAAAAGAAATAAAGGATATATTACAAAGTGAAGAATTTAAAGCTCATCCGGAATTATTTACTTCAACTGTATTAGCTCACGGCAATCTGAAAGAAATAAAGGATATATTGCAAAGTGAAGAATTCAAGAACTATCCAAAATTATTTACTTCAGAAGTATTAGCCCACGGCAACCTAAAAGAAATAAAGGATATATTACAAAGTGAAGAATTTAAAGCCCATCCAGAATTGTTTACCTCAAGAGTATTAGCTCGAGGTGATCTGAAAGAAATAAAAGATATATTAGCAAGTGAAGAATTCAAAAACCATCCAGAATTATTTACCTCAACAGTATTAGCCGAAGGTAATCTAAAAGAGATTAAAGATATATTACAAAGCGATGAATTTAAAAATCATCCGGAATTATTCACCTCAAAAGTATTAGCTCGAGGTGATTTGAAAGAAATCAAAGATATGTTACAAAGCGAAGAATTTAAAGCTCATCCGGATTTATTTACATCTCAAGTGTTAGCCCAAGGTAATCTAAAAGAAATAAAGGATATATTACAAAGTGAAGAATTCAAAAACCATCCAGAATTATTTACCTCAACAGTATTAGCCGAAGGTAATCTAAAAGAGATTAAAGATATATTACAAAGCGAAGAATTTAAAAATCATCCGGAATTATTTACCTCAACTGTATTAGCTCATGGTAATTTAAAAGATATTCGAACTTTGTTAGCTTTACCATATTGGCAAGAAGAAAAACATAAAAAGTTACTAACTTCGTCTATTGTTGCACAAAGTAAACAAATGATTATTAAATTACCAATACAATTTAAGATGGCAGAAGAGTATGGAATAAGTGATTATTTAACAACGAATTTTTTATTAGCAGCACCAAGTCAAAACTATGCCAAAATAAATTATTTACTTAATAATGATTGCTTACTTGTAGAAGATAATAAGCTAAATAGAATTTTTTCTTATCAACCTGGTGTATTAAAGAAGCAGTTTGGAATAGATTTAAAAAAATTAATGAATCAATATCCTTTTGACGGTTATGAGAAAGGTAAGGAGATTAAATAAAATGAATATAGATGAAATTGATATTAAATTATTAAAAGAAAATTTTGATAGTGAAACAATAAAGAAAATAGATGCTGAAAATGTTTATCACATTAATAAATACTTGCTTGATAATGGTGTATATTATGCAAAGGATTTGTTAATATCATCTCTTGATTTATTTTTATTGCCATATGAAGAGTTTATAAAAAAATTTGAGAGGTTAAAAGAAAAGTTAGGTAATGATTTTGTAGATAAGTTAGGTGAAGATACATCTTTAATTGAAATAATGTATGAATAAAATTTTTGAATAGGTGATAGTGTTGAATAATTTAAATGTATTGTATGAAGATAATCATATTATTGTAGTTGAGAAAAAGCCTAATATTTTATCTCAAAGCGATATAACAGGTGATCTTGATTTACTTACAATTGTAAAAAAGTATGTGAAAGATAAAGATAAAAAGCCAGGAAATGTATATATAGGTCTTGTTCATAGACTAGATAGGCCAGTTGGTGGAATAATGGTGTTTGCAAGGACTTCAAAGGCCGCAAAAAGATTAAATGAACAAATAAGAAATCATGAATTTAATAAAACTTATGTAGCAGCTTTATCTGGCATTTTAGAAAATAAAAGTGGAAAATTAGTTGACTATTTGTATAAAGATGAAAAGCTAAAAAAGAGCTTTGTTGTAGATAAGAATCATGATAAAGCTAAATTGTCAGAGCTATATTATAGTGTTATAGGATACTATGATAATAGAACAATTGTTAAGATAAATTTAATAACAGGTCGTCATCATCAAATAAGAGTTCAATTTAGTAATATTGGATTTCCTTTATGTGGTGATTCTTTATATGGTAAAGATAATAAAGAACAAATAAAACTTTTTGCATATAAACTAGAATTTATTCATCCAACTACAAAAGAAAAGTTATCATTTAAGTTATTACCTAATTGGAAGGAGTTAGAAGATGAAACAATTATACATAGACTTTGATGGTGTAATATTAGATACTATGACTAAGTCTTATAAAGAATTAGAAAAAGAACATATTGATATTAAAGATCAAGAAAGGGTTATGGATTTTTTCAGAAATTTAGATTGGAAGAAATTAATAGAAGAAACAGAAGAGATTAATGATAGTATAAATGAAATAAAGAAAATATGTGATTCTAGGAAGTTTAATGTATACATACTTACTCACATAAATTCTACTAATGAAATGGTAGAAAAGATAAAATATTTACATAATAAATTACCACAAGTAACTGTTGTGTCTGTTCCTAAAGAAATACCTAAAACAGAAGTAGTAAATCCATCAGCAGCAATACTTATAGATGATTATTCTGGTAATATTAGAGAATGGCAGAAAAAACTTGGTATAGGTATTAAGTTTGTTAGAGAATTAGAGGGTAGTGATTATCCTGAAATAACTCATTTATCTGAAGTAATTGATATGTTTAATCAATAAAAAATAATAAAAATATCATTTTATATTTATTTTCTCATATATTTATAATGACTAAAATATTAAGGAGGAAATAAATATGGAAACACTTAAAGTATCCAGTAAGTCAAACCCAAGTAGTGTAGCAGGAGCACTTGCTAATGTATTTAGAGAAAAAGGGGCTGTAGAAATACAAGCAATAGGTGCAGGAGCACTTAATCAAGCCATAAAAGCTATTGCAATAGCTAGAGGTTTTGTAGCACCGTCTGGAAAGAATTTGGTTTGTATACCAGCTTTTACTGATATAGTAATTGATGGTGAAGAAAGAACCGCAATTAAGTTAATTGTAGAAGCTAGATAAATAGCTTCTTTTTTCATTTTTATAAAATTTCTGTTAAAATAGTTATATGCAACTGAAAGTTAACAAAAAGCATCTAAAAATTGGTAGTATGCAACTGGTTTAATTAGTATGATTTAGATGTAATTTATGTAAAGGAAGTGGTAATATGAATTTATCAGACAATTTAAAAAAGATAAGAAAAGAAAATAATCTAACCCAAGAAGATTTAGCAGAAAAGTTAGGAGTATCAAGACAATCTGTATCTAAGTGGGAATCAAATCAAGCATATCCTGAAATGGATAAAGTAGTTCAAATATGCAAGATGTTTAACCTAAATATGGATGATTTACTAAATCAGGATATTAAAGAAGTAAACAACATTAAACAACAAAGAAATAATATTAATAAGTATATTGATAGTTTCTTAAGTTATGTTACTAAGACAGTTAATATGTTTAGTAAGATGAAGTTTTCATCAAAAATAAAATGTATAGTAGAGCAACTAATTATAATTGGTATTCTTTGTATTTTATTTGCTATTATAGGTTCTATATCTAGTAGTTTAATATCTAGTGTATTATCCTTTATGAATTATAACAAAGTATATAATATAATTTATAGTATATTAGAATCTATATATTTAATTATAGCTTTTGCATTAGGATTTATAGTTGTTTTACATATATTTAAAGAAAGATATCTTAATTATTATGATATATCTAAAGAAGAAAAAACAGAAGATGAAATAGAATTAGAAAAAAAAGACGATGAAAAGATAATAATAAGAGATCCAAAGAATTCAGAATATAGAATAATAGGTGGTCTTGTTAAAGTATTTGTTTTAGGATTAAAGATATTTTTATCATTTATTGCAGGATTCTTCTTTGTATCATTAGTTATGCTTTCAGTATCATTTATTCTATCTTTCTTATTTATTAAGAGTGGTATTCTATTTGTAGGAATGATATTAACTATTTTAGCATCCATTGTTATTAATTATGTTATTTTAAAAATGTTATTTGATTTTGTGTTCAGTCATAAATCTAAGAAATTAAGACTTGCTTTAATGTTTTTTATCTCACTACTAGTTATGGGATTTGGTATAGGTATGTCTTTAATAGGAATATCTAAGTTTAAAATAATAAACAGTAATAATGATAAATATTTTAGCGAAACAGAAGAAATTATTAATATGAGTGATAAATTAGAAATTTATGGAGATTATGAGTTTGTTGAATCTGATAATAATGATATTAAAATAGTATCTAAGACTTCTAAGTATTATTATGTTTCAGTTGAAAATCATGAACCTAACATATATCAAATACATCGTTATGTAAAGGATAGTAATGATATTATGAATATAATAAATAATTCCATAAAAAACGTTAATAACAAAGAAATAATACTTTATGATGACTATAAAGTTAAGATATATACAAATAAGGAAAATATAGAAAAGTTAAAAAACAATATAAGAACTTATGATGAATATTAAACTTTGTAATAATTAATTTTTAATTTATGTTATAATTTTCTTGTGGTGAATTATATGGATTTATTTAAGAATAAGAAGAAAAAGGGTTTAAAAGAGCTATTTAGAAAGAAGGGTAAATTAGAAAAATTATATTATAAGAATAAAGAATTTATTAATTATAGTATAGTTTCAGTAGTTTGTACGTTTATATTATATCTATTATATTTTGTAGTAGATTATATAACACATGGTAGATATATTTTAGCTAATTTAGTAGCATATATAGTGTCATTTACTATTTTGTATTTATGGGATCAAAAGATATTTAAAAGTAGACCATCAAAAAGTAAAGAAAGAATATACCAGATAACTATATTTATCATATTTAGGGTAATTGGCTTTGCATTAGATTCTGCAATATTAATATTTTTGATTGAAAGATTAAAAGCTTCTAATATGATATCTAAGGTTATGAGTTCATTAATAACATTTGTGTTTAATTATGCTACTAATAAATTATTTGTTTTTAAAGAAAGGAAATTGTAAACTTTCTTTTTTTATGGTATTCTATTTATAAGAATAGGGAGGCTATTATATGGAAAAGTATACACTATATTTTAATTTTAAAAATAATTATGGGCATGATAAAAAATTACCAGTATTAACACTTAGTTTAAAGGACATGGATAAATTTACTAGTAAGTACAACAATTATTCTGATTTATTTAATAACCTATATGATGATGTTAAAGAATTTCTTCTAAGTGAAACTAAAAATGGTATTAATATGTATGATGATGAAGTTTTAAAAAAACATTTTTCGTTAGAAAATAAAGATAATAAGTATGAAATTATGTTTTCTTGCGATTTAGATGTTATATATATTAAGCCTGATGAGATTATGAACTTAGTGTTAGAAAATAAAATGGGATTTTCTGATATAGAAAAATCTATTTTAAGAAGTAAAACAAATACTGCTATTAAGCAAAAATATGATTTTTTTGAAGATGTATATAATAAATTCGTTAAGAATAAAAGAATTATAACAATGATGGATACTTATAATGTAAATAAAAAAATACCAACTTTAAAGGATGATAAACTAGTTATAGCATCAATTGCAACAGATAGGGATAATATAATACTTTTATGTAAAAAAATAGGACAAAATATGATAGATAGAAGGTCTTTAGCTAGTATGTTTAAGAAAAATTATCTTTTATTAGGTAATAATAGTATATTAAGTGATGATGTTTTAAAAAGCAGAATAGAAAAAGATGATAGTGATATATCATATTTAGATGAGATGGCAAAGTGCTTTGACGAGTATAAGAAGTCTTATGATAAAGAATATGAGTTAGTTTAAAATGAGAGAAAAAATCGATGAATTTTTAACTTTTATAGTTAAGCAAAAGAAATATTCGGATAATACTTGTCAAAATTATGGAATAGATTTAGACGAATTTTACTTGTATTTGAAAAAAGAAGGAATTAATTATACAGATGTAGATTATGAGTGTGTTAAAGGATATTTAGTTGATTTGTATGATAAGAATTTATCTAGGAATACAATATCAAGAAAACTTTCATCACTTAGAAGCTTTTATAAATATTTATTTAATAATGAAATCGTTAATGTTAATCCTTTTAAGTTTGTTTCTTCTCCTAAAAAAGAAAAAAAATTACCAAAGTATTTAACTATTAGTGAAATTAAAGAATTATTTGAAGTACCAAATATAGAGTCACCACTTGGACAAAGGGATAGACTTATATTAGAAGTTTTATATAGTTCAGGAATAAGGGTTGGAGAGTTAGTTAATATAAAGATAGAAGATATTGATTTTTTTAATAAAGAAATTAGAATATTAGGTAAGGGAAATAAAGAGAGAATTGCTTTAATAGGTGATAGTTGTATTAAATATATTAATCTATTTATAAATGATGGAAGAAAAAAAATATTAGGTAAGCACCATATAACTTCTGATTACTTAATAATTAATGAACATGGTAAAAATATTACAACAAGGGGAGTAGAGCTACTACTTGATAATATAGAAAAAAGAACCTTTATTAAAAAGAAAATAACACCTCATATGCTTAGGCATTCTTATGCAACACATCTTTTAAATGAAGGCTGTGATATATTAACGGTAAAAGAATTACTTGGTCATGAGTCTTTGGAGTCGACGCAAGTTTATACACATGTTTCTAATGAAAGATTAAAAGAAGTTTATATGAAGTGTCATCCTTTAAATAGAAAATAAAATACTTGTAAAATAAGCGAAAAATAAAGCATTTATTATTGTAAGTGCTTTTTTAATTGTGTTATAATAACATCGTACATTGTTAAAGGAGGAATATATATGACAAAATGGGTATACCTTTTTACAGAAGGTAATGCTGACATGAGAAACCTTCTTGGTGGTAAAGGAGCTAATCTAGCAGAAATGACTAATATTGGTCTTCCAGTACCTCAAGGTTTCACAATTACAACAGAAGCATGTACTCAGTACTATGAAGATGGAAGAGAAATTAATCCAGAAATTCAAGATCAAATTAATGAGTATATAGGAAAAATGGAAGAAATCACAGGTAAAAAGTTTGGTGATAAAGAAAATCCTCTTTTAGTTTCTGTAAGATCAGGAGCTAGAGCATCAATGCCTGGTATGATGGATACTATTCTTAACTTAGGTCTTAATGAAGATGTAGTTAATGTTATAGCTGAAAAATCAAATAATCCAAGATGGGCATGGGATTGCTACAGAAGATTTATTCAAATGTATTCTGATGTAGTTATGGAAGTTGGTAAGAAATACTTTGAACAACTTATTGATGAAATGAAAGAAAAGAAAGGCGTTAAACAAGACGTTGAGTTAGATGCTGATGATTTAAAAGAATTAGCAAGACAGTTTAAGGCTGAATATAAAGAAAAGATTGGTAAAGATTTCCCAGATGATCCAAAAGAACAATTAATGGGAGCTGTTAAAGCTGTATTTAGATCATGGGATAATCCAAGAGCTAACGTATATAGAAGAGATAATGATATTCCATATTCATGGGGTACTGCTGTAAACGTACAAGCTATGGCATTTGGTAACATGGGTGATGACTGTGGTACTGGTGTTGCATTTACTCGTGATCCAGCAACTGGTGCTAAAGGTTTATTTGGTGAATTCTTAACTAATGCACAAGGTGAAGACGTTGTTGCAGGAGTTCGTACACCAATGCATATTGCTGAAATGGAAGAAAAATTCCCAGAAGCATTCAAAGAATTTAAAGAAGTTTGCAAAACTCTAGAAGATCATTATAGAGATATGCAAGATATGGAATTTACTGTTGAACATGGTAAACTTTATATGCTTCAAACAAGAAATGGTAAGAGAACTGCTCAAGCAGCTTTAAAAATTGCTTGTGATTTAGTAGATGAAGGAATGCGTACAGAAGAAGAAGCTGTAGCAATGATTGATCCTCGTAACTTAGATACATTACTTCACCCACAATTTGATGCTAAGGCACTTAAAGCAGCAACTCCAGCTGGTAAAGGTTTAGGTGCATCTCCAGGTGCTGCAACAGGTAAAGTTGTATTTACTGCAGAAGATGCTGAAAACTGGAATGCTAGAGGAGAAAAAGTAGTTTTAGTTAGACTTGAAACTTCTCCAGAAGATATTACTGGTATGAAAGCATCTCAAGGTATCCTAACTGTTCGTGGTGGTATGACTTCACACGCTGCTGTTGTAGCTCGTGGTATGGGTACTTGCTGTGTATCTGGTTGCGGTGATATCGTAATGGATGAAGAAAATAAGTGCTTTACATTAGCTGGAAAAACTTATCATGAAGGAGATTACATCTCAATTGATGGTTCAACTGGTAATATATATGATGGACAAATTCCAACTGTAGATGCTACAATTGCTGGTGAATTTGGACGTGTTATGGGATGGGCTGATAAAATCAGAACATTAAAGGTAAGAACAAATGCTGATACTCCACGTGATGCTAAAAAAGCTCGTGAATTAGGTGCTGAAGGTATTGGTCTTTGCCGTACAGAACATATGTTCTTTGAAGAAGATAGAATAGCAGCATTTAGAGAAATGATTTGTGCTGATAGTGCTGAAGAAAGAGAAGCTGCACTAGAAAAAATCCTTCCATATCAACAAAGTGACTTTGAAGCTTTATATGAAGAATTAAAAGGATATCCAGTAACAATCAGATTCTTAGATCCACCTTTACATGAGTTTGTTCCAACAGAAGAAGCTGATATCAAAAAGCTTGCTGATGCTCAAGGAAAATCAGTAGAGTATATCAAGAATTTAGTAACTAGTTTACATGAAGTAAATCCAATGATGGGTCACAGAGGATGCAGACTAGATGTTACTTATCCAGAAATTGCTAGAATGCAAACTAAAGCTGTAATAAGAGCAGCAATTAATACTAAGAAAAAACATTCAGATTGGAACGTTAAACCAGAAATTATGATTCCACTTGTATGTGAAGTTAAAGAATTAAAGTTCGTTAAAAACATAGTTGTTGAAACAGCCGATGCTGAAATTAAAGCTTCTGGTATAGATTTAGAGTATGAAGTTGGTACAATGATAGAAATTCCAAGAGCAGCATTAACAGCTGATGAAATAGCTAAAGAAGCTGATTTCTTCTGCTTTGGTACAAATGATTTAACTCAAATGACATTTGGTTTCTCAAGAGATGATGCTGGTAAATTCTTAGGATCATACTATGATAATAAGATTTTTGAAAACGATCCATTCGCAAAACTTGACCAAAATGGTGTTGGTAAATTAATGGATATGGCTATTAAATTAGGTAAACCAGTTAATCCAAAACTTCATGTTGGTATATGTGGTGAACATGGTGGAGATCCTTCATCTGTAGAATTCTGCAACAGTATAGGATTAGATTATGTTTCTTGCTCACCATTTAGAGTACCTATTGCAAGATTAGCTGCTGCACAAGCCGCAATCAAAGCAAAAAATAATAATTAATAAGAAAAGACTGTCAAGAAATCAAATAATTTCTTAATGGTCTTTTTATTTTGACTTATAGTGTAAAAACTTAGATTAATGTGGATATATAAATGATTATAATCAGTTATCTACGAAAAGAAGCTAAGATATTCTGATGTTTACTAAGCAGTAATTTAAGTACGATACTTGCCATCAAAAACATTGCTTTTCTTGGTAATTAAGTTGTAATACAAATTAATTGATTTTATAATTTAAAATAAAGGAGGAATAAGAATGTTAAAATATGTTAAGAGGTTGCTATTAGCAGTAATAATTGGAATGTTTGCATTTACTACTAATGTATTTGCTGAATCCAAAAATGAAGTGAAATTGAATTTTAAAGGTGGAACAATTCATGATGGCTATGTAGAATATAGTAAAATAGGAAAATTGCAATTATTTAAAGGTAATGATTTAGTTACTAATATTACGAATGATATGACAGTTGATTTAAATGAAGCAGAGTATAAATTTGTAATTGAAGAAATTGAAGATACAAGTGTTTCTGGTGCTAATACACCTATAAAATTAAATATCAATAATTGGTATTACCCTATAACAACAATATCAAGTGAAACTAAATCTACATTTAAATTAGAAACAAGTAAATTTAGTGGAACATTAGATGTTAAACTTTTAAGAATAAGAACAGCTATTAATACAAAGGTTGAAAATATTTATGAAAATTTAACATCAAAAGGTGTAATAGATTTGACTAATGGTCAAGAATGTGTAATTGATTTTTCTAAAACTGATGAGTTAACAGAAGGATTAAAATCATTTGTAAATTTAGATGAAACACTATATTATAAAAGAGACTATAATGGTTTATTATTAACAGACAACGAAAGCGAAGCTGTTATAAAGATAGTTGGAAATAGGTCAGAAAATAAAGCAATATTAACTGCAGTGAATGTTGGAACTAAAAAAAGTGAAGTTTTTAAAGGACTTCATACTAAATATACAGGTTCTAAGTTAACTTTTACAGGTTCAGATGGTGGCATTATATATGAAATAAGAACTGATTACTATACTAAGTGTACTTATGAATTTAATTTTCAATATGTAAACGAAGAAGTTGTCCCTAAAGAATATAAGTTTACTGAAGGAGCAAATCAAATATATACTATTAATGAATCAAAAAATGCTATATTTAGAATAGACGCAGACTTTAGTTTATTTGATGGTAAACTATATATTGATGGAGCATTAATTGATGCTAAAAATTATAAGGCAGAATCTGGCAGCACAGTTATTACTTTAAATAAAGAATATGTTGATACACTATCAGCTGGTGAGCATACGATTAAAGCTGAATTTAATGATGGTGGAGAAGCAATAACTAAATTTGAAGTTAAAAAGCAAGAAAAATCATCTAATAATACAAATATGAAAAACCCTAAAACGGGTGATAGTATTACAACGTATTTTATATTATCTATAGTATCATTGTTAGGAATTATTACAACTGTAGTGATTAATAATAAGAAGAAAATAGAATATTAGGAGGAAATGAAAATGCAAAAAAGTAAAATACTTATTACGACTATATTAATTTTTTTGTTTGCTATATGTATTGCACCGATAACGACATTTGCAGAAGATTTAGATTTGAGCACAGCAAATATAGATATTGAGGGTGTAAAATTTAATTATAATCCAGGAGATAAACCAGAAGCAAAGGCTTATAAGTGTGATCCGTGGGACGGGTTATATGATATAGAGTATGAATATTGGGAAGAAATGGAAACTAATGAGAAAGGTGAAGCTATCCCGGTAAAATATTGGTATTCTGATGAAAACAAGAATAATGCTTTAGCACAAGATAAAAAAATAACTGCTTTTGAAGAAGGAAAAACTTATATGTATAGTATTTCTCTTAAAGCAAAAGGTGAAAATAAATTTGGAAATAATAGTACAGTAAGAGTAAATAGCACAAAAATAAGTAGTGTTAGTGTACTAAATTCTGGATCAATACTTTTTGTAACTGCTGTTAAAACAATAAAACCAACAAAACCAGTTCAATTAAAACGCATTGATGTTATAGAGCTAAATAATGCAACAATCAGTTTTAATGTAAATGATAAACCTGTATTTACAGGAAAAACACCTGATGGATCACCATATATATATCAATTTGAATGCTGGCAAGCTAAAGATGGTTCAGGTATAACATCTGCTGAATTCTTTAATCAAGGTTACGAAAATCTTATCACTGCTTTTGAAAGTGGAAAAGAATACCAATACATTTTATATTTTAAAGCTAAAGAAGGATATATTTTTACAAGGAATACTAAATTAAAAATAAATGGCAAATATTATAATTATAGAGTATCTGATTGGGAAGAAGAAACAGATCTTGATGAATTTCAAACAACATGGAGAATGTACCCTGATTTAACAATGACACCTACATCTTCAAATCAACCTACTCAAGTAAAAGAAATCAAAAGCACTGGTGTAATAAATGGAAGTATTACATTTGAAAAAGAAGTTAGCAAAGATTATGTATTAGATATTAAAAAAGTAGAATTAAAAAAAGAATTAACAGCTAAAAATGTTAAGTATGTAGTTGATATTAATGTTTTAGAAAATGGTCAAATAGTTAAAATTGATAATACTAAAATTAAAATAAAAATTGCTTTACCAGAAGAATTAAAAGGATATAAAAAATACGAGGTAGTTTATATTTTAGATAATGAAATAAAAGAAACTATACCAGCAACAGTAGAAGATGGATACATAGTATTTGAAACATCACATTTAAGTGAGTATGGAATTATTGCAACAGAAAAATCATCTAACACAAATGTTAAAAATCCTAAAACTGGTGATAATATTGTATTATATATATCAACAAGCATTTTATCGATTATAGGACTTGTAGGATCAGCAATAATTTCTTATAAAAAAAGACAAATAAATTAGAATATTGAGCTAGATGTTTCTAGCTCTTTTTAAATTTTAGTAATTAATATATAGTAAGCTAGAGTATAGTTAGTAAAAATATATAAGCAATAATGTTTTTAATTTATATTAAGATATTATCAATATAATATTGTGACATGAGCAGCAGCTAATCTTACAACTGGAACATGAAATGGTGAGCATGATCTATACAGAAACTAACAGTTCTATTTTTTACTTGTCATTTTGTTTTTCTTACTTTTATTATTAATATTCATCATTAAAAAAATAATAAATTTGTAATCTATTGAATAGATATATAAATTTTGCACATAAAAAGAAGCTTCTCTACTTCTTTAAACTTTATAATACATTTGATTTTTACTAGTTGGTTTATCAGGAATTGTTAATGCTATAACTCCCTCTTTTATTGCTGGATCAAGATATGTTGATCTTAAGGTTTCTTTTGATTTAATTCCTAACTTATCCATTATTTCATTTGCCGTTACTGGAATGTTGTATTCCATAACATTAAGTAATTTATTAATGTTAATTCCTGTTTCCGTAATTGGAACAGAACTTGTTCTAATTGCTTCATCTAAAACTTCATCAATTGTCCTAAGCATAAATTCAACAAATTCGGTAGACTCTCCATTATGATTACAATTATTAATTGATTTATAATAATCATCTTGAAACTTATGTATTTGTGATTCTATTGGTAAATATTCAAATATTTTTTTCCATTTAGATAGCATAATATTTTGCCATAATCTTGCAGTTCTGCCATTGCCGTCTGAAAAAGGATGTATAAATACAAATTCATAATGAAATACAGATGATAGTATTAGTGGATGAATTTCTTCCTTATTTTTCTTCATCCAATCAAATAATTGTTTCATTAATCCAGGAACTTGTTCTGGTGGTGGACAGACGTGAATACAATTGCCTTTTTCATCAAATACTCCTTCATTACCCTTTCTAAACTCTCCAGATTCGTCAACTGTTAAATATGTTATCACTTCATGAACTTTCTTTAAATCTTTTATAGAATATGCGTTTACACTGTTAATCATTTCATATGCATTATATGCATTTTTTACTTCTTGAATTTCTTTTTGAGTACCTATAACAGTTCTACCAGCAATTACATCTTTTACCTGTCCTAAAGATAATGAATTTGCTTCAATTGCTAAAGATGAATGAATAGACTTAATCCTATTATTTTTTCTTAATACTGGCATTTTATTAAAATTAGTATAATTATCTAGTTTACCAATTTTTTCCATTATGTTAGAAACATAATCTAACATTTTATTTGTAATTGCAAATGGTGGCACGTAATTGACCATTAAAATCACCTCTGCTTTATATGTATTATTATACTACAAGCATATTTTTCAATCAATACATCTTACTTAATTCTTACTTAATTCTTACTTAATTCTTGCTTAATCTATTTACAATTCATTAAAAATATGATATTGTGTTATGAGCTACAATCAATGAAAAAAATAGTAACTTAGTCTATATATATATTTAAAGCGAAGTAAGATAGGAATAAAATATGTTGGTGAATTAAAATGATAATAGAGCAAAAAGATAGAAAAAATAATTATAAAAGATTTAGAAAGTATATGAATAAAGACGTTTTTTTAGAGTGTGAACCTATAAATAAAGTGGAAGAAGCATTTATAAAGGCATTTAATATAAAGGATTTGAGAAAGAGATATGAATTTATATATGATTATATGTGCAAGTATCTTGATAATAATGTATGTGTATTATGTGATTTTAAAGATAACAGATGTATTGCAAATAGATTAGGTAAGTCAGTACATAATATAAATGGATGTTGCTATTTTAAAGGTGATGCAGGCTGCAAATTTCTTAAGAATAAGAAATGTACATGTCAAAATATTTCATGTAAACTATTTATGTGTGAATATGTTGAAAAGAAAATTATGCATAAGAAGTCGTTAGCTAAAAATTATTTGTTATTGAATTTTTTCTTTAATAAAAGACAGAAGAACGTGTTTCATAGTAATTATAGAAAGACTAAAGATGATACTATAAATAAATTACTTAAATTGAGCTAAAGAGTTCTTTTTTTAATTTATTTTACATATCTATAATTAAGCTTTATGCCTAAGAAGGGATATTATATATGAATGAATTATTTCTAAGTGAATGTAAATTACCTAACAGATTATCAGAAGAAGAATTAAATGGTCTATTTAAAAAGTTTAAAGAAGGAAATGATGATGCTAAAAATACAATAATAGAGCATAATATAAGACTTGTATTATATGAGGTTATAAACAAATTTAATAACGTTCATTATGATAAGAAAGACACTGTGTCTATAGGAAATGTTGGTCTTATAAAGGCTGTTTTATCATATAATCCGGATAAAAACGTAAAGTTTCCTAGTTATGCTTTAAAGTGTATAGATAATGAAATATTAATGTTCTTACAAAAGATAAAAAAAGGTGGTAATATACTATATATAGAAGATTATAAAAGGTTAGAACATACATTAATTGATGATACAAATATTGTTAATTATTATGAAAGATTAGAATTATATGACATGCTTAATAGTATAATAAAAGATTTACCAAGTAGAGAAAAACAAATAATTATTATGTATTTTGGTTTTTATAAAGATGAAATTTATACTCAAAAAGAAATAGCTGACAAATTTGGAATTTCACAAAGTTATGTTTCAAAATTAATATCAAGAACAGTTGAGAAAATAGGCAATAAATTAAAAACACAAAGATTAATAGATGAAAAACCATACTCTAAAAAATTAAATAAACATTGATTTATAAAGGAACTTTGATAGTTCTTTTTTCTTTTTTTAATTTATGTAAAAATATAATGAATTTTGTCGCTTTTTATGTTAAAATAATAGTATATTAAAGTAGGAGGCTAGCTATGACAAAGGGTTTATATATTGGTACTGTTTCATTTATTTCCTTAGTTATTGTTGTTATAACTATTTTAATTACCAAAAAAAGAAGTAAAAATAAAATATTAAAGATAATTAGTGAATTAGAAAAAGAAAAGAATATGCTTATTAATGTACCAGTATTAAGTGAGCTTTCTAAAGCATCTGCTTTAATCAGTAACAGTAAATTAAAGGAAAAATATGATAATTGGAAATTACAGCTAGATCAAATTGAGAAAGAAACTATACCAGATGTAAATGAGATGTTAATTGATATTGATTTTTTAGTTGATAAGGGTAAGAAAAGTGAAATATATGAACAAATAACTGAAATAGAAATTAGATTATATGAGATTAAACTTAACATTAAAAACATATTATCGGAGATAAAAGAAATAACTCTTAGTGAAGAAAGAAATAGAGCAACCGTTATAAAGTTAAAGGCATTATATAGAAAATTAAAAGATAAGTTTGAAAATACAAAAGCTGATTATGAAGAAGTTGCAAAAACGATAAGTTTGCAGTTTGAAAACATTGAAAAAAGATTTGAAGAGTTTGAAATTGTATTAGAAAAAAGGGACTATGAAGAAGTTATATATGTTGTTAAGGGATTAACTGAAATGCTTAATCTTATGAAGATAGTTATAGATGAAGTTCCTGAAATAATGTTAATGGGAAAGAATCTTATTCCTAAAAGAATGGAAGATGTATCAACTGAATATATAAAATTAACTAGGGAAGGATATCAACTTGATTATTTAAATATTGAATATAACATTATGGAATCAGAAAAGAAGGTTAATTTAATATTTGATAAGGTAAGGGTTTTAAACCTAGAAGATGCTTCATTTGAACTTAAAACCATATTAGAGTATTTTGATTCGTTATTTAATGTTTTTGAAACAGAAAAGTTAACTAGAAAGTATTATGAAGAGGGAATAAGTAACTTTAATAAGATTAATAAACACGTTGAAAAAATACTAAATGCAGTAGCTCAAAAAGTCCCAGAAATAAAAGAAGAGTATAACTTAACAGAAGATACTTTAGAACAAGTTTCTTTATTATCTAAAGAATATGATAAGATAAATGAAGATTATAGTAAGTTACTTATGTTAGATCAAAATCATTCATTTCCTTTTTCTAAACTTAATCAGGAGCTAGAAATAATCTTACTTAAGTTATCAAAAGTAAGTGAAAGATTAGATAATTTACTTATGAAAGTTAGTAATTTAAAGGATGATGAAGAAAGAGCTAAAGGTCAATTAGAAGATATTAAACTATTACTTAGAAAGTCTAAATATCAAATAAGAAAAAATAAATTACCTGTTATTCCAAATACTTATTATATAGAGTTAAAGGAAGCTAGTGATGGAATAAAGGAAATTCAAAAAGAATTATCAAAAAGACCAATTAATATTGAAACGTTAAATATAAGGGTTGATACTGCCAGGGATTTAGTATTTAAACTTAGTAATACAACAAATGAAATGATTAAGATGGCATTATTATCGGAATATGCAATTGTATATGGTAATAGATATCGTTCTTCTAAACCTCAAATAAATGATGGACTAATAAAAGCTGAAGAACTATTTTTTGAGGGAAATTATAAAAAATCTTTAGAACTTAGTATAAATACTTTGGATATGGTTGAACCTGGTATTCATAAAAAGATTTTAGATTATAAAAAATAAGGAAAGAAAGTGGTAATTTTGAGGGAATGGCTATTAAAAGATGAGAAAGCTAAAGTTGGTAGACCGAAGCTTGCTAATGAAGAATTAATAAAAAAGTCATATATTTTAATTGTAATATGTACAATTATATGTGTTATTATGAGTGGAGCTTTTTTCTGTATAATTAAGAATTTAACACCATATGATTTTTTATATAAATTAGTAGGTTCTAAATTAAATGGTATAGTAACTAATAAAGATGGATTTATAACTAAAGAATATTATAATAAAAATCATGATTATGTTATGGAATTTAAAGTTCCAGATTCAGTAAAGAAATATTCTGGTAGCTATAGATATACTACTTATTACTTAAAAAACAATAAATGGATAGAAAAAGATACAAAAGATGTTGAAAAAAATAAAGATGAATTTAAAATAACGTTTGGATCTTTAAAGAATGAAAATAGAACTTGGAAAGTTAAATTACAAATAGTAAATTCTTCTGGAACAACCAAGTCATTTGCTCCTTATTCATGGACTTTTGTTGATTCAGATAAAATGAAGGATAAATATGCTTATAAAATTTTTACGGTAAAAGGGTATTATAGTCCAGTAGGTATTGATGAAGTTAAAGAACTTAAAAAGAGTAAGGAAAAAATAAGTATTGTAACAGATAGAAATGATCCTAGAGAATTTACTTTAAACGTTCCAAATAACACATATAGTGTTAAAGTAAGTTATGTTGATAAATCAAATAAAAATACTGAAGTTTTAAATAAGAAAGATATATCGGGTAAAATAAACTTTGATATTCCAAATTTTGATTATAGTGTAAAAGTTATTGTTAAGGTTTTTCCTAATAATGTTGGAATAAAGGATGCTAAAAGGTTTTCACTATCAAATTGGGATGTTTCTGAAGATAAGGATAAAAGGGTTTATATAACAAATACATACATATTAAAACCTGAATTAAGTTACAAAAATTAAGAACTCATGTTCTTTTTTTTATTACTATGCATACCATTTAATAGGTGATTTGATGTTTAAGAATACTTTAAAACTATTAAGTATATTGTTACTTTTGGTACTTAGTTTTATCTATACGGAAAGTGTTACTAAAACGGCTAGAGAAAGTGACCTAATGATGAGGAAAGTTATTAATTATAAAAATGAGAATGATATTAAGCCGAAAGAACCTATTATAAATGGCGATGAAATGATACTTGGTTATTCTGGTATTTCAGTCGATAAAGATAAGTCTTATAAGAATATGAAAAAAGATAATAAGTTTGATAAAAATAAAATAGTGTATGAAGATAGTTTACCTAAAAATACCATATCTAAAACATATGATTACTATATAAAAAAGGGAAATGTTAAAATAGGCGGAGTTGCTTTAATATTTAAAGTAAATAGTAATGACAATTTGGATTCATTACTTAGTTTTATAGCTAAAAATAATATAAAAGCTAACTTTTTTGTTGATGGATTATGGTTAAGTAAAAACGTTGATAAAGCTCTTTCAATATCTTATTTAGATGCAGAAATCTATAATTTAGGATATGATGGTTCTTATAGTAAAGAGTATATGTCATTAACAAATAACATTATAGAAAGTGTTAGTTTAAAAAAGTCTAATTTATGTTTAAATGAAAATAAAAATGATACAGATAAGGAATTATGCAAGAAAAAGAAGATGCATTCTATAACACCTTCTTTAGTAGATCCTACTATATTTGATGTAAAAGAAAAACTAGATAAGGGTATTATGATATCTTTTGATGTAAGTAATTTAAAGATGAATAATTTAGGATTAATAGTTAAAACAATTACTAGTAGAGGTTATAATACCGAAAAATTATCTAACTTAATAAATGAAGATGCAAAAAAATCCCAACAGTAGGGATTTTCTTATTTTCTAACATCTAATATTACTGGTAGTATTATTGGTCTTCTTCCTGTTTTTTCAAATACAAACGTTAATATATCTGAAATTAATTGGCCTTTTAATTCATTATAGTTTACTTGTTTTTTCGTTAATTCTTTATTAACGGTATTTTCAGCTACTTCTTCAATTTGCTTTAAGAGTTCTTCATTTTCATTAACTAATATAAAGCCTCTTGTTGTAATATTTATTTTTCCATATAAAATATGTTTTTCTAAATTTATGTTACAAATAGCTACTAAAATACCATCATTTGCCATTATTTTTCTGTCTTTTATAACGACATTTCCAATATCACCAATTCTATTTCCATCAACGTATATATCATCAGCACCAACATTACCAGCTTTTCTTATACCATCTTTATTTAAAGCTAAAACATCTCCATTTGCTAGTAAAAAAGTATTTTCTTTTGGTATATCACAATCAATAGCTAAATCTTGATGTGCTTTAAGCATTCTATACTCACCATGTATTGGCATAAAATATTCTGGATCAATTAATCTAATCATTAATTTCAATTCTTCTTGATTACCATGTCCTGATGTATGAATTTCATTTTCAGGATTATTTACATATACTTCTACTCCTTGTAAATATAAAGCATTAATTGTTTTAGCAACAGAAGCATTATTACCAGGAATAGGATTAGAAGAAAATATAACTGTATCAGAAGGTCTTAATTTTATTTGTTTATGAGTACCGTTTGCAATTCTTGATAAAGCTGCAAGTGGCTCTCCTTGAGAACCTGTACAAAGTAAGCATATTTCTTCTGGTGGAAGGGTATTTGCAACTTCTGGTGAAACAAAAATTTTATCATCTTTTATGTATCCACCTTCTATTGATATTTCTATATTATTTTCCATACTTCTTCCAAACAAAGCAATTTTTCTACCATTTTTCTTACAAGTTTCTACTATGTGTTTTAAACGGTAAATATTAGATGCAAATGTCGCAACTATTATTCTACCTTTTTTCTTTTCAAATATTTCTTGTAGTTCTTCTTCAACCTTTGATTCACTCATTGAAAAACCTTTAGATAGTGCATTAGTTGATTCACTCATTAGAAGTTTTACTCCTGATTTACCAACGTCTGACATTTTATGTATATTAGACATAGGACCGATAGGAGTTAAATCAAACTTAAAGTCACCAGTTTCCACTATTTTACCATTAGGTGTTGTAATTACTATTCCATGAGAATCTGGTATAGAGTGTGTTGTTGCAAAAAATTCTACAGTAAAATACTTAAATTTAACTATCGTATCTTCAGTATATACCTTTAGATTGTCATAGCTTATGTTCTTATCAGCAAACTTTCTTTTTATTAAACCACAAGCTTGATTAGGTGCATAAATAACTGGAATATTAACTTCATTAAGTAAAAAATTAATGCCCCCTATGTGATCTTCATGTCCATGTGTAATAAATAAGGCCTTAATTTTATCTTCATTTTTCTTCAAAAAAGTAAAGTCTGGTATAACATAATCAATTCCCATTAATTCATCTTTAGGAAACATAACACCGGCATCTAAAATTATTAATTCATCATTATGCATAATAGCATACATGTTTTTACCAACTTCTCCTAAACCACCTAGTGCAAATACTAAAGTTTCATCCTTATTTGCATTAAAAATTTTCATTAATTTTTATTCTCCTTTCTTTTTTCGAGTTAACTATAAAAAGAATTAACGCAATAAATTATACTATTTTTTTGCACTTTTGTCTATTGTTTGATATAATAAATGTATATTTATGAGTAAAAGAGGATGAAAAATGTTACAGTTTAAAGAAGCTAAAAATGAGGTTCTTAAGGAAATTAATAACCAAAATAATGATGAGGTTTTAACTGTTATTGATGATAAGATAAAAGATAGAGGATTTGATATTAACGTTAAGGATGTAGATACAGGAATACAAATTCTAACTGCTTTTTTATATGCTGATGATTATATTAGTGGTAAGAATCTTCCATCTAACGTTAAACTTAAATTTCAAGATGAATTTAGGGATAATTCATATGGTTTATATATGATGCTATTAAAGCTTAAAAAAGAAAAGAAGATTAACATTAATATATATGAATTTATATATAATTCTGTTTGCTTTATGTATGATACATTAGAAGAAATATATAAGGAAAATGGTATAGAGGGTATAACAAAATATATAAGTATATTAAATCAATATAAAGAAAACTTTAAAACTCCATTAGTATCTGTTTATATTAATGATAACTTTAAGAAATATATGATTTATTTAACTTCAAACAATTATTATTTATCAAGATTAAATACTACTGAATTATATACTGTTACTAAGCATTTTTCTAATGATAAGTTTTTAAGTAAGTTAGTTGATACATCTGGAGAGATATTATTTGATATAGCTAGAGTTATAAATAGAATGAAAATGGAAAATAGTAGTTTAAATGATATTGAAAAAAGGTTAGATATTCTTTCTAAAAACATTAATTATGTACCACATAGTGAGGAAAAAACAATCAATTTATAGGAGGGTTTTATAATGGGATTATTTGATAAAATTAAAAGTGTCTTTACAAAAGAAGACAAAAGTACTAAAACTTATGAAAAGGGTCTTTCTAAAACTAGAAAGAGTTTTGTAAATAAGTTAGCTAATCTATCTAAAGAATATGATGAAATAAATGAAAACTATTTTGAAGAGCTAGAAGAATTACTTATTAATGCTGATATTGGAGTTAATACTGTTATGAATTTTATGGATAAACTACAAAAAAGAGTATCTAAAGAAAAGATTACAGATCCTTCAATGTTAACTGAAATAATAGTTGATGAATTATTTATTATATATGTAGATAATGAAATATTAACTAATAAAATAAACTATAATCTTAATGGACCTACAGTACTTTTATTTGTAGGGGTAAATGGAGTAGGAAAGACAACTACAATAGCTAAATTGGCTAGTAAATTTAAAGATGATGGTAAAAAGGTTTTATTGGTTGCGGCGGATACATTTAGAGCGGGAGCTG
Organism: uncultured Bacilli bacterium; assembly: GCA_934122275.1. Taxonomy (GTDB): domain Bacteria; phylum Bacillota_I; class Bacilli_A; order RF39; family UBA660; genus Aphodocola. The sequence continues at coordinate 50,844 of CAKOWI010000004.1, read as the reverse complement.
TTGAACAATTACATGTTTGGGGAAATAAGATAGGGTGTAGTGTTGTAAGTGATGATACTACAAAGGATCCTGCGAGTGTTGTTTATAAAGGACTTACTAAAGCTAAAGAAGAAAACTATGATATTGTACTTATTGATACAGCAGGTCGTCTTCAAAATAAAGTTAATTTGATGAAAGAATTAGAAAAAATAAATAATGTTGGTGAAAAAATTATACCTAATAGTCCTCATGAAACTTTTTTAGTTATTGATGCAACAACTGGTCAAAATGGTATTAGTCAAGCTAAAGCATTTAAAGAGATAACTAATTTAACCGGAATAATACTAACTAAATTAGATGGTACTGCAAAGGGTGGAATAGTTTTAGCAATAAAAGATGAAGTAGGTGTACCTGTAAGATATATAGGACTAGGTGAAGCTAAAGAAGACTTAGAGGTATTTGATATAGAAAAATATATATATGGTTTATTTAAGGATATGATGTAAATGGAAAATAGGGATAATTTAATTATTTTGTATGATTACTATGGTGATTTATTAAATGAAGATAATAAAAAGTATTTTGAGGATTATTATTTTGATAATTTATCTTTAGCAGAGATATCAGAAAATAGTGGTATAAGTCGTAATGCTATTCATAAGCATATAAAAAGTACTGAAAGTAAGCTTTTATTTTTCGAAGAAAAATTAAGGCTAAATGAGAAGGAAAATAAATTAAAAGAACTAATAGAGTCTATAAAAGATGATGAATTAAGAGAAAAATTTGAAGAAATTATATAAATTGAAGAGTGTTCTTCAATTTTTTATTATAAAGAAAATTGTATTTGAATTAAACAATTTAAGAAGAATGATGAAAGAGTATGAAAATGATTTAAAAATGTAAAACGTTCTTTAAAAGTAACTAGAGTAATATTTTTTGTAAATCAGTAAAATTCAATCTTGTTATAAATTGACAAGTAAGCCAATTACAAGTATAATTATGTATAGAATAGGAAAATAGAGGTTGGTGGTCGTTATGAAAATATTTATTTTAGATAATGATAAAATTACTAAGTTTAATTTGCCACACGAGATACAAGGATCTTTTTTAATTCCATATAGGACTACTAGTTCTAAAAAAGAATGCAATATTAACATAGAAGCTAGGGATGGAAAGTGGGTATTAAAAAGTAACGGACTAGTCAATGTTATACAAAACGGAAGTTTAGTTTTGGATACTGTATTAAAAGAGTATTCATATCAAGAGCTAGAAATATTATCAATTGATAGAAACACTAGAATTTTGTATTGTTTACCCCAAGTAGAAAGTAATTTAATTAGTGTAAGTATGTTTAATGTTTCAAGCATCACAATAGGTAGTGGAAACTGCAATATTTGTTACCGCAGTGATTTTATTAACTCTGAACACATAGTAATTCAAAATAATAATGGAACAGTTATTTTAAAAGCAATTGGACCAGGTGTATATGTAAATGGTTTAAATGTTATGCAAGCGGTTTTAAAAACTGGTGATGTTATATTTTTATACGGTTTAAAAATAATATACATGGGTGATTTTATAAAATTTAATAATCCAATGAATGCTATTATTACAAATGGATTACAATATTATAACGATTTATCTTCAACTGATTATACTAATTATGAAAAAATTAACATTGATGATAATGATATTGAATTATATGATGAAGGTTCTTATTTTTATCATATTCCTAGAATAAAAGAATACGTTACAGAAGAAGAAATAAAAATAGATTCTCCTCCAGAAGAGGACAAAGTTGAAAAAACTCCTATTTTTTTAACTATTGGTTCTAGCATTACCATGGCCGCATCATCATTTATGATGGGATTTAGCGTTATAATTGGATTACAATCCGGAAATAGGTCGTTTGTTAGTTTACTACCTCAGATAATAATGTGTGTAGCATTGGTTATAGGAAGCTTGATAATGCCTAGAATTACGAATGCATATAATAATAAACAGAAAAAAAAGAAGGAGAATTTGAGGCAAGAAAAATACGGCAAATATTTGGAGGAAAAAAGAAACGAGATAAATAGAATTTTAGATAAACAGACAAGCATATTAAAGACTAATTATCCGTCTCAGACTGAATGTACTAATTTTATTTTAAATAATAATAAAAGACTGTGGGAAAGACAAATATTTGATAGTGACTTTTTAGACATTAGTGTTGGAAATGGTGAAAGAAAAGCTAAAATAAAAATTTCTGCACAAGAGAAGAAATTTTCTTTAGAAGAAGATGATTTAGAAGAAAGAGTTTTTGAATTAGTAAAAAAATCTAAAAATTTAATTGATGTACCAATTACTTTATCATTGACAAAAAATAGATTTTCTGCGATTATTTGTAACACTACTGTTAAAAAAAACTATGTTGATAATATAATTTTGCAATTATTAACGCTTCAAGGAGCACAAGATCTTAAGTTAGTATTTTTTCTCGAACAAAAAGAAATGTATGAATATGCTAAAAATTTACCTCATGTATGGAGTGAAGATAAAAGTAATAGATATTATGCAAGTAATATAGCGAATATTAAAATTATTTCTGAATTACTTGAAAAAAAGTTCAAAGAAAGAAAAGAAAATATTAAGAAAAATGCACAAAATAGTGGAGACAATAATAGTGCATATAAAAATTTTTCCCCATATTATTTAATTATTACTGATTGCTATAAAAAGATAAAAGATGTTCCGATAATTAATGAAGTTTTAAAAAGTGAAACCAACACAGGGTTTTCAATAATGTTTATTGAGGATAATTTGGTTGATTTGCCACCTCAATGTCAAACATTTACTTATGTGCTTGAAAATAATAGTTATGTAATTGAGCCGATAGACGATCAAAGCATAACTACTCAGTTTAATTTACCTAACATTCAAAATATTAATATGGATTTAATCTCTTCGAAACTTTCGAATATACCTATACCAATAAAGTCGTCGGAAAGTGTATTACCAGAAAGTTTAACATTTCTTGAAATGTATGGAGTATCTAAGATTGAACAATTGAACATTCTTAATAGATGGGAACAAAACAACCCTGTTAACAATTTAAAAACTCCAATTGGTGTTCATGCAGATCGTGATTTATTTATACTTGATTTACATGAAAAAGCTCATGGACCACATGGCCTTATAGCGGGCTCTACCGGTTCTGGTAAATCTGAATTTATAATTACATTTGTTTTATCAATGGCTATAAATTTCCATCCGAATGAGGTTCAATTTGTTTTAATTGACTATAAAGGTGGTGGACTTGCTGGTGCATTCGAAAACAGAGAAAAAGGAATTTGTTTGCCTCATTTAGCAGGAACGATTACAAATCTAGATACCGCCGAAATGAATAGGTCATTAGTATCTATCAACAGTGAACTTAAAAGAAGGCAGAAAAAATTCAATCAGGAGCGTGATAGATTAGGTGAAGGAACCATTGACATATATAAGTATCAAAAATTGTATAGAGAAGGTAAAATAAAGGAACCAATAGCACACTTATTTATAATATCTGATGAATTTGCTGAACTTAAGGCACAACAGCCAGAATTCATGAATGAACTTATTTCAATTTCTCGTATTGGACGTTCTTTAGGAGTACATTTAATTCTTGCAACACAAAAACCATCTGGTGTGGTAAATGATCAAATTTGGGCTAATTCAAAGTTTAAAATATGTCTAAAAGTTCAAGATAGAGGTGACTCTATGGAAATGCTAAAAAGACCAGAAGCCGCTAGTATAAAACAAACAGGTAGATTTTATTTACAAGTAGGTTATGATGAGTACTTTGACATAGGTCAATCAGGTTATTCGGGTGCTAAATATATTCCATCTGATAGAATTGTCAGAAAAGTTGATAGTTCTATTGAATACATAAATGAGATAGGGGAAGTTATTAAAGTTATTGATGATAATCAAGATGCTATAAAGAAAAATGATGTAAATTTAGGTGATCAGTTAACCAATATAGTTAAATATATCGTAAACGTTTCTAAGCAGCAAAAGATAAGTATTAATAAACTATGGCTTAGTAGTATACCTGCAGTGATATACTTAGATGGAATGATTGAGAAGTATAGTTATAATTCTAAACCATTTTTGATTAATCCTGCTATCGGCGAATATGATGATCCTGCTAGTCAAAATCAAGGTTTATTAACAATAGATTTGTCTAATATAGGGCATTTACTTGTCTATGGAATGGCTGGCTCTGGTAAAGAAAATTTGTTGACAACTTTAATATATTCAACATGCATTAACCATAGTCCAGATGAAGTTAATTTTTATATTTTTGATTTTGGAGCAGAAACTCTTAGAATATTTAGTAAATACCCACATGTGGGAGTTGTTGCTACCGTTGATGAAAACGATTTAATACTAAATACTTTATTAATGATTGATGAAGAAGCAACAAAAAGAAAGAATTTGTTTACTGATTATGCTGGAAATTATAAAAATTATATAAAAGAAAGTGGCAGTACACTGCCTTTAATAGTTGTTGTAATTAACTCATACGAAATTTTTGTTGAAACTAATGCAAGATTAGCTGAAGCACTTAATCAGTTAATAAGAGATGGTTCAAAGTATGGTATTGTATTTATAATTACAACTTCTGTAAATAATTCTCTCGGAGCTAGAATGCAACAATTATTTTTAAATAAAATTTCATTACAACAACCAGATGAAAACGTTTATAGAAGTGTGTTGAACTCTCCAAAAGGATTATATCCTAAAAAAATGTTTGGTAGAGGAATTGCACTTTATAATGAGCATTTTTATGAATTTCAAACAGCATATGTTGCACAAAGAGATGAAATGAATAAAACTCTAAAAGAAACTGGTATTAGTTTAAATCAAAAATATAAACGAACAGCAAGAAAAATAGCTGTATTACCAGATACTGTTACGTTCGATATGATAAAAGATAAGGTTAACAATATAAACAATGTACCAGTAGGATTTTCTAAGAATGAGAAAGATGTATTTTTATATGATTTTGGTATTAATTCAGTCACTCCAATATTGTCAAAAAATATAAGTGATAAAATTAATTTTATAAAATCAATTTGTATGGAAATGAAAAATTTAGAAAATACTAATATAACAGTTATAGATGCGTTAAACTTATGGAATGATTATTTAAACGATGTTACTGTTTATAATAATAATTTTGATACAGTACTTGTTAGTGTTATAAAAGAAATAAATAAAGAGCAAGATTCTACGATGCGTGTATTCATATTAATTGGATTTAGCAAGTTTAGAGAGCAAATTTCAGAGCAGTATATACAATACTTTAATTCACTTATGGACAATATAACAAAATTTAAAAAGTCAAAGCTATTAATTTTTGATAATTATGATTCATTTAAAAATCTTCAAATAGAGAATTGGTATCAGGATGTATTTAGTCAAGAATATGGTATATGGTTAGGTGAAGGAGCAAATGAACAAATACTTTTAAATTTTGATAAATTGAGTATGCAAGAGTTAAATGATCAGTTCTCATATATTGGCTTTGTTACTCAAGGTACTACCGATACAATAATAAAGTACGTTATTGATGAGGAGGGTGACTAGTAATGGAAAATAAGGTTTTTGTTACATTAATCGTTCCTGAGTTAGATGAAAATTATGATTTATTAATGCCGGTAAATAGAAAAATCGGTAACATTATTGAACTCATTAATAAATTTCTAATAGAACAAACTAAGGATTTGTACCGATGTAACGTTAATCAAAATTTATATAATCATGAAAGTGGAATGAGATATAATATAAATAACACTATATATGAAACTGATATAAGAAATGGTACAAAATTGGTATTAATTTAATTGTTTTTGTGTATACTATTATGTAAAATGGTGAAGTAACTTGACAAAAAATTATGTTATTAGAGAATAAACCGATAAATTTCACCAAAATTTTATGTTTAGTGTAAAATAATTGTCAAAACTATTGACAATTATTTTTAAATGTTATTTAATTAAACTAGGATAGGTTGCAGACTTATCGTAGTAATGGTGGAGGTGTATATGAATAACTCAAATGGTATAGTTGCAATAAATGAACAACAAATAAATAAATTGATATTAGATATATCTGATTGCTCTAATAGAATTAAGATTATACTTAATAAAATTAATGATTTGGTATTAGAGACTAGATCATATTATAATTGTACTAGTGCTGATAAATTGAGAGCTAAATATGAGCTTTTTTCATCAAATTATAATACAATTATTCAAAATCTTATGAGTTATGGCAATGATTTTTCACTATTAAAAAAGAAGTGTGCGTTAAATATGGATGACTTATCCGTGAAAATCAGAAAGGATGCGTCGAAAATGAATGCTCCAACAAACTACAAGGAAGGAAGGTAATTTTATGGATTTTCAAAATGCAGATCATGGTGTAAACATTACAGGAATGCAAACTTACATTAACGATGTAAATTCTATTGTTCTAAACGATGTTGCATCAAAAATTAGAGCAACCGAAGAGGTTGAAAATGCAGTAAGAAATGGATGGCATGGAAATGCACCTGAGCAATTTATTTCAAATTTAAACAAAGCTAAAGAGCAAATGGTTGAGACTTTGAAGGAATTGCAAAAAACTTTTGAGGATGAATTAAATGGTATTCAATCAAATATTTTAGATATGGATGCCAATTTAGTTGATGAAGAGTAGGAGGAAAGTATGGGAGCTATAGGACAATATATTAAAAACCAAGCTGGAAGAGCAATTGATAAAGTACAAAATTTTAGTGATAAATTTAGAGGAACAATTTCAAATGTTCAAGGTTATGCTGGAACAGCTTTTACAGTAGCAAAAAATGGTGAAACATTTGTAGGTTTAAATTATGCATCAATCGAAACAATTCGTGAAGCAATAAGAACATATGTTAATGGAGTACAAGAGGAAGTAGCTAAGTTAAATACCGAAGCCAATACAGATAATGCTTTAAAAGGTGAAGTTGTAACAGCAACTAAAGAATATGTTCAAGCGGTTTCTGATGTGGCAAAAGCTTATGTTTCTTCACTTTTGGCATATAGTGATAGAATGTATGAGTACGGAGAAGAATATAAAAAGAGTGATACTACATTATCACAAGATGTATCACAAGAAGCATCTGGTCTTTCAAGTGGTGTTGAGACTTATACAGAACAACATTAATGGTTTAAATTATGGATATTTCTAGTTTAAGTAGAAAACGATCATATTATAGAAACATGAGAGAAAATGTGATTTATATGATTAATACTCTTAAAAACTATAATGTGATGGATAATATATCTGTGGCAATGTCAAACTTGAAACAAAGTTATAATGTTAATAATTATCCTTATAAATATAATGAGCTTTCAAAATTAAAAAATTCAATATCACAGGATATCAATACGCTAACTGATGTTTTATATTATATTAATGTGGAATTGGAGAAAATTACTAATGATCTTACGGAAGTAGAGAGGCAATGATTATGGCGAAGATGACAGCTGATGGAAATAAATTAGTAGAATGTGGAGAAGAAATAATTAATTTATCGCACGAATATACTAATTTAATAAATGATTTATTTGAAAAAATAACAAATATTGAAAAAAATGCCTGGTCTGGTAAAAGTGCTTCAATTTATTCTCAAAGGGCTTTGTTGGATAAAGCTAATTATTTGACCTTTGGAAATTATTTGAAATGTTATGGTAGTGCCATAAAAAATGCTGGTGTTAATGTTAATAATATAATTAATAAGTGGGGAAAGTAGTATGTCGAAAGTTGAATTGAATTATGATGCTATGCGTTCTAATTGTGTTTTAGTACTAGAAGATGTAGTTAATGCTATTCAAAAATCAATAAATTATTTTTATCAAATAAGCATTCCTAGTGACTTTTCTAGAAAACAGAGTTTGAAACGTGCTGCTTCAGACCTTAATAGATGTAAAAAGGAAATTAATAATATTAGAAATTTAATCATTAATAGTAACAATAATTATGACAGTTTAATTTCTAATTTAAGTAAACAATCTGAGAGTTTGCCAAATTGTCAAATAAAAAAAAGAACGAATATCATATAATTTATGTAAAAAAAGTGATTTTTCACTTTTTTATTTTTAAATTATTGTATAATTAAAACTGGGAGTTGATTATTATGAAAAAAAAGTATAAATTAAGTGGACCTAAAAAGGCGTTAATTTCAATTGGTCTGGTTGGAACATTAACTATTGTAGGTGGTGTTAAAGTCTTTTATGATTTTGAACATCCTAGTGATTATAGTCAAAATTCTACATCTATTACAGAAGTTACCAATGAAGATAAATACATTGACGGTAATTATAATATGGACGTTAAAGTGATTGATGAACAAGAATATGTTAAAAAAAATAAATCAACTACTAAAATAAATTTGGATAGTATTAATGAGGATGAATTTATAAAAAATCTCAATGATTACAGTGATGATTTCGATTACTCTAAGTATTATCACATCGAAGAGGCTTTAAAGGTTTATAATAGTGTTACTAATGACAATAAAAATTTAAGTAATAACTTAATAGGAACTGATGGTAAACTTGATGCTAATAAATTATATAATAGTGTTATTGAGAATAATAAAAAATATAAGGAAGGAAAAGTTAATGCTGTTAACACATTTTATTCAGACACTAATCCTTCTGACATTATGCTAATATGTAATATCATTAAAGAAGTAGTAGATTCATCTAAATATGATGTAAAAGAAATTTGCAGAATTCTTGAAAAACTTACTATTTTTAATAATACTGGAATGGCATCAAATGCTTTAGTTAATGATGAATTTACTTTACAGTATAATCCTAGTATGACGGATATGTATTATAAGGTCCAATTAACTAGAGGAAACAACATAACTAAAGAAGAAATGGTAAAAAATGTTATTGTCCATGAAATAGAACATTTGATAGAGTATAAATCAAATGATTTAAATGATAAAAACGGACTTGAAGCTGGACCTTTTAGAAGATACGATAATGTAAGCGTTAACCCTTTGTGGTGTAGTTGGATATTAGAAAGTAGTGCAGAGCTAGAAATGGCAAATTATTTGAATGTTAGCCCTAGTACATATAGAAAACCAATATCTTATATGAAATCATATGTTATAAGTAGAATTTTTGAAGATGACTTTGATATAGATAGCTTTAAAGATATTTCATTTACTAATAATCTGGAAGAATTGTTCGAAAAATTAGGCATAGTGTCTAAAAGTGATAAAATGGATTTTTTAAAATTTGCATATTCTGTTGAATTGGGACAGTTTAGTGATAGATGTGACGACTTTTGGGAGAATTATGAAAAAGAAGTAGGATTGAAATTAACGGATGATGATAAATTACATATCCGTATGGAAGCAAGACAAGATTCTGTGATATATTTAACAAAACAATTTTATAAAGGTCTTTCATCTGCTATAGCAAATGGAAAAATAAATGACATTGAAACAGTATTTTATTTTATGAGAGCTTGGGAACTAGATTGTTACAATCATTTGGAATACAATGAATATGATAATTTTGAATATGCAAAAGATTTTATCTTATTTCAAGATGAAATTCAACAGGAACTTTTTAATGTTATTTCAAACAGCAATAATATCTCTTGTGAAGAACTATCAAATAGGTATGATACATATTCAATGAAAATTATTGATGATAGCTTAGGAAAAACGAGTAATTATAATTTGAATAATTTTAGCAATGATAAAAAGAATTTTATAATAGATTTAGTTAACAATTATAGAAGCTCAAATTATAGTAGAAATAAGGATATGAAAAATTATATTGATTCATTGCAAAAAGGTAAGAGTTATTAATTAACTCTTTTTTCTTTATTCATTAAAAAAAATGTGTTAGAATAAAATTATATAGGAGGCCAAAACATGAAAGAAAAAAATAAAAAGATAGTATTATTTATAGTAATGTGTTTGTTTACATTGTTTGCATTATTAGTAGCATTAAAATTATACAGTAATAAGAAACAAAATGATTTATCGGTTTCTAAGATTGATAGTTATTTAACTGAAATAAAATATGAGGAAATAAATAGTTATGTACTAGAACAACCTAAAATAATTATTTATGTTTCTAATAGTAGTGAAAATACTTCACTTACATTTGAGAAAAACTTTATTAATGTAGTAAAGAAACATAATCTAGAAAATGATGTTATATATATAAATATAAATGGTACTAATCAGGTAGATCCAGTATATCAAAATGCACCTGAGTTAGTTATATATAAGGATGGAACAATTACTGATGTAATTAATTGTGATACATTAAAAAGTGAAACTGATATAGTAAATTCACTTACAGAAAGAGGAATCATAAATGATTAATGTAGTTTTATTTGAACCGGAAATTCCAGGAAACACTGGAAATATAATGAGAACTTGTGCTGCAACTGACACACATCTTCATCTTATTAAACCACTTGGTTTTTCACTAGATGAAAGTTATATAAAAAGAAGCGGAGCTAACTATATAGATAATTGTAATTATACTGTATACGAAAACTGGGATGACTTTAAAAGTAAAAATAAAGGAACTTTTTATTATTTAACTAGATATGGCAAAAAGCCCCATACTTCATTTGATTATAGTAATAAAGATGAAAATATATATTTGGTTTTTGGAAAAGAAAGTAGTGGAATACCACTTGATATTTTAAAAGATGACTTAGAACATTGCTTAAGAATTCCTATGACCGATAAAGTTAGGGCATTAAATTTATCAAATTGTGCTGCTATTATGGTATATGAAGTATTAAGACAACAAAACTATAGAGATTTATTAAGAACTGAACCATTTAAGGGCGAAGACTATATTGAAACTGGAATAGATGCTAGCAAATAAGCTAGTTTTTTTATTTAAAAAGAAGTTAACAATTAGTTGTTAACTTCTAATTTTATTGAATTTATGTTATCCATCATAATACTGTTATAGTCTTTTTTATCTTTTCTATCTGTAGCACTTAACGTATATAAAGAATTTATTCTAGCTATTTGAATATTATACTTATCTTTTAAAGTTTTAACGGTTTTACTTTCTTCATCATTATCTTTGAGAAAAATATAGCTAGCCATTTTATTAGAGAAGATCTTTTTAACATCAGCAAGTGTTTTATCTGTTAAATTATCATTTTCTTCTAGAGATATTACGGTAAATCCATATTTTTCAAGATACTTAAATGTATCACTTCCAACTATTAAGATATTATTATTTGAGTTATTAGCTATGCTTTTTAATTCAGCATCAATTTGTGTTAGATTTAGCTTTAACTTTTCATAATTTTTTTCAATTTCTTTCTTTTCTATTTCTTCATTTATGTATTCTTCTAATCCTTTTTTTATGTTAGATGCCATCATTAAATAGTTAGAAGGATTAAGCCATGTTTCAATTACATCATTTGTATAATTCATTCCTAAAGATGCATCTATTATCTTTATTTTTTTATTTTTATTTATTAAATAAGCAGCATAATCTTTTTCTTTTTTTATTGTACCATTATAAACAAATAAATCACCCTTACTATAATCACTTAACTGTTTATTTGTAAGTTTGTAGTTAGTATAATTAGTACCATCTGGATATATACCATAAATAGCCATTTTATCACCATATAGGTTATCTAATATGTACTCAACTGGATAAACACTTGTATATGTTGTCATGACACTTTCTGTATCGTCCTTGCTACATCCTGTAAAACTTAGTAATATTATTATTAAACCTATTATCATTAAAATTTTCTTCTTCATCTTTTTATTCTCCTTTTATCATACTTAGGCACTGGATCATATCCACCCTTACTAAATGGATTACATTTTAGTATCCTTTTAATTCCAAGAAAACTTCCCTTTATTGCACCATATTTTTCAATTGCTTCCTTAGTATACTCTGAGCATGTAGGAACATGTTTACAATATCCATGAAAACTTCCAGGAATTAATTGATACAAATCTATAACCTTTATTAATATTTTTTTAATCATGATAATATTTTAACATTTATAATAAAAAAATGATAGTATTATGTTTGAAAAAAATGATTTTTACTTTACGTAAAGTGAAAAAAATGATGATTTTTTTGGAAGAATATTATGGACAATTACTTAAATAATGTGATATTATAGTGGTAACCAGTGGAACAAAGTGGTAGATTGTGGGGGATAATATGTTAATGGGAGAATTTCATCATAATATAGATGATAAAGCAAGACTTGTTATGCCTTCTAAATTTAGAGAAGAATTAGGTGAGTCCTTTGTGATTACAAGAGGACTTGATGGATGCTTATTCGTATATTCTAACGTAGAGTGGCAAAAGTTAGTTGAAAAATTGAAGAATCTTCCGTTTACTAAAAAAGATGCTAGATCATTCTTAAGGTTTTTTCTATCAGGTGCAACTAATTGTACTTTAGATAAACAAGGAAGAATGATAATTCCAACTCCACTTGTTAGCTATGCAAATCTTAACAAAGAATGCTTAGTAATTGGTATGAATGACAGATTAGAAATTTGGTCGAGGGAAAAATTTGATGTTATGTTTAAAGAAAATGAAGAAAATATGTCAGATTTAGCTGAATCTTTATTTGATAATGTGGAGGTTTAGATGAAACATATTAGTGTACTTAAAGAAGAAACAATAAATGCTTTAAACATAAAAGAAGACGGAATATACGTTGATTGTACCTTAGGCTATGCTGGTCATTCAAGTGCAATCTTAAAGAGAATAAAAAAGGGAATGCTTTATGCTTTTGATCAAGATGTCGAAGCTAGAGAGTATAGTGAAAACAAATTAAGCGAAATTGGAAACAATTTTTGTATTATTGCAAGTAATTTTTCCAATTTAAAAAGTGAGCTTGCTAAAAGAGGTGTTTACAAAGTTGACGGTATTATGTTTGACCTAGGAGTTTCATCTCCTCAACTTGATGATGCGTCTAGGGGGTTTAGTTTTCACGAAGATGCTTACTTAGATATGAGAATGGATAAGTCAAGTAGTCTTACCGCTTACGATGTAGTAAATAATTATTCTTTTAATGATTTATATAGAATAATAAGTAGGTATGGCGAAGAAAAATATGCAAAACAGATTGCAAGAGAAATTGAAAAAACTAGAAATGAAAAAGAAATAAAAACAACGCTTGAACTTGCTAATGTTATATCAAATGCAGTTCCAGCTAAATATAAAAGACTTACTAATCCATCTAGAAGAACTTTCCAAGCAATTAGAATAGAAGTAAATAAAGAACTTAGTATATTACCTGGTGCATTAAATGATGCTATAGATATATTAAAAAAAGATGGTGTAATTGCGGTTATTACGTTTCATTCATTAGAAGATAGAATTTGTAAGGAAGTATTTAAAGAAAGATCAAAGATAGATGAATTGGTAAAAAATCTTCCTAGTATACCAGATGAATATAAACCTGATATTAGGGTACTAAAAAAGATAAAACCAAGTAAAGAAGAAATAGAATTTAATAAAAGAAGTAGGAGTGCAACACTTAGAGTAGCTATTAAAGAAAAAGGAGAATAATATATGGCAAAGAAAAAAAGAAGATATCAAAAAACAATTGTTAGTTTGACAGTTACTACATTATTCTGTGTTTTTGTTTCCATTTTCTTCTTTAAAGCACAGCTATCTTCAATTAATATAGAGGTTGAAAAACTTAAAAAAACTGTTACTAAACAAGAGAAGGTTAATGAAAGTTTAACTATGAAAGTTAATGAATTAATATCATTAGAAAATATGCAATTAGTTGCAGCACAAGAAGGTTTGGAGTATAATAATGATAACATTGTTGTAATTCAAAAATAAGGGTGATTTTTTATGAAAAGAGAAATATTAAATAAAAACAAAAATGTATTAGCTAAAGTTTTTACCTTAATATTTTTTCTTTTTCTTTTTAGATTAATATTACAATTAGGGTATTTAACTATATCCGGGACTGTAGATGGAATTAACTTAAAGAAATTTTCTAGTAGAAGAAATACTAAAGAAGAAACTTTGTATGCCCTAAGAGGAAATATATATGATTCTAATGGAGAAGTATTGGCACAAACAATAAATTCTTATACTTTAATAGCATACTTAGATGAATCAAGAAGTAAGGGATTTAGTACTCTTCAGCATGTTGCGGATAAAGAACTTACTGCAGAAAAGTTATCTACTGTTATAAATTTATCTAAAGAAAAAATTCTTGAAATACTTAATAAAAAAGCTTATCAAGTAGAGTTTGGTGCAAGTGGAAAAGGCCTTACAGAACTACAAAAAGAGGCAATAGAAAAACTAGAACTTCCTGGAATAGATTTTATAACAACTCATAAAAGATATTATCCAAATAACACTTTTTTATCATATATAGTAGGATATACTAAGACTGATGATAATGGAAATATGACTGGCGAAATGGGTATTGAAAAACAATATAATGATGTTATGACTGGTACTAATGGATATGTTAAGTACGAAAAAGACATAAATGGTTATAAGTTTCCTAATTCTAATGAGATAAGAAAAGAAAAAGTGGATGGTAACGATGTTTATCTAACTATTGATTCAAACGTTCAAATGTCTTTAGAAACCGTTGTTAATAAGGCTGAGAAAGATTCTAATTCAGATTGGATAATAGCAGTTGTTATGGATGCGAAAACAGGTAAGATATTAGGTAGTGCAACATCACCTACGTTTAATCCAAATACTAAGGATATAGGTAATTATTTAAATCCATTAGTTTCATATACTTATGAACCAGGTTCTGTTATGAAAACATATAGTTATATGGCAGCTATAGAAACAAATTCTAACTTTGATCCATACAATCAGACTTGTTATACAGCACCATATACAATCGGTGATGACGTAGTTAGTGACTGGAATAAAACAGGTTGGGGCGAAATAAGTTATCAAAAAGGATATACTTTATCATCTAATACATGTGTAGCTAATATGATAAAGAATTATCTATCTAGAAAAACACTTATGGACTTTTATAAAAAGTTAGGTTTTGGAGCTAAAACTGATGTTGATTTACCAAATGAGTATTCTGGAAAAGTAAACTTTAAATATGATGTTGAAGTTGTAAATGCTGGATTTGGTCAAGGTATTACAACGACTCCAATACAGCAATTAAAAGCATTAACATCAATATCTAATAATGGTACATTACTTACACCTTATATAGTAGAAAAAACAGTAAATTCAGGTACTGAAGAGGTTACTTATGAAGCTAAGAAAAAAGAAGGAGAAAAAGTAATTTCTAGTCAAACTGTAGATAAAATAAAGGATTTAATGTATAAAGTTGTTAACAGTGATTCATCAGAAACTACTGGTAGTAAATATAAATTAGATGGATATGATTTAATAGGAAAAACTGGTACAGCTCAGATAGCTAATCCAAAAACAGGTAAATACTTTAAAGGAAAGCATGATTATATTACTTCCTTTTCTGGAATGTATCCTAAAGATGATCCAGAAGTAATAATATATGTTGCAATGCAAAGAAGTAAAGATTCTAATGTTTTACCAGAAACAGTTAAAACCATAGTAAAAGATACGGCAAAATATTTAAAGATATTTGAAAAATCTCCCGAAATAAATAAAGATATATCTTCTTATAAATTAGATAACTATAAAAATAAGACAGTAGAACAAGTAAAAAATGATTTAAATAGTAAGAATGCTACATATATAATATTTGGTAATGGTGATAAAGTAATAAACCAATATCCAAAACAAAATACGAGCATTAATACTAAGCAAAAGGTATTTATATTTACTAATGATAAAAATATTACTATGCCTGATTTAACTAATTATTCTGTTAAAGATGCTAGTATCGTATTAGATGAACTTGGAATAAAGTATGAAATCTTATGTACGGGATATGTACAAAGTCAAAGTATAGGTGTAGGTACTGTTATAACAAGTGATATGACAGTTACACTTAATTAGTAATAAATGATTTAATAAGACATATTTTTTATTAGAGGTGTTATGATGAAGAAAATATGTCTTTTTATTATTTGCTTTTTTGTTTTTCTTTCTTCTATTTTAGCAGAAACAACTACGGTTCCTAATAAAACGGAAGATAACAATGCAGTTGATTCTAAAGAGGAGAAAAAAGAACTTTTAAGTGATGGTAAAAGTGCTGTGTTAATTGAAGAGTCAACTGGTAGGGTATTATATGAAAAAAATTCTCATGATAGATATGCCCCAGCTTCTATGACTAAAATAATGAGTATGATATTAATACTAGAAGAAATAGAAAAAGGAAAGTTAAAATGGAACGATACTTTAGTTACTAGTGAACATGCAGCTTCCATGGGTGGTTCCCAAATATTTTTACAGTCTAATGAAAAAATGAGTGTAAAGGATTTATTTAAGGCAGTAGCTGTAGGTTCTGCTAATGACGCAACAGTGGTTTTTGCTGAAAAAATAGGGGGTACAGAAGAAAAATTCGTATCTAAGATGAATAAAAAAGCTAAAGAACTAAATCTTAAAGATACTAATTTTAAAAATGCTGTTGGATTAGACGAAGCTAATCATTATTCATCTGCTTATGATATGGCAATGATGGCAAAGGAATTAGTAAAACATGAAAAGGTGTTTGAATTTACTACCATTTATGAAGATTATTTAAGACAAAATACCGATAATAAGTTTTGGCTTGTTAATACAAATAAAGTCGTATACTAAAAATGCTATAGTAAAAAATTACTATAGTTTTTTATTTATAAATAAAGGCTTTATTAAAAACTAACATACGAAATAAATTTGTTTGTAAGTGAATATTACTATAGTGTCTTGGAATATTTGAAAAACTAACCCGTATAATTAGATGAATGAATAAGAAAAAAGGAGGGCAGATAATGACTTGTTTATCTAAAAACAAAGCCATCGAGATTATGAAGTTTTTCTTAAGTACTAGTGTTCCGAAAATTTTAAGTGAAAGGAAGGGTATTACTTCTACGGATAAGGAGTAATATTAACTTATGCGAACAGCAATCTACATACGGGTGTCTACTGAAGAACAAGCGACCGTTGGATTTAGTATTCATGCTCAAAAAGATAAATTAACTAGATATGCAGAGAGTAACGATTGGAATATAGTAGATTATTATGTTGATGATGGTATAAGTGGTAAAAATTTAACTGACAGAAAAGAAGTATCAAGACTACTTGAAGATGTAAAGAAAGGAAAAATAGAAAACGTTCTAATATACAAACTAGATAGACTTACTAGAAGCGTTAAAGACCTTATTTATTTAATAGAATTGTTTGATAGTCATAATTGTACTTTTAACTCTCAAACAGAGAAAATAGATACTTCAAATGCTGTTGGAAGAATGTTTGTTAAGATTATTGGAATATTTGCAGAATTTGAAAGAGAAAATTTAGCAGAAAGAGTTACTTTTGGATATGAACAAAAAACTAAAGAAGGTAATTATACTAATTGTAATGGCGTTTTTGGTTATGATTATTTAGTTGGCAAAGGAAAGCTTAAAGTTAATAAAAACGAAGCAATTTATGTTAAGAAAATATTTAATTGGTATTTAGATGGTGAATCTATGGTTAAAATTGCTAAAAAGTTAAAAGACTTAAATGTACCAACGAAAAGAGGAGGACATTGGAATCAGTCAACTATTTATTCAATACTTACTAATCCTCTTTATATTGGCAATGTAAGGTATGGAGTAGGAAGGAAAAATGGCTTTGAAGTAAGTGGTAAAAACATAACGCCAATACTTTCTGAAGACTTATTTAATAGTGTTAGCAATTTGATGAAGAAAAGAAAGAAATTTCATAATAAGAAATATTCTTCTGATGATACCTATTATTTTAGAGTTTTAAGATGTAGTTTATGTGGAGGGAAATATCATGCTAGGCAACAACTTCAAAGTGGCAAAAAATATATTACTTATCAGTGTAATGGGCATAACAATAATAGCTGTAATGCTCCAGGATTTTCTCATATAAAAATAGAAAATGCTTTTATTAATTATTTAGAAAATATTGAAGATTTAGAATTTGACAAAAGTATTTTAAAGAAAGAAAAAAAGATAATAGAAAATAATGATACTTTAGATTTACAAGAACAAATAGAAAAATTAAATAAAAAGAAAAAAGATATGACAGAATTATTTAGTAGTGATGAAATTGATTACGATACTTTTAAAGAAATAAAAAGTGTAATTGATTCTAAATTAGAAGTATTAAATAATGAATTAGATAAAATTAATAAATATTCAAATGAAGAAGATTTAACTAATGAAGAGATTATTAAAGAAGTTATAGTTAATTTAAAAAATAATTTTATTCATTTAAACAATCATGAAAAAAAGATGTTTCTAGAAAGATTCGTTAAAGAAATAAAAGTAAGAAAGGAAGGAAATAAAGTTGTTATAGATGATGTTATATTTTAATAATCATTATCTAAAAAAGTCCGGTTGGAATTGGATTTTTTTGCTGTTATTTGTAGAAAAATCCAGTTTTGTATGGTAATTTAATTAATTAAACATATATCGACAAAAGAAGTTAAAAAACTGAGTATAATAAATAATGCCGATGGAGGTATCATATGCAATTAAAAGATTATGAAAAAGTTGAAAGCAGCAATATAGAGTTTAAAGAAAAAGTTGAATATAATAAATCTAGAAGCTGGCTTAAATCAGTTTCTGCATTTGCTAATTCAAATGGCGGAATATTACTATTTGGTATAAGAGATGTGGACAGAAAACCAGTTGGCTTGGACGATATAGTTAAAGATTCAGAAAAAGTATCTGAATTAATAAATGATAAAATAACTCCGCTCCCAAGGTATGAATTAAAAACTTTTAAAGAAAATAATAAGGATTTTATGGAAGTAAAAGTAGGAGATGGACCTAGAACTCCTTATTATTATAATGGTGAGGGAAGAAAAGAGGCTTTTGTTAGAGCTGGAAATCAATCAATATCAGCTCCTAAACATATATTGGATGGATTAATTTTAAAAGGTCAGAACACAACATTTGATGAATTACCAAGTAAGTATGATGTTTCCAATGTAAGTTTCACTTTATTGAATGCTTCACTAAAAAATGAAACTGGAAAAGAGTTAAATAAAGATAAGGATTATATATCATTAGAATTAATAACGAAGGATAAAAAAGTTACAAATGCAGGTTTGCTTTTATCAGATCAAGGTCTATTAATTCAATCAAGAATATTTTGTACTAGGTGGAAAGGCTTAGTTAAGGGCTCTATTGATGGAGATGCCATTGATGATAAAGAATATAATGGAAGTATTATTTCACTTTTAGAAAATGCTGAAATATTTATTAAAAACCATTCTAGAATGGGCTGGAAAATAAAAGGTATGAAAAGAATAGAAGTAGAAGATTATCCGGTTAGAGCAATCCGTGAAGCTATTGTTAATGCTATTATTCATAGGGATTATCAAATAGTAGGTTCTGAGATTCATATAGATATATATGATAATAGATTAGAAATAACATCGCCTGGTGGAATGATTGATGGTAGTTTTGTTCAAAATTTAGATATAACTAAAATTTCATCAATGAGAAGAAATAGGGTTATCTCAGATATATTTAATAGGTTACATTTTATGGAACGTAGAGGAAGTGGATTAACTAGAATAGTTGAATCATATAACGATTATGATGTCAAACCAATATTTAATTCTGATGTTTCTTCATTTAAAGTAATATTTCCAAACAAAAATTATATAAATAAAAGTCCGGTTACGAATGAAAAAAGTCCGGTTACGAGCGGAAATATTGTTAGCGATGAAGATTACTTTGTTATTAGATTGCATAAGAATCTTCCAGTAAATGTGACTAAAAATACTCATGATAAAATTCAAAAATTGTTTGATAAATTTAGTTATCAATATGATTTTAAAAGGGAAGATGTTGCTGAAATATTTAATGTAAAAAAATCTAGGGCATCAGAAATAGTTGCTTTACTATTAGATTCAAATTTAATTGAACATTCTGCTCCAACTAAATATAAATTCAAAAAATAATTGCATTAAACAGTGTGATAATTTACATTGTTTTTTTTAAATATTAGAAAATGTTAAATCTAATAAAAAAATGCTTGGAATATTAATTCTGAGTATTTTTATGTGATATAATTATATGTATTAGAAATAGTAGTTTATTAATTAAAAAAGTTGAATGAAATAAATAGGAGGATGATCATTATGGTAAAAGTAGATAAAGAGACATTAAAAAATGGAAAAGTATTAAGAGCTTTAAGAGATAGATTTTTAGAAAACCAGACAATAGAAAATCTTAGTCCATTATTTGCATGTATGATAGATTCAGACTTATATGTACCAATGAATTTAAATATATCTAAAGAAGATATTGGAGCATTAAAAATTTCAAAAGTTGGTGATAATATATCATTAAAAAATTCTATGAAGATGAAACCAGATTGGTTAAAAAATGGACCAGATTCTGATAATTTGTTTTTCCCAGTTTTTTCTAGTATTGAAGAAGCTACAGAAGAATATAGTAAAAACTTTTCATGGATCAATTTACCATTAGATGATTGTATAAAGTTTGCTAGGAATAATGAAAAATGTATTGGTATAGTTTTAGATGCATATACCAGACCATATGTTATAACCGGAGATTTCCTTAATGCATTAGAAGATATGATGAACGAAGTTAGAAAAGAGGAAGGAAAACAATAAATTACAATTTCTTTGTTTGTTGGTTTGATTTAATGTTAAAATCAAGATATTCTTTTCTAAAGAAGTGATACCTTTTTACTATAGCAATATTCACATACAAATAAACTCATAAAAACTTATGATGGTGCAGATGGATTAAAAACAGGATATACTAAAGAAGCAGGATATTGCTTAACAGCAACTGCATATAAAAATGACATGAGATTAATTGGTACTATAATGGGAGCTAGTGATAGTAAAACAAGAAATAGTAATATGATGACCTTACTTGATTATGGCTTTAACTCTTATGAGATGCAAGTAGAGGTAAAAAAAGGAGAAATAGTATCAAAAAAGAACGTACTAAAATCTAAAGATGAAGTGGTAAAAATAGTACCAAAAAAAGATGTTAGCATATTAGTAGAAAAGGGTGAAGAAAAAAATGCTCTAAACTATGAAATAGAATTAAATAAATTAAAACTGCCAATAAAAAAGGGAGAAACAGTAGGTATATTAAAATTAAAAGATGGTAATAAAGTAATTAGTAAAGTAGAGCTAACTGTAAAGAAAGACGTTAAAAAAGCTAGTATTATAGAGCTATATAAAAGATCGTTAAATAGTATAATAACTGGAAGTGTATAAATACTTAGAATAAACTCTAAGTATTTTTTATGTGGTTAAATCATTTTGATATGATATAATATATACAGAGATATTAAACCAAGAATGATAAATGGAGGTGCAAAAAAATGTATAAAACTGTTGTTATAGGATATGCTCCAAAAGCCGATATCATTGCAAAAAAGTGGAAGAAAAATTAAATGAAATGTTAGAAGATGGATATGAGTTAGTAACAATGTCTATAACTAATTCTGCAAAAGCAATATTAGTATTAAAAAAAGTTCTTAAAAAATGTTTGAAGTTTAAATGAAAGTGAGGTATTTTATGAAAAAGTTAAAAACAGGAACATTATTAATTATATTAGGAAACTTGTTATATTTAGTATATATATATTTGTGTAGAAATGAAACAAGTGATTTTGGTAATTTCAGTAGTGGTATTCTACTTGGATTATCTATTGGATCCAACCTTGTTGGCATTGTTTTGACTGTAGCATATATGTCTAAAAATAATGAAGAAAAAGAAAAATAGTATTTGTTGAAGAGATATAGAATGAAAAATAAAAAATGGAGAATGTTTCAAGTAATTCAGTTTATCTTGTTTTTAAGTATTAGTGTATTTTTATTTTTTAGAAAAGTCGATGGAAGTGGAGCAGAAAATACAGCAGATGTAAAATTAATAAGTTTGGCTATATGGCTAGGATTTTATCTGTTCGTTTTAGCTATTGAATATGGAGCACGTTTTTTAACAAGAATAGGTAAAAAGTAATTGCAAATTACAATTTAGTAATTAGTTTCAAAATAGTAAAATGGAGATGATAGAAAAGTGTATTCTAAAAAAGAAGAAGAAATATTTAAAACTTTAAATAGTAATATCAATGGATTAGATAGTAAAGAAGTTAAGAAAAGATTAAATGATTATGGGCAAAATATCATTCTAAATAAAAAGAGAACACCATGGATTTTAAGATTTTTAAAGCAATTTAACGATACTATGATTATCATATTATTAGTAGTTGCATTACTTTTATATTTTTATGGATATTTTTATTCTCATGAATATACAGATACTATTGTTATTCTTTTTGTAGTTTTTATAAATGCTATTGCCTCATTTATACAAGAAGAAAAAGCTGCTTTAATATTAAAAGACTTAAAAAAATATGAAACCAGCACTTGTAAAGTTAAAAGGAACGACAAAATAATAGTAATAAACACCAAAGAATTAGTTCTGGGAGATATAATATATTTAGAATCCGGAGAAACTGTTCCTGCTGATATTAGAATACTTTCATGTGAAAGTTTAAAAGTAGATGAATCGGCACTAACTGGAGAAAGTGTTCCAGTTCAAAAAAGTTCAGATGTTTTAAAAGAAAACTTAATTCTTCAAGAACAAAAAAATATGTTATTTTTAGGAACAAACATTACTAATGGAAAATGTACTGGTATAGTTATAAGTACAGGAAAAAATACTGAGATAGGTAAAATTGCGTCATCATTAAATGAAATTGATAGAATAGAAACTCCATTACAATTAAAAATAAAAGAACTTTCTAAAAAAATAACATTTATAGTATTTATTGTTTTAATTTTTATATTTATTTTGGCATTAATTAATAAATATACAATATTAGAAATTATAATGTTATGTTCATCACTAGCAGTAGCAGCTATTCCTGAAGGACTACCAACTGTAATTACAATAACATTATCTGTTGGAATATCTAATTTAGCCAAAAAGAAAACAGTAGTAAAACAAATACAAGCAGTAGAAACACTTGGAGCAATTGATATTATTTGTTCTGATAAGACTGGTACTATAACTCAAAATAAAATGACTGTTAAGGATGAATATGTAATAGATGAAAAAAAGCTTAATTATATATGTGCTCTTTGTAATGATGGTCTTATTTATAAGGATAAATATATAGGAGATCCAACAGAAACTTGTTTATATGATTATCTATATAATAAAAAGATTGACCCACTTAAATTGAGGAAGAAATGTGAAAGACTATTAGATATACCTTTTGATAGTGATAGAAAGATGTTTACTACTTTAAATAAAATTGATAATGATGTATATATTTTGTGCAAGGGTAGTATGGACTCTTTAATTGAAAAAGTAAATCTATCTAAGACTGAAAAACAAGAGGTTTTAGATAAAGTTAAGAATCTTTCTAAAAAAGCCTTAAGAACTTTAGGATTTGCTTATAAAAAATTAGACTATGTGCCAAAAAATATTAAAGAGTTAGAAAAAGAAGAAAATAATTTATTTTTTGCTGGTATTTTAGGAATGATAGATCCACCAAGAGAAAGTGTTAAGAAAAGTGTTCTTTTATGTAAAAATGCAGGTATTAGACCTATCATGATTACAGGGGACTCTATAGATACAGCAACTGCTATTGCAAAAGATGTTGGAATTATAGATAATGATGATGAAGCAATACTTGGAAGTGAACTTGATAAATATAATGATAAAGAACTAAAAAATATCGTTAAAAGGTATTCTGTGTATGCAAGAGTAAATCCAGTTCATAAAGAAAGAATTGTTTTTGCACTTCAAAATAGCGGAAAAATTGTAGCAATGACTGGAGATGGAGTAAATGATGCTCCTGCTATTAAAGATGCTCATGTTGGTGTTGGAATGGGTATTACTGGTACTGATGTTACAAAGTCCGCATCAGACATAGTCTTAATGGACGATTCTTTTTCAACAATAGTTGTAGCAGTTGAGGAAGGAAGAAGAATATATAATAACATTAGAAATAATATTGTATTTTCATTATCAAGTAATTTTGCTGAAATATTTACTATTATTATAGGACTACTTACTAAAACAACCATTTTATTACCAATTTATATTTTATTTATTGATTTGGTAACTGATTCTATTCCTAGTATATGTTTATCTTTTGAAAAGAGCGAAGATGACATAATGAATAAAAAGCCAAGAGGTATTAATAAACCATTATTTACCCCATTTATAAAATCATGTATCGCATCTTCAGCTATAATTGAAACTATATTTGTAGTTCTTACTTACTTTATTAGTTTAAAAATGTATGGACAAGAAATAGCTAAGTCTTTAGCACTTCTTTCAATGGTAGTTCAAGAGATAGTTTATTCTATATCTTGTAGAAATTTAAAAGGGTCAGTTGTTAAACAAGGTCTATTTTCTAATAAAGCAATGAACTACGGATTATTATTGGTACTTTTAATTGAACTCATAGTGTTTATTACACCAGTTAGAAAATTAATAAGTATAACATCAATAAATATTAGTTTGATATTAGTAGTATTTACAATAAACTTTATGGCAATTTTTATTTACGAATTAATTAAGCCATTACTAGTGAAATGGTTTAAAGATTAGAATATATAAAATTGTAAGTATGTATATAATCACTACTTACTTTATAAATAGTAATTTGTGGAGTTAATAAAATATGGATAAGTATTTAGTAATAAAAAACTATTTGAATTCAAATAAGATAAAGAAAGTGTTCTTACTATATCAAAATATATTTTTTTTATGAACTTCCTCTCCAAAAAATAAAGAAGCATATAATAAAAATAAAAACATCATTTGGTCAAACTATATATTGGGATTATTATTCATATGTTAAAAGTAATAAGATAACTACTTTGAATAAGGAAACATATATTTTATATGGAAATAAAGATAAAATTCAAAAAGAAAGTACCATTAAAGATTTCTCTAATTATTTTAAATGTAAACTATGTATACTTGAAAATGGTGAACACTACTTTCATACGAAAGAACAATTGTCATACTATGAAGCATGGTTAAACAATATTATTACTTAAAAATTAAATTAATATAAAGAGTTTTTATAATAGCATGCTATAATGGTAATGGTGATAAGAATGAAAAAAGTAATATTAGTAGATGGTAATAACCTGCTTTTTAGAAGTTATTATGCAACTGCTTACTCAGGAAACTTTATGAAAAATAGTAAAGGGTTTCCAACTAATGCATTATATGGTTTTATTAACATGATTAATAAGATAAAATCAGAAGAAAAACCAGAATATATGCTTGTTGCATTTGATAAAGGAAAGACATTTAGACATGATAAGTATAAAGAATATAAAGCTGGTAGAATACAGATGCCTAATGAGTTAAAATTACAGTTTCCAGTAGCTAAAGAAATACTTGAACTTTTAGGTATTAAATGGTTTGAAATAGATAATTATGAGGCTGATGATATAATTGGTACAATGTCTAAAAAAGTTGATGAAAATGATTTATATGATGGTCTTATAATAAGTAGTGATAAAGATTTGTTACAGCTTATTACAGATAAGGTAATTGTTAAATTATTAAAGACTAAAGATTATATAATGATGAATAAAAATACATTTTATGAAACATATAATCTTACACCTGAAAAAATGGTTGACATTAAAGCCTTACAAGGTGATCCATCTGATAACATACCAGGAGTAAAGGGAATAGGCAAAAAAACAGCACTTAAACTATTAGTGGATTATGGCTCATTAGAGGGAATATATGATAATTTAGACAAGATAAGTGGCGCAGTTAAGACTAAACTTATTAATAATAGACAAAGTGCATTTGATAGTAAGGATTTAGCTACTATATATAAAGAAGTTCCTTTAGATTTTGACTTAGAAGATACGAAAATAAAAGATACTAATTTAGATAAATTAAAATCTAAATATGAAGAATTAGAGTTTTTCTCATTTTTGAAAAACATGAAAGTAAATAAGGAAAACAAAAGCATAGAAGCTAAAGAATTAACCAATCTAGATGATTTAGAAAAATTATCTTATCCTTTAGCATTTTATATAGAATTAGACAAATCAAATTATCATATATCAAAACCATTATCAATGGGAATTTATGACGGAAAAAATGCCTATTATGTAAACAAAGATATGATATGTGATGTTATTAAATTAATCAACGACAAAGAAAAATACACTTATGATTTAAAGAAGCATTATGTTACTTTAAAATACTTAAATACTAATCTTACTAATGTTAGTTTTGACACTTCAATAGCGGCATATTTACTAAATTATAATATTAAAGATGATATAGCATATTTAGCAAATGAATTTGGTTATGATATACCATTTTATGAAGTAATTAGTAAAGCTAAGGAATTAAATTACAATATAATTAATAATATGGTTGTAAATAAAGCAAAGTTTATATATGAAACTAAAAATACATTGCAAGAAGAAATGGAAAAAGAAGATTGTACATATTTGTTTAATGAAATAGAAATGAAATTATCATATGTTTTAGGAAAAATGGAATATGAGGGTATAAGAGTAGATAAAAACGTATTAGATGAAATGAAAGAAGAACTAAATAAAAAAATAAATGATATATCAAAACAAATATACGATATTTGCGGCGAAGAATTTAATATCTCATCTCCTAAACAATTGGGTGAAATTTTATTTGAAAAATTAAAAATAGCTGATGTTAAGAAAACAAAGAATAGTTATTCTACAGATAAAGCAACACTTGAAAAATATAGAAGCAGAAGTCCTATAGTTCCTCTTATATTAGAACATAGAATGTTATCAAAACTTCAAAGTACATATATAATAGGTCTAAAAAATAGTATTTTACCAGATGGAAAAATTCATACAATATATACTCAAACATTAACTAGAACAGGAAGATTATCATCGATAGAACCTAATCTACAAAATATTCCTATTAGAACTTCTTATGGAAGTTTAATTAGAAAAGCATTTATTCCAGAAGAAAATTCTGTCTTACTATCAAGTGATTATTCACAAATTGAACTGCGTATATTCGCTCACTTTTCAAAGGTACCCAACTGGATAGAAGCATTTAATAATGATATGGATATTCATACTAAAACTGCAATGGATATTTTTGGAGTTGAAGAAAAAGATGTTACAAAATTAATGAGAAGACAAGCTAAAGCTGTTAATTTTGGAATATTATATGGTATAAGTAGTTTTGGATTAGCTGAAGATTTAGGAATTAGTGTAAAAGAAGCAAAGGAATTTATTAATAAATATTTTGAAACTTATAGTGGTACTAAAGTTTATATGGATAATGTAATAAAAGAAGCTTATGAAAAGGGCTATGTAACTACTATAATGAACAGAAAAAGAAAGATAGATGAACTAAAAAATACTAATTACATGATTAGAAATCAGGGTGAAAGAATGGCTCTTAATACGCCTATTCAAGGATCTAGTGCTGATATTTTAAAGAAAGCAATGATTGATATTCAAAATGAATTTGATAATAATAACTTAAAAAGTAAGATGCTTCTTCAGGTACATGATGAGCTTATATTTAATGTTTTAAAAGATGAAATAAAAAAGGTATCAGAAATAGTTACTAGATGCATGGATAATGCTTATAAGCTAGATGTTCCACTAAAAGTTGATGTAGAAACTGGCAATAACTGGCTTGAGACTAAATAGAGGTTATTATGCCGGAATTAGTAGAAGTTGAAACAACTAAAAGAGACTTACAAAAAGTTATTATAAATAAAAGAATTAACAAAGTAGAAGTTTTTTTAGATAAGATTGTATATAATAAGAAAGAACTATTTATTAAAAACTCTGAAGGTGAACTTATTGTAGATGTAAAAAGAAGAGGTAAGTGGCTCATATTTGAGTTAGAAAATAATTATTTAATAATTCACTTTAGAATGGAAGGTAGATTTTATTTATTACCATTAAATGCAAAGAAAGATAAACATGATTATGTAATATTTTATTTTGATGATTTTTCACTTCATTACAATGATCCTAGATTGTTTGGTAAAATGGAAGTTATAGAAAAAGGTAAGTTTAATGACTTTTTTAAAGAAAAGAAATTAGGGCTTGAATATGACGATAGTAATTTAAATGCTAATTATTTAATAAATAAGTTTAAAAATAAACATATAGAAATAAAAAAAGTATTATTGGATCAAAAGTATATAACGGGTATAGGAAATATTTATGCTGATGAAATTTTATTTGAAAGTGGCATTAATCCAAAATCATATGCAGATAAACTTAATATAGATGAAATAAATGATATTATAAAAAACACTAAGTTGGTATTTGAAAAAGCTCTTAAATACAAAGGGACATATCCAAATATAGATGGAGTAAGAGGGGAGTTTGAAAAACATCTTATGGTACATATGAGAAAAAATGAAAAGTGCTATAAATGTGGAAACGTAATAGTAAAAGAAAAAGTGGGGCAAAGAGGTACTTATTATTGTCCATACTGTCAAAAGATTATCAAATAAATATAAAGTAAGTGTAAAAAGAATAAATTGACAAATGATGTCGAGTGTGCTATAATTTCTGTACTACGTAATAATATATATTAATGTATATTATTAACTAAAGGGGGAGGGAAAATATGAAAGGAATAACTTATATTTTTGAATATTTAAACGAAAATGAGTTTAATAAGCTAGAACGTTCTTTAAAAAAATATAATATGTTAGCTTATAAAAAACTAGTATTTGAATATTATCCAGAAATGAAAGACGGTAATTTTTTAGGTCAGCTAACTGGAATAAATAGCAAAGATAATACCAAGAGCTATGAACTTAAATTACCTTCAGATGAATTATTTGTAAGAGTACATGGTGATGTTGTACTTCACTATTCTGTTTGTGAAAATAGTCATACTATTATACTAGAAACTATTACTCCAGAAAGCTTACTTTCTGAAGGACACAGACAAGAATTGCAAGCTTACAAAGGTGTTATGATTTCTAAAACAAATTCTGAAAAGGATAAATTTAAAGTGGATTTGTTGAATTTGCTTCAAAATGGTGATTAATTCATCATTTTTTTAATTTTTTTTGAAATAATTATTGATTAACTTTAAATAATATGATACTATTATTAGGCAAGTGTTAGTTGGACCCTTAGCTCAGTTGGTTAGAGCAACCGGCTCATAACCGGTCGGTCGTAGGTTCGAGTCCTACAGGGTCCACCACTTATTTTGTTATGCGGGTGTGGCGAAATTGGCAGACGCGCTAGACTTAGGATCTAGTGGATTTATCCGTGGGGGTTCAAGTCCCTTCACCCGCACCATTAGAGAATCTGTTCGAACTATTCGAACTTTGGTATATAGAAATCAATTGTAATGATTGATTTTTTGTTTGAAAAAAAATAAATAACTATTATAAAAAAAGTTTCTCAAAGGAGGTTTTGCATGAAATTAAAGGAATTACTAAAACTGAAAAAGGAACTTTCATTAAAAGAATCATCTAATTCCAGAACATTAGAGTTTGATGCTATACTAGAAAATCATCCAATTTGTAATCAGGATGTATATAGATTATATTTTGTTAATTATCACAGAATTGGAGAAAATTATGGAAGGTGTGATAATAATATTGGAGTGATTAATTGTCCTTGTGAACCTTTTATGTTTCCAGAAGGAATTTCTAGGGAAGAAGGATTTAAAGTGTTATCATATTTGACTGATTTTATAGAGAAAAGATGTGAAATTGAGCCTTGCTCTTTAAAATCTGTTATAACTCTTGATAACGTTTTTGATTTAGAAAGATTTGGTTTCAAAAGAGTTGATGAAGATGATGAGGATAAAATCTTAAATCTATTTACAGTTAGTGGTGACTCGTTATTATTTAAAAGAAGTAAACTATATCCAAAGTATTTTGAATGGTATGTTGAGAATGTTACTTTAGAAGAGGTAATAAACATTTATGCTAAATATAATATGGAATTTAGAGATATCGTATGGCTTGATGACCAGAATAATAAAGGACATACAAAAGTTTTAAAGAAGTAAAAATAAACATTAAATCAATATAAAATGCACAACTTCTGTGCACTTCTTTTTTTAAAATACATAAAAAAATAAATATCAACGAGTAATTTTTATTAATTGTCAAAAAAAATTTTTTATGTTATAATTCTGTTTATGTTGATGAAAATAATTTGATAAAATATTAAAGATACACTTAATATTTGCATGTTGCGTATTTTTAACTAAGTCGGTTCAACTTAAATCATTGTTTAATTAAATGAATCTAATAAAGTTATATCAAAAAACAGAAAATTATGTACAGTGTATTAAAAGGAGAAAAATATGGAAATAGTAAAAACTCATACTGGAAAAATTTATGTAGATAGAGAAAAAAATATAGAATTTTTGACAGTTGGTGATTATGGAAAGCAAAATAATATTAAAGCTGATTTTTTAGGCTTATATAAAGAAATTAATGGGGTGAAAAATACAGAAGTAGATTTAACTAAAAAATGGGTAGCAACTATTAGTACCCAAAAAGGATGTCCCATGAAATGCAAATTTTGTGATTGTCCTAAATTCGGTTTTTTAGGAAATGTTTCATTGGATGAATTACGCTATGAAATAGAAACAATATTAAAAAATGAAGATGTAAATCATACTGATAGATTCAATGTTCACTTCGCTAGAATGGGTGAACCTACATTTAATCAAAATGTTTTAAAATTTGCAAAAGATGAATTAAGAAACTTAGTAAAAAGATATATTGATGCTAAAACTATTCATCCAGTTGTTTCAACAATGCTTCCAAAAAACAATTCTAAATTAGAAGAATTCATATTGCAATGGTGTGATATAAAAAATATTGACTATAAAGGAGAAGCGGGACTACAATTTAGCATTAATTCTACTGATAATGAACAAAGAAACTCTCAATTTAACAATATGAGCTTGTCTCTAGAAGAAATCTCGCAGTTATCAAAGAAATTACCAAAACCTATAGGAAGAAAATATACTTTAAATTTTGCAGTAACAAAGGATACAATATTAGATGCTAAAAAATTATCAAGCTTATTTGATAAAGATAATTTTATTGTAAAAATAACACCAATTCACGAAACACATTCAGCTATTGAAAATGGTTATGATGTAACTACTACTTATGATGATTATGATGTTTATCGTGAATTTGAGCAACCCTTAGTAAAAGAAGGGTGGGATGTTATTGTTTTTGTTCCAAGTAAAGAAGAAGATAGTGATAGAATCACTTGTGGTAATGCTTTAATTTCTAATAAATAGTAGAAATAGTTTAGTAATATTTAAAAATAATAATTGTATATATTTATGTGTTATAAATGAGAAAAATATCAATTAGTGAAGTTTAGGTCTAATAGTAATGAAACTAAATTAACTATTATACCACTTAAAGATTGATCAAATTAATAAAAACCAATCCTAGAAATAGAATTGATTTTTTTCTTTATCATTAAGCATTGCTATTAAATAATAAATAAAGTATACTTTTTATGTGTGATAAATAAAAAATGTATAGCATTATGCTTTTGATATTGGAGGGTAGTATATGAATTTAGAAACGTTAAAAAAAGAATATGAGGAAATGCAGAGAATTTATGGAGATAAAAGCTTAAAATCCATTAATTTTGGTGGTTGCGATAAAAATCCAGACATATGTTTTGTTTTTATGAATCCAACATCAAAAAATATTGCTTCTGATTCATCTTGGAAAGGTATTAGAGCACCATGGATTGGTACTAAAAATATTTGGGATTTATTTGTTGCAACTAATTTGTTTGATATTAATATATATAATGAAATTAAGATGAAAAAGTCTAATGAATGGAATGAAGACTTTGCAGAAAAAGTATATGATGAAGTAAAGAAAAATAATATATTTATTACTAATTTAGGTAAATGTACTCAAATTGATGCTAGACCAATTCAAAATTCTGTATATGAAAAATACCTAAATTTATTAGAAAAAGAAATTGAAATAATTAATCCTAAAATCATTATTTTATTTGGTAACCAAGTTAGTTCGGTTTTTCTCAAAGAAAAAGTATCAGTTTCACAGTGTAGAAAAAAGAAATTTATAAAAATAATTAATGGTAAAGAATATAAATGTTATTCGATATTTTATCCTGTCGGTAATGGAAGATTTAATATTGACAAATCCATAGAAGATATATTGTGGGTAAAAAATAATATTCTAAAAAAGGAACTATAAAGTTCCATTTTTTATTAAACATTGGTTTTTAGTGCATCTTTTAATTTATTTTCTAATAATTTGCATTTGTCTTTATCCATATCCGAAACACCTTTTAAAGGGTATTCTATGCCCATTTCTTCATATTTATGAACTCCTAAGGTATGATATGGTAAAAACTCTATTTTTTCTATATTTTTAATTGGTTTAATAAATTTTACCAGTTCATCTATGTATTCATTA
This sequence comes from uncultured Bacilli bacterium, assembly GCA_934122275.1. Taxonomy (GTDB): domain Bacteria; phylum Bacillota_I; class Bacilli_A; order RF39; family UBA660; genus Aphodocola. The sequence goes on along the minus strand of CAKOWI010000004.1, from coordinate 18,248 downwards.
GTGTCATTTATTCCAGGAACTATTACAACACGAATCCATATTTTTTTATTCATTTTCTGACATAGTTCTAAAAACTTCAATGAATTATCAATGTTAAAATCTGTCATATTTTTGTAATTAAGTTTATTTGTGCCTTTTATATCAAATATAACAAGATCAGTATACTTAAGTATTTCTTCACAATTTAAAATACTTCCAGCAGTATCTAGACAAGTATTAATATCATTTTTTTTACATAATTTTAGGCATTCTAATAAAAATTCTTTCTGCATTAGTGGTTCTCCACCTGAAAATGTGACACCACCATTTTTTTTGAAATATGGTTTGTAGTTAAGAATTTTTTTTATTAGTTCTTCTGGAGTATATACATTTGATTTACCATTTACATCCCACGTTTCTGGATTATGACAAAATTTACACCTTAAAGGACAGCCTTGAAGAAACACGACAAATCTAACACCAGGTCCATCTACTAATCCCATGGTTTCAATGCTATTTATTTTTCCAATCATTATAATCACCATGTTAATTATATATTAAAAACGGATAATATCCAACAATATTTTAAAAAATAATCAATATAATAAATGGTTAATTAAAAGGAAAAATAGGTATTATGAACTATTATAATAAAATAAAAGAAGAGTTAGTTATATAAAAGAGTAAAAGATTACTCTAAGAATAAAAATGATTTAAAAACGTACTATAATATCGGAAAGCTATTACGGTGAGAAAATTATAAAAAAGCATTCTGATAAGCTAACTAGAGAGTTAGGGAAAGATTATACATTTACTTCACTTGTAAGAATGAGACAATTTTTTAATATTTCTAAAAAACTTGCGATAGTGTCGCAACTATTATCGTGGAGTCATTATGTTGAATTATTATCAATGGATGATATAAATGAAATTAATTATTACATAAAAGTAGAGGAAGAAGAAAATTTATTTGCAAGAAAAAATATAGGTAGCAATTCACCTATATTTTAATTTTTTTAACATCCTAATTTTTCATGGAAAGTACGAGATATAACTTCTTCTTGATGAGCTCTTGATAATTTATCAAAGAGAACAGCATAGCCTGATACTCTAATTGTTAAAGTAGGGTACTTACCAGGATTATTCATAGCATCTATTAACATTTCACGATTTAAAACATTTACGTTTAAGTGATGTGCACCTTTTTCAAAATATCCATCTAATACATTTACTAGATTTTCTAGTTGTTCTTCTTTAGTATGACCTAATGCACTAGGTACTATAGAAAATGTATTTGAAATACCATCTTCGCAGCAATTAGTATAAGGCATCTTTGCTACAGAATTTAATGATGCAAGTGCACCAGATGAATCTCTACCATGCATTGGATTAGCACCAGGAGCAAATGCTTCACCTTTTTTTCTTCCGTCAGGTGTTGATCCTGTTTTTTTACCATACATAACATTAGAAGTAATTGTAAGTACTGATAGAGTATGTTTAGCACCCTTATATAATTTGTGTTCACATAAGTCTTTATAAAATTCCTCTAATAGTTCCTTACCAATTAAATCTACTTTGTCATCATCATTACCATATTTAGGAAAATCTCCAGTAATTTCAAAATCTACTACGATTCCATCTTCGTCTCTTATAGGTTTTACTTTTGCATATTTAATTGATGATAAAGAATCAACAGCTACAGAAAAACCAGCAACACCAAATGCCATTAGTCTATCAACTTTTGTATCATGAAGTGCCATTTGACCTCTTTCATAAGCATATTTATCATGCATATAGTGAATTATATTCATAGCATCAACATAAGTTTTTGCAATTTTTTTCATAGCCTTTGAATAAGCTTTTCTAACTGTATTATAATCTAAGTATTCATCATCTATTTTATCTAAACCTGATACAACAAGTTCTTTTTTAACTTCGTCAACTCCGCCATTAATAGCATATAAAAGTGTTTTTGCAAGATTACATCTAGCTCCAAAAAACTGCATTTGTTTACCAACTGTCATAGCAGAAACACAACAAGCTATTGCATAGTCTGAACCGTGAATTGGTCTCATTAATTCATCTGATTCATATTGTATTGCATCAGTATCTATTGAAACTTTAGCACAATACTTTTTGAAGTTTTCTGGTAAGTTTTCACTCCATAAAATAGTAAGGTTAGGTTCAGGAGCTGATCCTAGATTGTATAAAGTATGTAAATATCTAAATGAGTTTTTGGTTACAAGTGATTTTCCATTTTCAGTCATACCACCAATACTTTCAGTAACCCAAGTTGGATCTCCAGCAAATAATTCATTATATTCTGGAGTTCTTAAGTGTCTTGCCATTCTAAGTTTCATAATAAATTGGTCAATGATTTCTTGAGCTTCACTTTCTGTTAAAGTACCATTTTTTAAATCTCTTTCAAAGTAAATATCTAAGAAAGTTGAAGTTCTACCTAAACTCATAGCAGCACCGTTATTTTCTTTTATAGCAGCTAAATAACCAAAATATAACCACTGAACAGCTTCCTTAGCATTGCTAGCAGGTTTTGAAATATCAAAGCCATACCTTAATGACATCTGTTTCATCTCTTCAAGAGCAGTGATTTGTTCTGATACTTCTTCTCTTAATCTTATTTTACTTTCTGTTAAATCTTCTTTTTCAAGATCAAGAAGGTCTTTCTTCTTTTCATCAATTAATCTATCAATTCCATATAAAGCAATCCTTCTATAGTCACCAATTATTCTTCCTCTACCATATGCATCAGGTAGTCCAGTTAATAATCCAGCATGTCTTGCTTTTCTAATATCAGTTGTATATGCAGCAAAAACACCATCATTATGAGTTTTTCTATATTTAAAGTATTCTTCTACTTTAGGATCTAATTTATATCCATAAGCTTCTAGTGATTGTCTAACCATACGCATACCACCAAAAGGATTTACGATTCTTTTAAGTGGTGCATCAGTTTGAAGTCCAACAATTACCTCATCTTCTTTAATTAAGTAGCCAGGATTATAAGCATCAATACCAGATACTGTTTTTGTATCAACGTCATATATTCCTTTTTCTATTTCTATTTTTGACATTTCTGAATATTTATTATTTAGTCTCTTTGTTTTTTCTGTAGGTTCTGATAAAAAACTTTCATCACCTGTATATTCAGTATAATTATCTAAAATAAATTGTTTAACATTTATTTCTTCTTTCCATTTTTTCCCTTTAAAACCATCATATTCATTCATTTTATACCTCCAATATTTTTAACTTTATCAATTATACCAATAAATAAAAAAATATCAATGTTGCAATTGCAACATTGATATTTTTTTGCTTAAGTTTTAATAAAATGTGTTAACTATTGTAAATTAAGTAGTAATTTTATACTATTTTTAAGCTTTATAAATCGTTTTTTATTGTGAATATAAGAATAAAAATAAATTGATATTATAATTGCTATTTGTAATTTTAAGACGGATTTAATAAATAAATTAAAATCATATTTTGGCATAACAAATGGTAAATTATAAATTGAACCATAGTGTAGTAATATAGCAGTAGAAAATATTTTAGAACCTATTAAAAAGCCAAATAAACTACTTACAAAGATAATTATTAAAGTAAGTATAACATATAAAGACACCACAAAATATTTATTGTATCCTAATAATTCTAGTTTTAAAATATCAGATAATATTTTTGATATCTTTCTTACAGATACTATAATTAAAACTAATAAACATAGTAGTAGGGTAAAAGTACATGTAATTCTTATGCTATTTATTTTAATTTCTGAACTAGTATCCTTTGAATTACATCTATTAATTAATGATACAGTAGAATTACTAACTATTTGTAATTTTTTTCTTTCTTTTTCTAATTTTTCACTTATTAATTTTATTTGTTCATTTGAAGACTCTTGTGCAACCTCAGAGTTATAGGTTTCATTTAAATCCTCTTCTAAATATTTAATTTCATCTGTAATATTACTAATTAAAGTTTCCTTTTCCTTATTTATAGCATCTTTTATACTATTTGATATAATATCTATATTTTCATTTACATACTTTTGATATTTAATTGAATTGGTTTCATACTTTTTATTGTTATTAAGTGTAATTAATATTTCATTATAATTATCTATATCAAAATCACTTTCGTTTAAGTAAACATTATATACATTGTTATTACTAGAATAAATATCTTTTACAACACCAGATATTTTTATTTTTTTAGCTCTTAAATAATCACTATTTTCAGGTGATAGGGTTATTAAACTTCCTATTTGAAGATTATTTTTGTTATAAAAACTTTCACTTACAAGACCTTCATTTATAGTTATAGGATATCTACCATTTATTAACGTTAATCTATTTATATAGTTTTTATTATTGATACTTCTAGCTTTATTAATACTTGTTACATTAACATCATAATTTTTATTATTAATTGTAACACTAGCACTTATATTATTTTGAACACTTAATCCTTTTACCTCTTTAATGTTATTTATAATTTCTATAACATCATCATTAAAGCCTATGTCACTTGTAAGCTTTATATCAAAAAAATTAATATCGTTAAATTCTTTTCTTACCATATTATTTAAATTTGTATTAGTGTTATATAATCCTGTAATTATTCCTACTGCTAATATACAAACTATGAAAATAATAACACTTTTAATATTATTATATAAATACTTAAAAATTTCTTTATTTAGCATTTTTTTTAGTCCTTTTATTTTTAATAATAGGGCATGAAACTGTAACAATATTATCTTTTTCTTTTAACAAAAATACGTTTTTAAGGGTATTATCTAGATTTTCATTTTTAGTAGTTATGATAATACTTTTTTTACTTTTTGATAGTGACTTTAATAGCTTTATTACTTTCTTTTTTTTATCAATACCTATGTTATCAAGGGATTCATCTAAAAGTATAATTTCAGGATCTTTAACTATGCTAATTATTATAGATGCTAATATTTTTTCTTCACTTGAAAGCATACGAGGATAGTACTTTTCCTTACCATCTAAACATAATTTACTTATAATTTCACTTTCATCTATAGAAGATTTTGCTATTTTTTTAGATAACATTATATTTTCAATTAAAGTTAAATCTTCAATTAAATTACCACTATTTAGTACGTAACCAATCTTTTTTATTAAATCTTTAGTTTTAATTTTTTCTATATTTATATCATTAACTATTATCTCTCCATCACTAACTTTTTCTTTTTTTACCAAAAAATTCAGTAGGGTTGTCTTAAATGTTCCGTAGCTACCACATAATACTACAATTTCACCATTTTTAATTTCTAAATTAAAATTACTTAATTCTTTTACTTTTTCTTCACCGCATTTATATGTTTTACTAACATTATTAAATCTTACTTTTATCATAGTTATCACCCTTTTCTAAGTATATTATATTACCTTTGAACTATTTAAATGTCAACAATTTAAATTATATATTTATTTTTTTTTATTTAAATGATATAATTACCGTATAAGTTATGTAAGGGGCTGATAAAATGGAAGAATTAGAAAATATTGATATAATTGATAATACTAATTTAGGTGAGACAGAAAATGAGGAAGATAGTACAAATTTAGATGTTTCAACTGAAAATATTAATGATAATATAGGTAGTAGTGTTAATGATAATATTGATGTTCAGTCTAGTAGTGAAATTTCAAATAATATTGGTGCAAATCAGGGATTTAATGCGTCAAATACGTCAAACGTTGTTATGCCAGAAGAACAGAAAGTTGTTAATATAACAAACGAAGTACCAAAAAGAGAAGTATTACCTAATGAAATAGGTATTGTTAAGGATGCTGGAGCTGATGTTGTTACTATAGAAGTAACTTCTGATCTTGCTTTTGAAAAGAACTTAATTGATCATCATGTTATATTTAATTTGCCTTCAAATAAAAAAATAGTTGGTATTTTAACATCGTTAAATAGACAATCAGGAACTGTTCAACTACTAGGAGAAATATCAAATGATAGATTTGTTGCTGGTATTATTAATAAACCAGGTGTAGGTAATGTTTGTTTAGCTGCAACTGATGAAGAGACAAAATTAATTGTTGTTGACGATAATAATAACATAGAAAGAAAAGTTTTAATTGGAAGTATGCCACTTTATAATAATACACCAGCTTACGTACCATTAAATACCTTCTTTAGTAATCATTTTGCTATTTTTGGTAATACTGGTTCTGGTAAATCTTGCGGAGTTGCTAGATTGTTCCAAAATGTATTCTTTAATCAAAATCCTGCTCCAAGAAATGCTTGTGTATTTATTTTTGACGCTTATGGTGAATATGAAAGTGCTTTATCAATTCAAAATAGTCAAATAAATTTTAAACGTTATTCAACAAACGTAAGACTTAATAAACAGAATTTAATTAAACTTCCATTATGGTTATTAGATATTGATGATTTTGCATTACTATTAGATGTTGATGATTCAACACAATTGCCAATAATAGAAAAAGCATTAAGACTTGTAACTGTTTTTGCTGGTGATGAAAAAGATACAATAATGTATAAGAATGATATAATAGCTAAAGCGATATTAGAAGTTTTATATAGCGGAGGAGCTGCATCACAAATACATGACCAAATATTTGCGATATTAACTTCATTCAATACGGTTGATTTAAACCTTGAAGCTCCAATTATTCAGCCGGGATATACTAGAACTTTAAGACAATGTTTAATAATTGATAAAGAGGGAAAAATAGGGGAGATTCAGCTTGTATCAGAATTCATTAAGAGATTTATAAATCCAAATTTAAAATTAGAATTACCAGATGGTACTATACCATTTACTTTGGAAAACTTAAGAGATGCATTTGATTTTGCTTTAATTTCTGAAGGTACTTTAAAAAGTAATAGAGCATATGATAAAGCTAATGTATTAAAAGTTAGACTTGATTCTTTAATAAAAGGAGAATATTCAGAGTACTTTAAAGTTGATAGATACGTTAATAAATTTGATTTTATTAAAGAATTAATTACTGCTCAAAATGGTACTCGTGCTCAAATAATAAACATAAATATTAGTTATTTGGATGATAGACTTGCTAAAACAATATGTAAGATATATTCTAAGTTGCTATTTGATTTTACTTCTAAACTAGAACAAAGAGGATCATTTCCTGTTCACTTAATATTAGAGGAAGCACATAGATATGTTCAACAAGACTCTGACACTAAAGTTTTAGGATATAATATATTTGATAGAATTGCAAAAGAAGGAAGAAAATATGGTGTTATTTTAGGACTTATATCACAAAGACCTTCTGAGCTTTCTGAAACCGTTTTATCACAGTGTTCAAATTTCTTAATATTTAAAATGCAACACCCAAGAGATGTTTCATTCATAAGACAAATGGTTCCATTTATAACAGATGAAATAGTTGAAAAAATGAAGGGATTACAACCTGGTACTTGTGTAACTTTTGGTTCTGCATTTAAGTTACCGACTATAATAAAAATGGAAATGCCACATCCTATGCCTATGTCACAGAACGTAGACATATCAAGACTTTGGTATTAAAAAGGTTTTTGGCCTTTTTTTCATTTAAAATAAATTTTATTCTTTCGTAATATTAATACTTCTGTTATAATATTTATTGGTGATATATATGTTTGAAAGTTTAACAGAAAAATTAGAAAGTGCAATAAATAAAATAAAAGGGTATGGAAAGATAACTGAGGATAATATAACAGATGCCATGAGAGAAGTTAGATTAGCTTTATTAGAGGCTGATGTTAACTATAAAGTTGTAAAAGAATTTACTAACAAAGTTAAGGAGAAAGCACTTGGTGAAGAAGTTAAAAAAAGTCTTAAACCAGGTGAAGTATTTTTAAAGATATTAAAAGATGAATTACTTGCATTGTTAGGTGATGAAAAAAATGAACTTAATTTAAATGGAAATCCTGCTATTATAATGCTAGTTGGTCTACAAGGTAGTGGTAAAACAACTACGATTGGTAAACTTGGAAACTTACTTAGAAAAAAGAAAAATAAAAAAGTTATGTTTATTGCAGCAGATGTATATCGTCCAGCAGCAATTGATCAATTAAAGACTCTAGGAAAAGAATTGAATATAGAGGTTTATGAAGAAGGACAAAAAGATGCCGTAAATATAGTTAATAATGGTATAAATTATGCTAAAGAAAAGGGCTATGATTTAGTTTTAGTTGATACTGCAGGTAGATTACATGTTGATGAGAACTTGATGGATGAATTAAAGAAAATAAATGAGTCAGTAAATCCAAATGAAATTTTACTTGTAATTGACGCAATGATAGGGCAAGATGCAATAAACGTTATAAATGGATTTAATGATGCACTACCTATTACTGGAACCATTTTAACTAAAATGGATGGTGATACAAAAGGTGGTGTTGCACTTTCTGCAAAACATTTAACGAACGTTCCAATTAAATTTATAGGTACTAGTGAAAAATTAGATGGTTTAACTGAGTTTGATCCAGAAAGAATGGTATCTAGAATACTAGGTAATGGTGATATAATGTCAATAATAGAAAAGGCAGAATCTGTTATTGATGAAAAAGAAGCCATGAAAGCTGCAAAGAAGATGCAAGCTGGGAAAATGGATTTAGATGATTTTTTAACTCAGTTAAGACAGATAAAAAAACTTGGACCATTAGAAAATTTAATAAAATTACTTCCAGGAGCTAGAAAAATGGGACTTAATAATATATCAATTGATCCTAAACAATTTTCTAGATTAGAAGCTATTATTTCTTCAATGACTTTAAAAGAAAGAAGAAATCCAGAAATAATTAAATCATCTAGAAAGCAAAGAATAGCAAATGGTAGTGGAACAAACGTTACTGAAGTTAATAAATTATTAAATCAATTTGAACAAATGCAAAAGATGATGAAAATGATGAAAAATGGTAATTTTAAAATGCCTTTTTAGAAAATATTAAGCTATAACCTATTCAAACATTTAAATTCTTCATACTATAAAGTAGATAAGGGGGATTTAAATGTTTTTTAATAATAACAGATGTTGTTGTCAAAATAATTGGCAAGCTAATGATTCTATGATGAATCAATGTGGATGCGATCCAATAATTGAACAACCAATTGAAAGATGCGTAGAAAGAAATATATGTCATAAAGTAGAACAAGAGTGATAATTTATGATAGACCAAAAATTTTAAGAGAAAATAAGTACAAACTAAAGGCATTTTGATAAGAAATGTATTTTTGTATGGTATAATGTTATAGTAGGTTATTTCAAAGGAAATTGATTATTATAATAATGAAAAAAGAAAAGATTTGAATGATATAGACAAAAAAACAAAGGATTCAAACAAAAAATTATTAAGATGGGCAATTTCTTTACCAAATAATAATTAGTGCAATGAAAGTGTGATGAATTATGGATATAAATAAAATTAAAAATGAATTAATTAAACAAAAAGAGTCTAAATTTAAAGGTAATATATATCATTATTCACAAGTTAATTTTGCTTATAATTCAAATAAAATTGAAGGTAGTAGATTAACTAGTGAACAGACTGAAGCGATATTTGATACATCTTCATTTATTCCTAAAAGTAATGATTTGATAAAATTGGATGATTTAATTGAATCTAAAAATCATTTCAAATTATTTGATTATATGTTAGACAATGTTGATAACTTATTGACTAAAGATATGATAATTGAAATGAATAAGATATTAAAGAGAAACACTAGTGATGAAGAAAATCCTAGATATAATGTTGGTGGTTTTAAAGTTGTTCCTAATATAATTGGTGTAGTTAATGTTATTAATACCACAGCACCAGAAGATGTAGAAGAGAAAATCGAAGAATTATTAAACGAATATAATTCAAAAACTAATATTACTTTAGAAGATATAGTTGATTTTCATTATAGATTTGAAAGAATACATCCATTTGGTGATGGCAATGGTCGCGTAGGTAGAATAATAATGTTTAAAGAATGCTTAAGAAATAGCATTATACCATTTATTGTATTAGATGATGACAAGCCTTATTATATGAAAGGTTTAAAAGAATATGAAAATGACAAAATGTTTTTAATTGATACTATTGGTCACGAACAAGACTTATATGAAAAAATGTGTAAAGAACTATTGAATTTTGAAATAGAAAAAAATAATTAAAAAATAGAAATATCTTACAAAAATAATAAATTTATTAACTGTAGGATGTTTTTAATATGCTTTAATATAAATCGGTACTGTTGCTTAAACTATCAACAATGTAATAAAGATATAGTTGATTCTGATAAATTAATAGAATTTTTGTCTTATGGAAAAAATATGGTAAAATTAGATATTAAGGAAAGCATAGATGAAAACAAATCTTATATGTTTTGTTCATGGAACAACTTATGATAATGCTAGTAAAAAATGTTCTGACTGGAAATATGACATATAGTAATTTATTTAAATAAAAAACTCAAAATGGATTAAAAGTGTTACATATTAGCTGAAAAATTGTATATTGTTAACAAATTATGAACATGAAGTAAATTATATGCATCTTTATTAAAAGATAATAAAAAACATTCTACCAAATTATTAGGAAGAATGTTTTTTTACATATAAGTAATATTTATCCATAAACTTAACTGAGGTGTTTACTATGAATAAATATAAGATAAAATTCATTTTTAACGAAGAAAAAAATATAGATAATATATTAATTGATGTTTTAAATAAAAAGCTTAAAGAATATGTAAATAAATTTTGCAAGATTAAAAATGATAACATTAATTCATTACATGAAGATGATGAAATTTGCTAACAACTATAAATAAAACATATAATGTTGGTATTTATATAAGATTATCTCGTGAAGATGATGATAAAGTAATGGAAAGCGAAAGTATTACAAATCAAAAAAGTTTATTACTTCAATATGTTAAAGAAAATAACTTAATGGTTTATGATACTTATATTGATGATGGATATTCAGGTACAAATTTTGATAGACCAGAATTTAATAGATTATTAAATGATATTGAATTAGGTAGAATTAATATGGTTATTACTAAAGATATGTCTAGACTTGGAAGAGATTATATTGGTACAGGTAATTTAATTGAAAAATATTTTCCAGAGCATAGCGTTAGATATATTGCAGTTACTGATAATATAGATACATTTTTAGATAGTTCTAATAATGATATAGCACCATTTAAAGCAATAATGAATGACATGTATGCAAAAGATATTTCTAAAAAAATCAAATCCAGTTTAAGGGCAAAACAAAAAGAGGGAAAGTGGGTAGGTGGCAGAGCACCATTTGGTTATAGTAAGGACTTAGAAAATAAAAATCATTTAGTTATAAATAAAGAACAAGCTGTTATTGTAAGAAAAATATTTAAAATGTGTTTAGATGGATCATCATTTTATAATATAGCAAAAAAATTAACTAATGAAAGAGTAAAAACACCAGCACAATATTATAACTTTGAATGGAAAAACAACTATGATTTAAAATATGGACAGTGGCATTCTAAAACAATAAGAGATATTTTGACTAATAGAATGTACATAGGTGATTTAGTTCAAAATAAAAGAAATAAGATAAATTATAAGGTTAAAAAAATCATTAAAAACGATCCTAATAATTATATAATTGTGGAAAATACACATGATGCAATTATTGATAAAGGTTTATTTTATGAAGTTCAAAAGAGAATACCTAAAAATGCAGGAAGAAATGAAAAAAAGGAAAAACATTTATTAGATGGACTTTTATACTGCGGAAATTGTGGTCATAGAGTTGGGATAACCTCAAGAAGAAAGAAAGATAATAAATGTTATACTATTTGTAATTATTACCGAACTTACATGAAACAAAGACTATGTACAACTCATTCAAATAATTATGAAAAACTTGAACAAGTTGTAATTAATTCTTTGACTAGTTTATGCTTAAATTATATTAATAAGGATAGAATCAAGAATTCTGTCTTAAATAATTTTAAGTTAGACAATGATGATGATAAGAAAGAAGTAGAAGTAATTTTTAATGATATCAAACAAATAAAAAATAATTTGGATGTTGTTTATATTGATAAAATAAATGATAGAATAACTGAAGAACAATTTAAAAGGGTAAAGGAAAAGTTAGAAAACGAATTAAATATAAAGCAAAAAAGATATGATGAACTAAGTAGTAATATCAATAAAGATACAAATATAGAAGTTAAAAGTAAAATTATAATAGAATATATTGATAATTTTTTATCCATGAAGGAAATTGATAGAGAATTATTAGTTAATTTAATAGATAAAATTGAGATATTTGAAAATAAAGAGATAAATATTAAAGTTAGTTTTGATAAAGTATGATATACTTATACTGATGGAGGTACTTATGATAAAAGAAATATATAATAAGCTTTTGAATGATTATAGTATAAGAAAGATATATGATCAAATAGGTGTGTTAGAAGATGAAGAAAGAGGCTGGGCATATCATAATTACGAACATATATTAAATGTAACTGATTTAGTAGAAAAAATTTTATCATCATTGGGATACGACGAAGAATTTATTACAAAAGCAAAGATAGCTTGTTTGTTTCATGATGTTGGTGCATTGCAAGGAAAAGATAATCATGCCTTAAGGAGCTATGAATATACAAAAAAGTACTTTAAAGAACACAATATATCATTTGATGACGATTTAGATGTGTTAGAGGCCATTAAAATTCATAGTGAAGGTTTTGATTCGAATAATATAATAGCATTATCACTTATTCTTGCTGATAAGCTTGATATAAAAAAGACTAGAATTACAAAAGCAGGAAAAAAAGTTATAGGAAATAGACAATATAAATATATTGAAGATATAATAATTAATATTACAGATAATTGTTTAATAATTAAGTTTGTAGCAGATGATGAAATTGATATGAAAGAATTAAATGAGTATTATTTTACAAAGAAGGTATTTAAGGCAATTGATAGTTTTTCTAAAAAGATGAATCTTACTTATAAAATATTATTAAATGATAATGTATGGAGTATTAATTAGTATATCAAAAAAGGACAAGGACATATTTGTCCAATTCATACAAGAATAATTAATAATCATATTTACGAACATACATATAGACCAGAATATACTCAGTCAGAAGAAAATACTGTAACAAATATTGATCCAGGTTGCTGCGGAAATAATATGTAGTAGAAGAACTTCCAAATAGGGAAGTTCTTTTTGTAATTAGGTTGTATGACTTGTAATCTTTTAGAATATATATTATACTGACAAATACAGGGAGGTATAAATATGAATGAAAAGACTTTAGTAATCATTAAACCAGATGGTTTAAAAAACTGCAGTAATATAATCAGTATCTTATATAATAATGATTTAAAAGTGACTAAATTTGAAGTTAAAGAATTAGATAAAGATGTATTAAGACAGCATTATTCTCATCTACTTGATAGACCTTTTTATGGAGCATTAGAAGAGTATATGCTATCAGCACCAGTTGCAATTATGGTAGTTGAGGGAGATAATGCTGTTTTAAAGTTAAGAGAATTAGCTGGCAAAACAGATAGTAGATTAGCTAAAGAAGGCACAATTAGAAACTTATATGGTACAGATGAAATGAGAAATGCTATACATACGTCTGATTCTAATGAAAGTGCTAAAGAGGAAATAAATAGATTTTTTCCTTCAAAAACAAAAAAACTAATTCCAAATAATTAAGAACTATTAAAATGTTCTTTTTTTTGTTGCATATATATTTTTTGTGGTGTATAATTTAATAGTTCGATATCAAACTAGTGAGGTGATGATTTTGAATAAAGTAAAAGTATTTGATGAACTTCATGAGACTCAGTTATATATCTTTAAGTTTTTTTCAAAAAGATATAAAGATTTAGGGTTTAATATCACACCAGCTCAGTCTAAAATAATAATTTCTATATATGAAAAAGGTGAACAATGTCAAAGACAGCTAGAAAACTTCGTTACATGTAATAAATCTACTTTATCTTCAATACTTGATACTATGGAAAAGAATGGTTATATAGTAAGAAAAGATTCAAAAGATGATTGTAGAAAAAAGATTATAACGTTAACTGATAAAGCAATAGATGTTGTAAATATATTAAGTGATGATAGAAAAAAGATTTTAAATAGCTTAAGTAAAGATATTAGTGATGAAGAATGTTTAATATTTAGTAATGTATTAAATAAAATTATTAAGAATATGGAAAGGATTTAAGAGTATGTTTAAATTATTTAAAAATTTATCTAAAAAAGATATAGTTCGAATATTATTTTGTCTTATACTTGTAGTTGTACAAGTTTGGCTTGATCTTAAAATGCCAGATTATATGAGTGCTATAACAAGACTTGTTCAAACTGATGGTAGTAAGATGAGTGATATTTTAAGACAAGGTTCATACATGTTATCTTGTGCATTTGGTAGTCTTATATCTGCTATTATAGTTGGTTATTTTGCTGCTAATATAGCTTCTAGTTTTGCAACTACTATAAGAAGAAAGATATTTAATAAAATTGAAAATTTTGGTATGCAAGAGATGAAGAAGTTTTCAACTAGTAGTTTAATAACTAGAACTACAAATGATGTTACACAAGTTGATATGGTTATAGGAATGGGATTACAAATGCTTGTTAAAGCTCCTATTATGGCTGTTTGGGCTATACTTAAAATATTAAATAAAGGTACACAGTGGAGCATTTTAACGGCTTGTTGTGTTCTTATATTACTTATTTTTGTAACTATATTATTTATTGTAGTATTACCTAAATTTGAAAAGGTACAAAAGCTAATTGATAAGGTAAATGGAGTTACAAGAGAAAATTTAACTGGTATTCGTGTTATTAGAGCTTTTAATGCAGAAGAATACCAAGAAGAAAGATTTGATAAGGTAAATAACGATTTAACTAATTTACAAATGTTTAATCAAAGATGCTTTTCTCTTATGAGTCCAATTATGAGTCTTGTTATGCAAGGGTTAACACTAGGAATTTACGTTATTGGTACAGTTTTAATAGAAAAAGCAAATATGTTAGATAAGATAACTTTATTTAGTAATATGGTAGTATTTTCTAGTTATGGAATGCAAGTTATTATGTCATTTTTAATGCTTGCAGTAATATTTATGATGTGGCCAAGAGCTAAAATATCAGCAGAACGTATAAATGAAATACTAGATCAAGACATATCAGTTATAGAGGGAAGTTTTGATGAAAAAACAAAAGAAAAGGGAACTGTTGAGTTTAAGGATGTATCATTTAAGTATCCAGATGCAGATGAATATATATTAAGAGATATATCGTTTAAGGTTAAAAAAGGTGAGACTATAGCATTTATTGGTTCTACTGGTAGTGGTAAATCTACACTAATTAACTTAGTTCCTAGATTCTATGATGCTTCAAGTGGTAAGGTTTTAATAGATGGTGTAGACGTTAAAGAATATAAAAAAGAAGCTTTAAATAATAAACTCGGATATGTACCTCAAAAAGCGGTTATGTTTACTGGTACGGTATCAAGTAATGTATCTTATGGTAAAAGTAATAATAAGATAACAAATGATAAAATAAAGGAAGCTATTGATGTAGCTCAAGCAAAGGATTTTGTTGAAAAAATGGATGAAAAATATGAATCACATATAGCTCGTGGTGGAACAAATGTATCAGGTGGTCAAAAACAAAGACTTGCAATAGCTCGTGCAATAGCAAGAAAACCAGAAATATACATATTTGATGATTCATTTTCAGCTCTTGATTATAAGACTGATTCTGTATTAAGAAGAGAACTTAAAAAATATACAAGTGACGCAACTGTTATGATTGTCGCTCAAAGAATAGGAACAATCATTAATGCAGATAAAATAATTGTATTAGATAAGGGAAAATGTGTAGGTATTGGTACACATAAAGAATTATTAAAAAATTGTGAGGTATATAAAGAAATTGCTTTATCTCAGTTAAGTGAGGGGGAATTAAAAAATGCCTAGACCAGGAGGACCAAAGGTTTCTGAAAAACCTAAAAATTTCTTTTTATCGATGAAAAGGTTAGTTGGCAGTTTAAAAAGTTGGCATGTAATAATGACTATTGCACTTGTAATTGCTATGGTATCATCTATTTTATCTTTAATAGCGCCAAATAAATTGTCTGATCTTACTGATGAAATTGGTAAAGGATTAACTTTAAATACAAAAAACTTAAAATTAGTTGTAGAAAAGATTTCAGAAAATATTACTGAAGATAAGATTAAAGGACTTATGGCATCTGATGTTATTAGTCAAGAAGAAAAAATGAATTTGGCTAATTCATTTAATAACTCTAAAACTGATGAAAATAAATATGGTGTTATTTTAAGTCTTTCTGATGATGCTTTACTATCTATGCTAGATGATATAAGTATAGATGGTAAAACAATTAATAAAAAAGATCAATTAAAAACATTAAGAATAATGAGTGAAGTTGATGCTAAATCAAGTACCAATAAAACACTTAAACAAATAGATAAATTACCTAAATCAGTATATAATTTAGTAAAACCAAAAATGAATACTGAAAAAATAAAACAGATAGCTATATTTATTGGAATTTTATATATAGTAGGTTCATTATTTAGTTTTATACAAAACTTTTCAATGACTACTGTTTCTAATAACTTTGCAAGAAAACTAAGAAAGAGTATAAGTTCAAAAATAAATAGATTACCACTTAAATATTTTGATAATCATGAAATTGGTGATGTATTATCTAGAGTTACTAATGATGTTGATACAATAGCTCAAAATTTAAATGATAGCCTAGCAACTATAGTAAGTAGTTTAACTATGTTTATTGGTGCTATTATAATGATGTTTGTAACTAACTGGATTATGGCTATAACTGCCATATTATCAAGCTTAATTGGTTTTTCATTAATGCTTTCGATTTTAAAGAGAACACAAAAGTATTTTGAACAATCACAAAAGTCATTAGGTGATGTAAATGGATATATAGAAGAAATATATTCTGGTCATAATGTAGTTAGTGCATATAATGCAACAGAAGGTGCAATTAAGGATTTTGATAAATTAAACAATAACTTATATGAAGCTAAAAGAAAAAGTATTTTCTTTGGTGGATGTATGCAACCTATTATGAGCTTTGTTGGTGACTTTGGATATGTTGCTGTATGTGTAGTTGGTGCTTTATTAGTACTAAATAATCATATAACGTTTGGTGTTATAGTAGCATTTATTATATATGTAAGATTATTTACAAATCCAATGAAACAAATTGCACAATCTATGACGAGTCTTCAGTCTACGGTTGCTGCATCAGAGCGTGTATTTGAATTCCTAGATGAAAAAGAGATGAAATCTGAAAAGAGAATAAAAAAATACTTAGATTGTTCTAAGGCTAAGGGAAAAATAGAATTTAAACATGTTAAATTTGGATATGATAAATCAAGATTAATAATTAAGGATTTTAGTGCAAAAATAAAACCAGGACAAAAAATAGCAATAGTTGGTCCAACAGGAGCTGGAAAAACAACAATTGTTAATTTACTTATGAAGTTTTATGATATAAATGATGGTGAAATTCTAATAGATGGTATTCCAATTAGTGAGTTGTCAAGAGATAATATTCATAAACTATTTTGCATGGTACTTCAAGATACATGGCTTTTTGAAGGTACTATAAGGGATAACATTAAATTTAATAATGATAAAGTAACTGATGAAGATATAATGGAAGCTTGTAAGGTGGTTGGAGTTGATCATTTTATAAAGGCTCTTCCTAATGGATTAGATGCTAAAATTAATGATTCAAACACAATAAGTCAAGGACAAACTCAGTTATTTACAATAGCAAGAGGAATGCTTGAAGATGCACCATTTTTAATACTAGATGAAGCTACAAGTAACGTAGATACTAGAACGGAAGAACTAGTTCAAAAAGCGATGGATAAACTAATGGAGAAAAAAACTTCATTTATAATTGCACATAGATTATCTACGATTAAAAATGCTGATTTGATATTAGTTATGAACGAAGGAAATATTATAGAGCAAGGAACACATGACGAATTAATGAAACAAAAAGGATTCTATGAAAAATTATATAATAGCCAGTTTGAAAAAATAAGTTAATTATGTGTGGTTGTAAATGATGTGATACCAAATTTATAAAAAAATTTAAGCAATATGATACAATAAATTTGTTATTGTTG